>NZ_JBIVEG010000005.1:30482-84262 GCF_044747545.1 Streptomyces sp. NPDC090077
TCCTACCCCCCGGGGGGCTGGGGGGGTACCCCGCCGCGGGCCCACACGGTTTTTTACCCACACCGGGGCGCCCCCGAGCCATCCGGCTCGGGGGCGCCCCTGTGTGTATACGAGGAGTGGGGTCAGCGCATCTTTCCGCCGCGCGGCATGCGCATGCCCTTGGGCATCGGGCCCTTCGGGACCGGCATGTTGCTCATGAGGTCGCCCATGGCCCGCAGCTTGTCGTTGGCCTGCGTGATCTGCGGGCCGGACAGCACGCGCGGCAGCTTCAGCAGCGTCGTGCGGACCTTCTTGAGCGGCACCTCGCCCTCGCCGTTGCCCACGATGAAGTCGTGGACCGGGACGTCGGGCATGATCCGCGCCAGCTTCTTCTTCTCGGCCGCGAGCAGGGTCTTGACCCGGTTCGGGTTGCCCTCCGCGATCAGGACCACGCCGGCCTTGCCGACGGCCCGGTGGACGATGTCCTGGTTGCGGTTCATCGCGACGGCCGGGGTGGTCGTCCAGCCCCGTCCGACGTTGTCCAGTACGGCCGCGGCAGCGCCCGGCTGCCCTTCCATCTGCCCGAAGGCGGCCTGCTCGGCCCGCCGCCCGAAGACGATCGCCATCGCGAGGAACGCCACCAGGAAGCCCAGGATGCCCAGGTAGACCGGGTGGCCGATCAGGAAGCCGATCGCAAGGAAGACACCGAAGGTGACGATTCCCACGCCCGCGACGATGAGACCGACCTTGGGGTCGGCCTTGCGCGTCATCTTGTACGTCAGGGCGATCTGCTTCAGTCGCCCGGGGTTCGCAGCAGTCTCTGCGTTTGACTTCCTCGCCATAAGGCGAAGTTTACGTGTCCTGCGGGGTCCGGGTCGCCGCGGCCTCGAGTACGTGCTCGGTTTCCACGCGGTCCTTCGCCCGGCGGCGGTCCTCCAGGACGGCCGTCCAGGCGTTGCGCCGGGCACCGCTCATGAGCAGCGATTCCAGGCCGCGGAAGGCCTCGGTGAAGGACGGAATGGCGATGGCGCGGACTGGCGCGGCCTGCATGATGTCGACCCCTACTCTCGCTGCTCGCATCGATTGCGTGTGCGGTGCGTGGATCCAGCGTCACTGACTGGTGTTACCAGGGCGTGACCGGTCGGTCAAATGTGATGGACACGTTGCAAACAAAGACGCGGCCCGCCGGGCTCCTCACACGAAAAGAGCCTAGGGGCCGCGTCTATGCGGTGTTACCGATTGGTAGGAATTGTGCGTGAGTTCACACGCACACAGCGTCAGATCGCCCGGCGGTCAGACGCCCGCGCGCTTCTCCATGGCCTGGTTGTAGAGGCGGCCGGCGCGGTACGAGGACCGGACCAGCGGACCCGACATGACACCGGAGAAGCCGATCTCCTCGGCCTCCTTCGCCAGCTCCACGAACTCGGCCGGCTTCACCCAGCGCTCCACGGGGTGGTGCCGCGGCGAGGGCCGCAGGTACTGGGTGATGGTGATGAGCTCGCAGCCGGCCTCGTGCAGCTCCTTCAGCGCCTCCGAGACCTCCTCGCGCTCCTCGCCCATGCCCAGGATCAGGTTGGACTTGGTGACGAGGCCGTAGGCGCGGGCCTGCCGGATCACGTCGAGCGAGCGCTCGTAGCGGAAGCCGGGGCGGATGCGCTTGAAGATGCGCGGCACGGTCTCGACGTTGTGCGCGAAGACCTCGGGGCGGGAGGCGAAGACCTCCTCCAGCAGCTCCGGGACCGCGTTGAAGTCGGGGGCCAGCAGCTCGACCTTGGTGTGGCCGCCCTCGCGGCCGGCCGTCTGCTGGTGGATCTGGCGCACGGTCTCCGCGTAGAGCCACGCGCCGCCGTCCGCCAGGTCGTCGCGGGCGACGCCGGTGATGGTGGCGTAGTTCAGGTCCATGGTGACCACGGACTCGCCCACGCGACGGGGCTCGTCCCGGTCCAGGGCCTCGGGCTTGCCCGTGTCGATCTGGCAGAAGTCACAGCGCCGGGTGCACTGGTCGCCGCCGATGAGGAAGGTGGCCTCGCGGTCCTCCCAGCATTCGTAGATGTTCGGACAGCCGGCTTCCTGGCACACCGTGTGCAGTCCTTCGCCCTTCACCAGGGCCTGCATCTTGGTGTACTCGGGACCCATCTTCGCCCGGGTCTTGATCCACTCGGGCTTGCGCTCGATGGGGGTCTGGCTGTTACGGACCTCCAGGCGCAGCATCTTGCGTCCGTCGGGTGCGACTGCGGACACGACCGGCTCCCTGTGACTTCGATAGTTCGGCGCCCACCAGGGTACGCCCGTAATTCGTACGCTCTTACGTCCGGCAACCGGGGGCCGCCCGGCGGCATTCCCGGGGCGGCTCAGGCCCCGGCGGCTTCGATCTCCCGCGGCTTCAGCTCGGCCTGCTCCAGCACGTCCTTCAGGTGCCGTTCGACGACCGGCAGCACCTCCGCGATGGTGACCTCGCGGCCCAGTTCGTACGAGAGCGAGGTCACACCGGCGTCCCGGATCCCGCACGGGATGATCCGGTCGAACCAGGTGCTGTCCGGGTTCACGTTCAGGGAGAAGCCGTGCATCGTGACGCCCTTGGCGACGCGGATGCCGATGGCGGCCAGCTTGCGGTCCTCGCGGCGCTGGCCGGCGTTGGACGGGGCGTACTCGGGGCCGAAGAGGCGGGCGTCGAACTCGTCGTCGCCGGTGCGCGGGTCCTGGGCGGGCGCGCTGAAGTCCAGGGAGAGGCCGCCTATCCGCGGGCGCTGCTCCACGGGGTCGCCGAGCACCCAGACCCCGGAGCGGCCCTCGACGCGGGTGGTCTCCAGGCCGAAGTCTGCGGCGGTGCGGATGAGGGCGTCCTCCAGCCGGCGCACGTGGGCGACCACGTCGACGGGGCGGGGCAGCTTCATGATCGGGTAGCCGACCAGCTGGCCGGGGCCGTGCCAGGTGATCTTGCCGCCGCGGTCCACGTCGATGACCGGGGTCCCGTCCAGGGGGCGCTCGCTGGGGTCGGTGCGGCGGCCGGCGGTGTAGACCGGCTCGTGCTCCACCATCAGGCAGGTGTCGTCGATCTCGTCCGCGAAGCGGGCCGCGTGCACCCGGCGCTGCTCTTCCCACGCCTCGGTGTACTCGACGGATTCCGGCCCGAAGCCCAGATGGACAAACCGAAGCTCAGTCACCGCAGCGCCTCCTCGTTGAACCTGCTGTGTGCACCCATCGCACCGGTCAAGAGTACGGCGACCCCCAGGCGGCCCCTCAGGCCCCCGGCCCGGCCTCCGCTCGGGCCCCCGGCCCGGCCTCCGGCGGCGGGGCGGCCGGCAGCCGGCGGGGGCGCCTGCGGCCCGCGGGCGGCCGGTCCGGGTCCTCGTCGGCCCTCGGCAGCCGGCGGTGGCCCTCGGAGTGGTCGTTGACCCAGCCGCACACCCCGCACGCGTAGCGCCCGTCCAGTCCCGCGATGAGGGTGCCGCAGCGGCGGCACTCCGCCTCGGTGAGTTCGGGGGCGGGGAGCGGGGCGGTGGACTCCGCGTACGGATCGGGGAGGTAGGCCCTGGGGGAACGGCGGGTCATGTGGCGCAGCGTACGCGGACCGGGTGGGCCGGTCCGTAAAGAGCCCTACCCATTCTGCACACGATCGGATGAATGTGGGGCAGAGAGGGCGGTGTGAGCGGAGTTGGCCGCTACATTCACGCCGTTCACAGGGCCGGGACTCCGGTCCGTCACGTACGGAAACCGTGGAGCCGATGACCGAACGACCTGCCCAGCGTGTCCCCAACCGGCAGCTCGCGGCACTGATCGCGGAAGCCGGGTTCTCCAACGCCGGGCTCGCCCGCCGTGTCGACCAGCTCGGTCTGGAACACGGTCTGGACCTGCGGTACGACAAAACCTCCGTGACCCGCTGGCTACGCGGCCAGCAGCCCCGCGGCACCACCCCGGCGCTGATCGCGGAGGTCTTCACGCGGCGCCTCGGGCGGCGGCTGTCGGCACAGGATCTGGGCCTCGACGCGTGCGCTCCCGTCTACGCCGGACTGGAGTTCGCGGCCACCCCGGAGGAGGCCGTGGACATCGCGAGCGGGCTGTGGCGCAAGGACTCCGGGTCGCACGCCGAGCTGCGCAAGATCGCCTTCACCCCGGCCGGGCTGGTGGTGCCCAGCCGGGACTGGCTCATCGGGCGGGCCGACGAACGCGTCGGCCGCGGCGCCGACCCCGCCGCGCACCGGGTGCCCGCCCAGGGCCGCGCCTCCGTCCCCCGGCAGCGGCAGATCGACCGCGGGCCCGGGCAGCGGGTGACCAGCGGGGACATCGCGGCACTGCGCTCGGTGAGCGAGCTGTTCCGGACCCTGGACCACACCTACGGCGGCGGCCACGCCCGGCAGGCGCTGGTGCGCTACCTGGAGCACGAGGCCGAGCCGATGCTGCGCGGCACCTACGGGGAGACCACCGGGCGCCGGCTGTTCGCCGCGGCCGCCGACCTGACCCGGCTCGCGGGCTGGACCTCGTACGACATCGCCGCGCACGGGCTGGCCCAGCGGTACTTCGTCCAGGCGCTGCGCCTCGCGCAGGCCGCCGGGGACCGGCCGTACGGGTCCTACGTGCTGATCACCATGAGCCGCCAGGCGGTCTACCTGGGGCACGGCCGGGAGGCGGTGCAGCTGGCCCGGGTCGCCCAGCAGGGCGTGGGGTCGGGCCCGCCGCCGGTGGTGCAGTCGCTGCTGCACGCCTCGGAGGCCCGCGGGCACGCGGTGCTGGGCGAGGTGCGGGCGGCGACGGCCTCGCTGGTGCGGGCGGAGCGGGCGCTGGGCGCGGCCCGGCCGGGGGACGACGTACCGCACTGGGCGCGGCTGTTCGACGAGGGGCAGCTGGCGGACGAGTTCGGGCACTGCCACCGGGACCTCCAGCAGTACCGGGCCTCGGCCCAGCACGCGGAGCGCTCGCTCCAGCTGCGGGCGCCGGGCTTCGCGCGCTCGCGGCTGTTCTGCCGGGTGGTGCTGGCCACGGCGCGGCTGGGGCTGGGCGAGCTGGACCAGGCGTGCGCCCTGGGGGCGGAGGCGGCACAGCAGGCGATGGAGATGCGGTCGGTGCGCGCGGTGGAGTACGTACGGGACTTCGAGCGGCGGCTGGAGCCGTACCGGGACGCCTCGGCGGTGCGGACGTACCGGGACCGGGTGTCGGCGCTGAGCTGACCGGGGTGGGCCCGGCCCCCCGTGCGGGGGCCGGGCCCGTGGCCGGTGGTTTCAGGCGGCCGCCGGGAGGGCGGGCTCCGGCAGGGCGGGCAGCGGGATGCCGAAGTCGCGCAGCAGGGCGGTCGCGGCGCGGCGGGCGGAGTGCAGGGCGCCCTGGACGGTGTTGGAGTCGCGGTGGTCCCCGCAGACGTAGAGCCCGGCCAGGACCCGGACGGGCCGCTGCCGGTCGTGGGGCGGGGGCATCGCCGGGACGGCCTCCGGGGTGTGGTGGACGGCCAGCAGCTCCCAGTCCCGCGTCGGGGTGTCGTACAGCCGGGCCAGCCGGGAGGCGACCGTCCGGGCGGGCGGCGGCGGGCCGTGCACGGTGGTGGTGACCAGGCTGCGGCCGGCGGGGGCCCGGGTGGGGTCGACGGCGCTCATCACGGTGGTGTGGGCGAGCGGCCACTTCGGGTCGGCGTCCAGGAGCAGGGAGCCGTCCCAGGACAGGGGTTCGGGGGTCGCGTGGTGGATGACGGTGACCTCGTGGAAGGCCGGTACGCGCAGCCCCGGGAGGAGTCCGGCGGCGGCCCGGGCGCCGGTGGCGAGCAGGACGGCGCGACAGCCGAAGTCGCCGTGCTCCTCGGTGGTGACGAGGTTGGTCGCCACCGACCGCACCCGGATCCCGGTGCGGACCGTGCCGGGCGGCAGGGCTGCCGCGAGCAGGCCGGGCAGGGTGGCGGCGCCGCCCTCGGGCACGGCGAGGCGGCCCCGGGCGAAGGTGCGCAGCGCGAGGTCGGCGACGCGGCTGGAGGTGGTCAGCTCCGGGTCGCGGAGCAGGGTGGAGAGCAGGGGTCGCACGATGCCGGTCACGGTGCGCGGGGGCAGGCCGCGGGAGCCGAGGGTGGCGAGGGCGGTGCGTTCGGGCCGGGCGAGGACGCGCTCCAGGGGCAGCGCGGCGAGCCGGGCGAGGGCAGCGCTGAAGCGGGCCTGGTCGAGGGAGCCGCTGGCGAGCGCGCGGGCGGGGGTCAGGGCCCCGGCCCGCTGCTGCCTGCCGTCGGCTCCGTGCACCAGGACGCCGGGGGCGAAGGGCCGCAGGACCAGGCCCGTCAGGCCCGGGGTGCGGGCCGGTTCGGTGTAGGCGGTGTTGAGGAGCTGGCCGACCCGGTCGAGCCGGAACCCGTCGGCCGATTCGGTGGCCATGCGGCCGCCGGGGTCGTCGGCGGTCTCCAGGACGCTGACGGTGACCCCCGCCGCGATCAGGTGGTGCGCGGCCGCGAGTCCTGAGACTCCGGCTCCTACGATGACGACGTCCGCGTGATGTGCGGCATGGTGTGAGCTGCTGAGCACGTGCCCCTCCCCGAGGTCGGCGCGGCTGTGTGGGGATCCTCCTTCCCCCAACGGGCTCCAGGAGAACCCGAGTCCGGGTGGGGATTGCGCACAACTCCGGTCGCACGACGGTCGCACACGGGTCACGAACGGTCGCACACGATCGCGCCCCTGCTCCTGCCTTTACTCGTTCCTTTACTTGTTGACGGCCGCCCTGATCGCGTCCTCGATGCCGGGGTACGTGAACGTGAACCCGGACTCCATCAGCCGCGCGGGGCGCGCCCGCTGACTGCCCAGCACGTCCTGCGCGAGCTCGCCGAGCACGAGGCGCAGGGCGGGCGCGGGGACGGCGAACAGGGCCGGGCGGTGCAGTACGCGGCCCATGGCGGCGGTGACCTCGCGGTTGGTCAGGGGCTGCGGGGCGGTGAGGTTGAAGGGCCCGGACAGTCCGGGCGTTCCGATCAGGAACCGCAGGGCGGCGACCTCGTCGTGCAGGGAGATGAACGACCAGTACTGGCGGCCGCTGCCGAGCCGCCCGCCGAGCCCGGCCCGGAAGATCGGGAACATCCGCCCCCAGGCCCCGCCCCCGGCGGCGACCACCAGCCCGGTGCGGGCGAACACGGTCCGGATCCCGGCCTCCCGGGCGGGGGCGGCGGCCGCCTCCCACTCGACGCAGACGGAGGGCAGGAACCCCCGCCCGGCGGGGGCGCTCTCGTCCACGGCCCGGTCGCCGGTGTCCCCGTAGTACCCGACGGCCGACCCGCAGACGAGGACGCCCGGCGGCTCGTCGAGCGCCGCCACCGCCCGCGCGACGGCGGCGGTCCCGAGCACCCGGCTGTCGCGGATCTCCCGCTTGTACGCCTCCGTCCAGCGGTGGTCCCCGACGCCGGCCCCGGCGAGGTGCACGACGGCGTCGCACCCGCGCAGCCCCTCGGGGTCCACGTACCCGCTGCCGGGATCCCATCGCGCCTCCCCCTCCCGGGCGGGGGCGCGCCGCACGAAGCGGACGGTTTCGTGGCCGTCGGCGTGGAGGGAGCGGACGAGGGCCTTGCCGATGAGTCCGGAGGCTCCGGTGATGGCGATGCGCATGCGGCCAGTGTGCCCATTTCCCACGCGCCGCTCGCGCGGCTGCGCCGGACTCCGTCCGTCGGCCTGCCGGGCGGGGCCGGTTCGGGTGGCGGGGGGGGTGGGCCGGGTGCGGGTGGTGTGCCGCTGCGCGGGGCTGGGTCCCCTACCCGCCCTTCCACCGTTCCCAGGGGCGCTGCCCCTGACCCCGGTACCGGACGCTCCGCGCCCGGTGCGCTCAAACGCCGCGCGGGCTGGATTCGCGCAGCGAATTCCAGCCCCGCCGGCGTTTGAGGCGCGGGGGTCCGGGGGCGGAGGAGCCCCTGGGGGCCCCGCGCAGCGGCAACCCACCGGCCCCGCCCCCAGCCCGACGGCCGGAGGCAGGCGCAGCGGCGCCGTCACAAGGGGCCGGCTCAGGCGGAGCCCAGGCCGTGGCCCACCGCGTACGTGACGCCCATGGCGACGGCCCCGCCCACCACGTTGCGCCACACCGCCCGCGGAACGGGCGCGCCGCCCAGCCGGGCGCTCACCACCCCGCACAGCGTCAGCGCCCCCAGCACCGCCACCACCGTCACCGGCACCCGCCACGACGCCCCCGGCAGGACCACCGCCAGGAGCGGCAGCACCGCCCCCACCGTGAAGGCGACCAGGCTGGCGAGGGCGGCGTGCCAGGGGTTCGCCAGCTCGTCCGGCTCGATGCCCAGCTCCACCCGGGCGTGCGCCCGCAGCGCGTCCCGTTCCGTCAGCTGCTCGGCGGCCTCCCGCGCCAGGTCCCGGCTCAGGCCCCGCGCGGCCAGCAGGTCCGTCAGCTCGTCCAGCTCCGCTTCCGGCTCCGTCGCCAGCTCCTGCCGCTCCACCTCCAGCGCCGCCCGTTCGGAGTCCCGCTGGGAGCTGACCGACACGTACTCCCCCGCCGCCATCGACAGCGAGCCCGCGAGCAGCCCGGCCACGCCCGCCGTGAGGATCGCCGTGCGGGAGGTGGTGGCGCCGGCGACGCCGACGACCAGGCCGGCGGTGGAGATGATCCCGTCGTTGGCGCCGAGCACCCCCGCCCGCAGCCAGTTCAGCCGGGTGCTGATCGCCGCGCTCTGCGTGTCCGCCACGCCACCACTGTCGCGGCCCCCGCCCGGCAGGGCCACCCGGCGTGCGCGGCCCGGGACGGCGTACCAGGGTGGAGGGGTGAGACGCGGACGGGAGGAGCCGGGCTGGCTGCAGGGGGCACCGCCGCCGCGCTGGGCCCGGATCGCGCCCGCGGTGGCCCTGGTCGCGCTCTGCCTCACCCAGTGGTCCACCCGCACGGAGGAGCTGGGCTACTTCCTCGCGGCCCTGCCCGCCGTGGCCGCCTTCGCCTACGGCCCCGGCGGCACCGCCGTCTACGCCGTGCTCGTGCTGCTCCTGCTGGGCGTGCCCGAGCTGAGGGTGGGGCACGCGCGGGGCAGCGACCTGGCCACCGTGGCCACCGTCGGGCTGCTCAGCATGGTCATCGCCTGGGTGCGGCGGCGCCGGGACACCCAGCTGGTCAGCGTCCGGACGGTCGCCGAGGCCGCCCAGCTGGCGGTGCTGCCGCCGGTGCCGGAGCGGGTGGGCCCGGTGCGCTGCGCGGGGCTCTACCGGGCCGCCCAGCGGGGCACGCTGGTCGGCGGCGACCTGTTCGACGTACGGGCCGGGCCGTACGGGGTGCGGGCGGTGGTCGCGGACGTGCAGGGGCACGGGCTGGCGGCCGTCGGGACGGTGGCCTCGCTGCTCGGCGCGTTCCGCGAGGCGGTCCTGGACGACCGGGAGCTCGCGGCGGTCGCGGCCCGGCTGGACCGGCGGCTGGTGGCGGACGCGGCCGCGGCGTCCGTGGCGCACCCGGAGCTGTTCGCGACGGCCCTGCTGCTGGAGTTCCCGCCCGGGCTGGACCTCGTACGGATCGTGTCGTGCGGGCATCCGCCGGCGCTGCTGCTGCGGGACTTCGCGGTCACGGAGGTGGCCGTGGAGCCGGGTCCCCCGCTGGGCCTGGGACTGACCGGGCCGGCCCTCGCGGAGGTGGCCGAGCTGCCGCTGCTGCCGGGCGACCGGCTGCTCGCGCACACGGACGGGGTGACCGAGGCGCGCGACGCGGCCGGGCACTTCTACCCGCTGGCGGTCCGGGTCCCGGTGCTGGCGAAGGACCCGGCGGGCCTGGTCCCGGCGGTGTGGCGGGACCTCGCGGCCTTCACCGGCGGCGGCCCGCGCGACGACGTGGCGCTGCTGCTGCTGTCGCCCGAACAGCGGTTGCCGGGCGGTGCGGGGCCCGCCTAGTTTCAGGGGGCATGCACTGAGCGTCCTCGTCCCGACACCCGTGGGAGCCGCCATGTCCATGCCGATGCTGCTGATCAGGGGAACCTTCCGCGCGAAGGGCACCAAACCCGACGGGGACACCCTCTCCTTCACCCCGGACGACGTGGCCGACTGGAAGCGCGTGCCGGGCCCCCGGCCGGTGGTGCCGGGGGCCTTCGGCAGCGCCTCCATCCGGCTGGAGAGCATCGACGCCCTGGAGACCCACTACGGCGACCGGAACTCGCCCTCCGGCGTGCAGCACCAGCCCCTCCCCCTGGCGCACGCGGCCGCGGACGCCCTCCTGAAGGCGGTCGGCTTCACCGACTTCCACCGGGCCGGGGACACGGCCGGAGGCGGGACCGTGACCGGCGACGAGGGCGAGAAGATCACCAGCACCATCCCGGAGACCGTCCAGGGCTGGATCCTCACCCGCGGCGCCGACGTCTTCGGCCGGTGCGTGGCCCTCGTCGGCAAGGGCCTGCCGCCCGCGTTCAACGGCTACGAGGTCGACGTGGACGCCGAGGCGCTGGAGAAGACGGTCAACCACCAGCTGATCAAGGACGGCCTGGTCTACCCCACCTACTACAGCGGGTTCTCCGAGGTGCTGCGCGCCTCCCTCAACGCAGCGGCCGCGGCGGCCCGGGACGCCGAGAAGGGCGTGTGGAAGGAGGACCGGACCCTCGAGGGGGCCGAGGTGACCCGGCTCGCCTCGCTGACCGCCGACGACGGCGCCGTGATCCTCCCGAAGCTCTTCCGCCGGCTGAAGGACTACCTGGACCTGGAGCCGAGGAACCCGTCCCTCGCCTGCTTCCGCGCCTACCTGGCGGGGGCCTGGGAGGACCGCTTCTACATCCAGGGCAGGCCGGGCGTGTTCAACGGCATGCACCACGTCGTCGAGGTCGACGGGCAGGTCGTGAGGATGACCCACGCGCCGATGGACATCGTCTTCGTGGAGAGGTGAGCGGCGGCCCGCCGGCCATTCCCCCGCCGGCGGGCCGCCGCCCCGGCACCTCAGCCCCCGTTGGCCACGATGAAGGCCCGGACCATCCGGCAGGTGACGTTCGACGGGCGGTGGATCCCCACCCGCACCGCCATCGTGCGTATCTTGCGGTTGGTCGCGCGCTTGGCTTCGTACGTCCCCGAGTCGAGCAGGGAGATGGCGAGCCGCATCGCCTTCAGGCGGCGGTTGTGGTTCTCGTACCACTCGCGGGGCAGGCCCGCCGGCAGCGGCTTCTTCTTGGGCATCGAAATGATCGCGGCAGCGGCCATCTACAGCCTCCCAAACGGTAGTTGGCTTCCTGTCGTTCTCCTTCGATTTTACCGGGGGGCACTGACAAAAGCCCTGGCCGGACGGAGTCTGACTACCCTTGCGGGCATGGAGATCTGGATCAATCCCGCCTGTTCGAAGTGCCGCAGCGCGCTGACCCTGCTGGACGCGGAGGGCGCCGACTACACGGTGCGCCGCTACCTGGAGGACGTGCCGTCCGAGGACGAGATCCGCGAGGTGCTGGGCCGCCTCGGTCTGGAGCCGTGGGACATCACGCGCACCTCCGACGCCCTCGCGAAGGAGACCGGCGTACGGGACCTGCCGCGCGAGGGGACCGAGGAGGCGCGGGGCCGCTGGATCGCCCACCTCGCCGCCCACCCGAAGCTGATCCAGCGCCCGATCATCACCGCCGAGGACGGCACGGCGGTGGTCGCCCGCTCGGAGGAAGCGGTCCGCGAGGCCCTGTCCCGGTCGGGCGGCACCCGCGGATGACCCCTGCGGACGGCCATCCATAACTGAACAAATGCGGCAAATTCTGTCTGATCTGCAACCGGACGGTACGTTCTCCCATCAGGACTGACAAGGAGATACCTCCGCTCGCCCGCTGGGCAGCCCCGACCGCTCGGAGTGAAGTTCGTGCAGCAGCAGTACCCGCAGACATCGCCGTACGCGCAGCAGCCGCAGCCGTCGTACGGGCAATCGCCCATGGGCCACGGCCACGGTCCCGGCCCCGGCTCCGGCGCGGAGCCGTTGTGCGTGCACTGCGGGCAGCCGCCGTTCGGCCCGCGCCGCCCGAAGCGGTCCAGGGCCAAGCTCTGGATCGGCGCCGCCGTGATCACCGCGCTGCTCGCCGGCGGGGGCGGGTACGCGTACTGGGGAACGGACTGGTTCGACGGCAACGGCGAAGACGTCACCTTCGCCAAGCCCAAGGCCCCCGGCAAGGACGCGGGCGGCGGCAGCGCGGCCCCGACCGGCCCCGACCCGGACATCTCGCTCCCGACGGGCCCCGCCGCACAGTTCAAGCAGTCGAGCAAGCTCGACGACGGCACCCGAATATCGAAGACCCGGCTCAAGGGTGCCAAGTCCGGCTTCGAGGGCGACGTCTGGGTGTGGACGCCCAAGGAATACGACGACCCGAAGTACGCCAACAGCGCCTTCCCCGTGATGATCGCCCTCCCCGGCGGCAACGGCTACCCCGACAACTACTGGGCGACCATGCCCAACATCGGCCTCCAGAAGGCGATAGCGGAGTTCTCCGCCAAGGGCACGAGCCTGCCCTTCATCCTGGTCATGCCGCTGCTCAACCCCGACAACAAGTACTACTACGACGGCTCCGACATCCCCGGGCAGCCGAAGATGGGCACCTGGATCGCCGAGGACGTCCCGGACCTCGCCAAGGCCAACTTCCGCACCTACAAGTCCCGCGACGGCTGGGCGATCATGGGCAACTCCTCCGGCGCCTTCGTCGGCCTCAAGCAGGTCATGCAGCACCCGGAGAAGTTCCGCGGCGTGATCGCGAACGGCGGCGAGACCGCGCCCGACTCCCCGCTGTGGAAGAACAACAAGGCGGAGATGGACGCGAACGACCCCGCCAAGCTGGCCCAGAAGCTGATCCAGTCGAAGGGCCCGGAGGTGTACGTCAACTTCCAGTACGGGACGAAGGAGGGCGGCCGGGACCGGCTGGAGAAGTTCCAGCGCGAGAACGGCAAGGGCCCCATCAAGATCGACCTGTACGAGATCCAGGGCGGCGACCACAACGGCTGGGACTACGTCCGCGGGATGAGGGAACAGGGCCTGGCGGCCCTCAGCAAGGTCATGAAGGGCCCGAAGCCGAGCGGCGGCTGAGGCCTTCAGGCCACCGGGGCCAGACGCCCGGCGATCTCCCCGGCCGCGGTCAGCGGCATCGCGTGGTGCGGGACCCCGTCCATGACGTCGACCCGCGCGCCCGGCAGCGCCCGGCGCGCGGCCTCCGCGACCTTGCGGGAGTCGTGGCAGCGCGCCCGCCCCGCGAAGAGGACCTCCACCGGCAGCTCCCCGAGCCCGGCGAGGTCGGGGCGCGGGCCGGTGACCGGCCGCACGGTGGGGAAGGCGGCCGCCTCCTCCTGGACCCGCGCCCAGGCGGGGTCGAACGCCGCCCCGGCGGCCTCCCAGGCCAGGAAGGACCGGATCCGGGCCGGGGTGGGCCGCACCAGCATCGGCAGCGCCCGCAGCACGTAGCCGGGACGCAGCCCGGCGAAGACCTGGGTCGGGTCGAGCAGCACGAGCCGGTCCAGCCGGCCGGGCCGCCGGGCGGCGACGTGGGCTGCTGCGTGGGCGGCGATCCAGGCCCCGTAGGAGTGCCCGGCCAGGGTCACGGGGCGGTCGCCGAGGCCGTCGAGGCCGCAGAGCCCGTCGAGCAGCGCGTCGAACCAGGCGGTGAGGTCCCCGACACGGCGCAACGGCCGCCCGGACGCCGGAACACTGAGCCCGGGTTCCCCCACCAGGTCAACGGCGTACACCCGCCGGCTCCGCCCGAGCCCGGCCGCGACGCAGGCCCCCCACACGGTGGAGGTGGCCCCACCGCCGGGCAACAGCACCACCGGCGGGGCCCCGACGGGACCGCAGCCGTTGACCCGGGTGACCCCGTAGGGGGTGGGCACGTCGAGGGCCTCGACGGGGCCGGGCCACCGGGCGAGCGTCTCGTCGTAGGCGGTGCGGAAGGGGGTGCGGGACATGACCTACTCCAATCCCTCGATGGGCGATAATCTCGCTCAGCGAGAGATACTAGGCTGGAGGCATGGTGGACGACAACCTTGAACTGGTGCACCTGCTGCGCGCGGTGACCGTCGAATTCGGCCTCCGGCAAGCGGAGTTCGCCGCCGCCAACGGCATGCACCCGACCGACGTACGGGCCCTGGTCTGCCTCCTCGACGCAGCCCGCGCGGCCGAACCCGCCACCCCGGGCCTGCTGGGCGCCCGGCTCGGCCTCAACTCCGCCGGTACGACGGCGGTGGTGGACCGCCTGGAGCGCCTGGGCCACGTGGAACGCGTCCGCGACCCGGACGACCGCCGCCGCGTACTGGTACGGGTCACCCCGGGGGCGGTCGCACTGGGGCGGGAGTTCTTCGGCCCGATGCTGGACGGCGTCGTCCAGGCCCTGGCCCCCCTCTCCCCCGCCGAGCGGGAGACCATCCGCGCCTTCCTGACGGCGGCCCGCGCGGCCTTCACCCCCTGAGGGCGCACTCCGCCCACACGGTCTTCCCGACCAGCCGGTCACAGACGCCCCAGGCGGCGGCAACGGCCCCGACGAGCCGGAGCCCGTACCCGTTCTCCGTAGGGCGGGGCCGCCGGTCCCGCCGCCCGTCGGACACCTCGACGCGGACCGCGACATCGAGGCGGGTGACCCGCAGCTCGAAGTCCCGCCCGGGCACCCGCCCGTGCGTCACGGCGTTGCCGGCGAGCTCGGCGATGACGAGGCCGACGTCGCCGGCGACCCCGGTGCCGTGGGGGATCCCCCAGGCGTGCAGCTGCACGAGCGCGAGATGCCGGGCGAGGCGGGCGCCGCGCGGGGTGGCACTGAACCGCTGGACGAAGACGAAGCCCTGGAGGGCGGCGTCCAGCCCGGTGACTCCTGACCTCGCCCACGCATGTGCAGTCCGTGTGCATCGACTCCTACCGCACCGCACGGATCATCACGGAGCCCGAGGATGTGCGAGCTGCCGTGCGAGCGTTCGGAGACCTGGAGGGCGAGGCCCTTCCGACGCAGCAGAGTGTGGAACTCATCCGAAACCAGATGAAGAGCCTGCCATGAGCAGCCCGCACCCACCAGTGAGCCAAGTTGCGGCAGGCAGGCAACACCAGTCCTCGGCGGCGTCACAGCGATCCCCAGCCGCACACCAGAGGCGAAGTGGCGTTTCTGCTGGTGAAAGGGATGGGCCGAACGAGTGAGGCCGTCGTTTCTGCGCTGTCGCGGGGATGGGCGGGGCGCCTAGAACGGTCGCCATGATCAAGAACCTCGTGAGGCGCGGTCTGCCCGCGCTCGTCCTCGCCTTCCTGCCCGTCCTGACCGCCGTGCCGGCCGCCGACGCGACCCCCGCCAACACCGCCGCGTCCGCCAACGCCTTCCGGCGCGACGCCCACTTCTACGCCCCCTCCACCATCCGCCAGAACCAGGCCTGGACCTCCGGCAACGGCCGGGCCATCCTCCGGGTCCAGGAGGACGGCAACTTCGTGCTCTACAAGGACGGCCGCCCGGTCTGGCAGGCCCCGAACGTCCGGCCCAGGGCCGCGACCGCGATCATGCAGGAGGACGGCAACTTCGTCGTCTACGACAGCTCCGGCACCCCCGTCTGGGCCGCCGGCACCTGGAACAAGGGCCGCTACCTCGCGGTCCAGGACGACGGCAACGCCGTCGTCTACGACGGCTCGGGCCGCCCCGTCTGGGCCACCAACACCGGCGACTGACGGCAAGCGGTGCGGAGGGCCCCGTCCGGCGTTGACCGGCGGGGCCCTTCCCATGCCGGACGGGGCCGGGAACGGCGGTACGCCCTGGGGCGGTCTCAGGGAGGGTTGGGGGTTTCCCGGCAGTCTTTCGGCTTTCCGGTTCGGGCCGGTCCCTCAAGGGCGCTCCTTCGTCGCGTCGCTACGCGATCGCCTTCGGCGACCCTTGACCGACCGGCCCGAACCGGAAAGCCGAAAGACTGCCGGGAAACCCCCAAAGAAACGGTCACCGGGCAGAGGCTGGAGGGACGGGCCCGTCAGCGACGAGCGAGGGGCCGGGCCCCGGCCCGCCGTGCATCCGAGCCGCCACATCCCCGTCCCGGGCCGGGGCGCGGCCACCCGCAGCAGATCGCTACGCGCTCCTCATATCTCAGCGTCCGGCGGCCGTCCTGGGCCGATACCCGCACCAAAAGTCGACCAGGTCGGCCAGGAGGTGCACGGGCGCGTCAGATCGCTACGCGCTGCCCAGGTTTCGGCGTCCGGCGGCCGTCTTGGGCTGATACCCGCACCAAAGGTCGATCAGAGCAGTGCGCCGCACTACGGACGCCGGACGGGGCAGAAGACTGAAGCGGTCAGCCGGCGAGGTGTTCGTAGAGAGCCTGGTGGCCTTCGGGCGTGGGGTGGATGCCGTCGACGAGGAGGTCGGGCCTGTCGCGCAGGGGCTCCCACATGTCGACGAAGTCGACGTGGTGGTCGGTGCACCAGGTCCGCAGGGTTTCCCGCAGGGTCAGGGCCCGGTCCAGGGTGAAGCGGAGACCCTCGTAGTCACCCGTACGCTCCTCGTCCAGCCAGATCGGGCCCAGGACGACCAGACGCGCGTTGTGGGCGTGGGCGGTGGTCGAGAGCGCGTCGAGACCGTGCAGGATGTCGCTCAGCCCATCCGTATCCGGCGTCGCGAGGGGGACGGCGGAGTCGTTGATGCCTGCGGCGAGCAGGAGGGTGTCCGGCAGGCGAGGGGGCAGCAGGGCGGGCGTCTGCTCGCTGACGGCCACCAGGGTGGTGCCGGGTATGGCGAGGTTGAACAGGCGGTTCGCGGACTCGTTCTCGGCGATGTGGGAAGCGGCCAGACGGGCGGCCCATCCGCCCTCCGGATCGCAGCGGCCGTAGGCGATGCTGTCGCCCACGATCACGATCCGCGCCGCCGGGCGCAGCGGCTTCGCGTCCAGGTAGGCCCAGGCGCTCTCGCCGGAGGCGAGGACCACCCGGCGTCGCGCGTAGTCGTCGACCTCGTAGTCGTCGGCTGCCGCGAGTTCCTCGTCGGTGAGGTGGAGAACGGCTCCCTCGACGACGCTGCCGAGCTTCCGTTCCAGGATCAGGTGGACGTCCAGGCCACTGGCGGCGATCACGTCCGGGTCGGTGATCTTCAGCGTCCTGGTCGTGTGGCCGGCCAGCGACGCGGGGCTGCTGGGCACTTCGTGACCGAAGAGGGTCTTCTGGACCTTCGGGTCCCTCAGCGTGCCGAACGAAAACAGGTGGTGGGGGCGCGAATCGCTCACGATGACGCTTTCTTCAGGAATCGATCAGCTGTGTGATCACCGTACCCAGTCCGTTCTCCTGCCTTGTGCGGATATCGACCCAAGGCGGTCGTCGGACGCCGAGACGGGAGGAGCGCGTAGCGATCTGTCGCGCCCCTGCGCTTCCGCACCGCTCTGATCGACTTTTGGTGCAGGCATCGGCCCAAGGCGGTCGCCGGACGCCGAGACGGGAGGAGCGCGTAGCGATCTGCTGCGCTTGGGTGGTCGGCAGGGGGCTCTGGTCGGCCTTTCGTGCAGGGTGTCGTACCCCCGGCTCCTCGTCTCGTCGCTGACGGGCCCGTCCCTCCGGTCTCTGCCCCGTGACCGTTGTTTTGGGGGTTTCCCGGCAGTCTTTCGGCTTTCCGGGGCGGGTCGGTCGGTCAAGGGTGGAGCGAAGCGACATCGCGCAGCGACGCGACCGCAGGGAGCGCCCTTGAGGGACCGGCCCGACACGGAAGGACGATGGACTGCCGGGAAACCCCCAAGCCCTCCCTGATCCGGGCCGGGGGGATGCCGGCCCCCACGGCCCCGCCCCCGCCTTCATCTCGCCCCCACACCCGCCCCACTAGGGTGGCCGGAGGAACAAACACGGACGAACGCGCACCAAAGGACGCCTCCATGGCCGAGCAAGCCACGCCCGACACCCCTGCCCCCGACACCCCCACCCCCCGCCCCGTCCACCCGCGCCGGCGCGGGGCCGACTGGATGTTCGGCGGGGTGTACGGGACCGTGGTGGCCAGTGGGCTGTTGGCCGCGCTCGACCAGCGGGGCGGGGAGTACACGCCGTTCTACGACGCCTGCTGGATCCTGGTCACCGCCGCCGCCGGTGCACTCGCGCACGGCTACGCGCACCACATGGCCGACCACCAGGCCGGCTCCGCCGCGCACCGGTGGCGGTTGCTGGGCCGGGCCCTGTGGGACGAGTGGCCGATGATCGTGGCCACCCTCCCCACCGTCCTCCTGCTCCTGCTCGCCGCGGCCGCGCACTGGGAGCCGTACGGGGTGACGGCGGTCGGGCTCGGGCTGAACACGGCGCTGCTGTTCGCCTGGGGCGCCTTCGTGGCGCTGCGGTGCGGCTACCGGATCACCTCGGCGCTGCTCATCGGCCTGGCGGACGCCGCGATCGGGCTGGTGATCATCGTGGCCAACGCCCTGATCAAGTAGCGGGTGATCAAGTAGCCAGTTGCCGCTCCGCCTCCGTGAGGATCTCCGTCAGCCGGGCCCCGAACTCCGCCCCGCGCGGGTCCGGCACCCCCGTCCGGGCGGCGTCGAGCAGTGCGTCCAGGGCGCGTCCGTAGGCGCCCGGTACGTCGCTCCAGTCCGGCAGCGAGAAGACGCCCTCGGCGCCGCGCAGTTCCAGCCCGACCCCGGCGGCCGCGCGCGGCGCGCCCAGGCTGAGCACGGCGGTGCTGGCGGCCCCGGAGGCGTGTCGCAGGGCGAGCTGGACCACGTCGGACGGGCCCCGGGTGGCGGAGACGGCGGTGACCTCGCCGAGCACCGGGATCAGAACGGACAGGGCGTGCGGGCCCACGTCCCACAGGCCGCCCTTGGCCTTGCGCCAGGGCGAGTCGGCGTACGCGCTGGGTTCGCCGTCGGGCGGGAAGACCGCGCCGAGCCAGTGCGCGGAGGCGGTGAACCACCCGGTGCGCCCGGCCTGTTCGCGGACCCAACCGGCGGTGGGTTCGGCGAAGCGCAGCGTCAGGAAGACGACGGAGGCGACGCCGTGCGCCGTGGCGGCGTCGGCGATGGCGCGGGCGTCCTCCACGGTCGTGGCGACGGGCTTGTCGAGCAGCAGGTGGCAGCCCGCGGCGGCCGCGCGCACGGCGAGCGGGGCCTGGATGTCGGGCGGCAGGGCGAAGGCCACGACGTCGCAGTCGGCGAAGAGCGCGTCGGGGTCTTCGTACACCTTCACCCCGTGGGCGTCGGCGAGCTCGGCCGCGGCTTCGGGGCGCCGGCCCCAGATTCCGGCGAATTCGGAGCCGGCGTGCGCGGCAAGGGCGGGGGCGTGGGTGCGGCGGGCCCAGGGGCCGGTGCCGAGCAGGCCGACGCGGGGACGGGTGCGGCGGGGGCCTTCGGCCGGGCCGTCACCAGGAGAGTTCAAATCATACGAAATGCTCACCCGCTCAGTCTGCCGCACTCGGACGAATGTACGGCGACCGACTCGAACAAGCCACCCCACCTGCGGGGTAAACCCCGGTAACACGGGGTTCACACCTGGGCAACGGATGAGAAATCGCCACGGGGCACGCTGCGGTCAACGCCGCAGCGCACCGCAGCGCACCGCAGCACCCGCAGCCGCACCCGAAGAGTCAGGATGGTCCCGTGAGCTACAAGGCCGAGTACATCTGGATCGACGGCACCGAGCCGACGGCGAAGCTCCGCTCCAAGACGAAGATCATCGCGGCGGGTGCGGAGCTGCCGATCTGGGGCTTCGACGGTTCGAGCACGAACCAGGCCGAGGGCCACGCCTCGGACCGGGTCCTCCAGCCCGTCTTCTCCTGCCCGGACCCGATCCGCGGCGGGGACAACGTCCTCGTCCTGTGCGAGGTCCTCAACATCGACATGACCCCGCACGCGTCGAACACCCGCGCACTGCTGCGGCCGGTCGCGGAGAAGTTCGCCCCGCAGGAGGCCATCTTCGGCATCGAGCAGGAGTACACCTTCTTCGACGGCGACCGCCCGCTCGGCTTCCCGGTGGGCGGCTTCCCGGCGGCGCAGGGCGGCTACTACTGCGGTGTCGGCGCGGACGAGATCTTCGGCCGCGAGATCGTCGAGAAGCACCTGGACCACTGCCTCGCCGCCGGGCTGGAGATCTCCGGCATCAACGCCGAGGTCATGCCGGGCCAGTGGGAGTTCCAGGTCGGCCCGCTGGGCCCGCTGGAGGTCTCCGACCAGCTGTGGATCGCGCGCTGGCTGCTGTACCGCACCGCCGAGGACCACAGCGTGTCGGCGACGCTGAACCCGAAGCCGGTGAAGGGCGACTGGAACGGCGCGGGCGCGCACACCAACTTCTCCACGAAGGCGATGCGCGAGGACTACCGCGCGATCATCTCGGCGTGCGAGGCGCTGGGCGAGGGCAGCAAGCCGCTGGACCACGTCAAGAACTACGGCGCGGGCATCGACGAGCGCCTGACGGGCCTGCACGAGACGGCCCCGTGGAACGAGTTCAGCTACGGCGTCTCGGACCGCGGCGCGTCGGTCCGCATCCCGTGGCAGGTGGAGAAGGACGGCAAGGGGTACATCGAGGACCGCCGCCCGAACGCGAACGTGGACCCGTACGTGGTGACCCGCCTCATCACGGACACCTGCTGCACCGGCCTGGAGCGTGACGGCCTGGTCTGACCGGCCCCGGCCCGACGGAAACGGCGGCGCCCCCTCCGCTCCGGAGGCGGGCGCCGCTGTTGTCAGTGGCGCCTGTCACGGTGTCCCCATGAGCACCGAGCACGCCGCGTACGCCGGCGACACCGACCCCACGATCGGCCCCGTCAGGGTCCACACCGAAGCCGGCCTCCACCACGACCTCTCCGGCCCCGGCAGCCGCGAGCCGTTGTCCGCCCTCGTGGCGGGCATCGGCGGGGACGGCGACCGGTTCCTCGTCGTGAACCGGGTCCCGGACGACCCGGACGTCTACGTACAGGTCTGGCACGAGGCCGGTGGCGACTACCAGTTGGAGCACCGGTCGGGCGCGCCCGACCGGCACTTCCAGGCGTTCGTGGGCACGGCGCAGGAGGTCGTGGAGGTGATGCTCCGCTGGGCGGCCCGGGAGGAGGGCTGGGACCGCGGACCCGCCTGGGAGCGGCTGGACTTTCCGGTCGAGGAGGTGGTTCCGCTCGCGCCGGAGGTGGAGGAGGAGCTGGGCGAAGCCGTGCGGGGGTGGCTGCGCTGCGGGTACGGAGACCGGGCGGTGCTGACGGAGGACGCCGAGGAGTACCTGGTGTCCGGCGACGAGAGGCCGGTGTCCCGGGCGCAGGCGGCGCAGCTGGTGGACCGGCTGTGGCGGGAGCGGGTCGCGGAGCAGGCCGGCTGGACGGGTGAGACCGACCCGGAGCGGCTGGCGCGGGCGTTCGGGGCGCTCGACGCGAGCGGGATCACCGCGCGGGAGAACTTCACCTGCTGCCGCACCTGCGGTCTCGGGGAGATCCACGCCGAGGCCGAGGAGGGCGCGCGCGGGTTCGTCTTCTTCCACTCGCAGTGCACGGAGGGAGCGGCCGACGGCGGGGACCTCTGGCTCCTCTACGGGGGCTTCGAGCCCGACGAGGAGCTGACGGCCTCGGTGGGGCGGGAGGTGGTCGCGGCGCTGGACGGCGAGGGCCTGTCGTGGGCGTGGGACGGATCGGCCCACGATGCGATACGCGTGACGGGACTGGACTGGCGGAAGCGACTTTCCGGCTGACGGTATGTCGGGATTGTGACGGCCTGACGAAGACTTGACGACGGAATATGAGATTCCGATCCAGCAGGTGAGACGCAACCTGCCCCGGGCCCCTTGTTTCTGCTTCAATGGCGCCCATGGCCAGCCATTCGTACTTCCCGACAGGTCGCAGCGACCTGGAGCCGTTCTGGCCGTCCCGTCAGGATCACGACTTCGACCGGGTGTGTCGCCTCGCCGAGAACGCGCCGGCCCTCTAAAGCCTCCGGGACCCTCTCACCAGACCCGCCCCGGGGCCTTCGGTCTGCGCGGTACGCAACGACTACGTGCACTCGCACATGCACACGTACGTCTTCTGCCGATCACTCCGCGTGAAAGAGCTGACCACTCATGACGAACACCCGTTCCTTCGCTTCTGCCGCCTCCGCTGCGACCTCCGCTCCCCTGCCCTTCCCGCCCAGTCCCCGCCACCGGCTGCGCGCCGTGGACCGGGACGAGGTGGCCCGGGTGGTGGACCTGCTCCCGCCGGGCGCCACCTGGCTGCCCGCGCCCCAGCACGCCGTTCCCACCCTGCCGGGCCAGCCGCCGATGGTCGGCTACCTGGTCCTCGTACCGGCCGACCAGCAGCAGATCGCCTTCGCGCCGCAGTCCGTCCCCGTGCCCGTCGCCGGACCGGTCCCGCACGCCCAGCCTGGGTCCGAGCCGTCGACGACCACTGGAGACGCGCTCGTGCGGATCGACTCCGCGCAGCGCACGGCGGAGGTGGACGGCGAGCTGCTGGACCTGACCTACCTGGAGTTCGAGCTGCTCGCCCACCTGGTGGCGCACCCGCACCGGGTGCACAGCCGGGACCAGCTGGTGACCACGGTGTGGGGCTACGGGCACGTCGGTGACGGTCGGACCGTCGACGTCCACATCGCCCGGCTGCGCCGCAAGCTGGGGACGGCGCACCGCGGGGCGATCCAGACCGTCCGCCGGGTGGGCTACAAGTACACGCCCTGACGTCCGGCATGACGGTGGGCCCGTACGCGTCGCACGCGTACGGGCCCACCGGCGTTCAGGCCCGCGTCACGCGGCGGCGTTCGCCCCGCGACGGCGTGCGGCGAAGCCGACGGCCAGGTCGATCAGGAGGAAGGCCACCAGGCTGATGCCGAGCAGCGGGACGAACCAGCCCACGACCGCCGTCGCGCAGGCGAACGGCAGCAGCACGGTCACCGGCAGCCTGCGCCAGGCGCCCCGCGGCTGGGGACGGCCGACCGAGCGGCGGTTCTCCTTGGTGGGGCGGCGCATCCACCACATCCGGTAGCCCCACACGACGAGGAACATCACCGCGACGGCGAGGGCGGCCAGCGCGAGCTGGTTGGCGATGCCGAAGGTCAGGCCCATGTGCAGGTCGATGCCGAAGCGGGTCAGCTGGGCCGGCAGCGGGTAGTCCGCGAAGCGCAGGGTGTCCATGACCCGGCCGTCGGCGGGGTCGACCGCGACGGAGTCCAGGTGCACCGGCAGGGTCTTGTCGTTCTCCTTGACGACGTAGCCCTTGCCCTTGGCGGGCAGGGTGACGCGCAGGGACTCGGTGACCCCGGCGGCGCGGGCGGCCTCCACCGCGCGGTCGATGCCGATGTCGGCGACGGGGGCCGGCGGGGGCATCTCCATGCCCTCGGTCATGACGTGTCCGGCGTGCTCGTCGCCGCCGTCGGCGCCCGCGCCCGGGTTCAGCTTGGCGGCGACGGAGGGGGTGGCTCCGCCGAGCCGGTCCTGGAGCTGTCCGATGTTCTCGCCGGCGTAGTTCGACCAGGTCAGGCCGGTCACGGAGAGACCGACGAGGCCGACGGTGGCCCACAGGCCGACGGTGCCGTGCCAGGAGAGGGTCTTGCGGCGGCCGGTGGCCTTGCGGTCGGGCAGGACCAGGTCGGCCTTGCGGGCGCGGCGGCGGCCGATCCACAGGGCGAGGCCGCCGAGGGCGACCACCCAGAGCCAGCTGGCGGCGAGTTCGCTGTAGTTGCGGCCGAACTCCCCGAGCTGGAGGCTCGCGTGGAACTCGCTGAGCCAGGCCCGCAGCGGCAGGGCGTCACCGGAGGTGGTCAGCTGCCCGCGCACGTCGGCGGTGTAGGGGTCGACGAAGACGGTGAGGGTCTCGCCCTCCCCGAGCCCCGGCTTCTCCATGATCACCCGGGTGGTGGCGTCCGCCTCGGGCGCGGGCCACACGGCCAGCACCTTGCCGTCGGGGGCGGCGCCCTGGGCGGCCTTCGTCTGGGCGCTGAGCGGCAGGGCGGCCTCGCCGACGGCGTCGACGGTCAGTTCGTGGGAGTAGAGGATGCGCTCGGCCTGCCAGGAGCCGGCGTAGAGCAGTCCGGTGGCGGCGGCGAGGAAGAGGAACGGGGCTATCAGCAGTCCCGCGTAGAAGTGCATGCGCAGGAGCAGCGGGCGCAGGGCGGCCCAGCCTCCCGCGCCGGTGCGGCGGGCGGGCCCGGCCGGGGCTTCGGTCACCTCGGCGTCCCGCGCGGGGCCGCCTTGGAGTTCGTCAAGGGACATGTCGGTCCTGGGGTTCGGCGGAACAGGGGGATGGGCCCCGTGTTCCGCGCGTCGCCCAGGGGCGCGCCGGTCAGGCGCGCGCGGGGTGCGGAACGGGTGTCGCCGGTGCCGCTGCGGCCGGTGCGTGCGCGCGCGAAGGGGCGCACCGGCGGCCCGCGGCGGCGCGGTGTGCGTGCGCGGCGGGGGCCGTCGGCCGGGCGGGGCTCTGGCGACACGGCTTCGGGGCCGTGTGGCGGGTGTCGCGCCACCCTGGCGGGCCGCGGCGGACGGCGGTGTGGGCGTGGACGGCTCCGCGCAGCCGGCGCGGGGGTTCGTACGCGGGGCGGTGCGCGGGCGGGGCCTGTTCGGGGGCCCGCCGGGTCCGCAGCAGTGCGAGGACGCGGGCGAGCGGCCGGGCGGCGAGCAGTGCGGTGGCGCCGAGGGCTCCGGCGAGCCGGAACACGGCGGCCTCGCCCCAGGCGAGCCAGGCGGCGCAGAAGACCCCGGCGAGGACGTGCGCGGCGATCATCCCGAGCCCGCCGTGCCCCGCCATGGCGGCCATGTCGGCCATGCCGCCCGCCGTGTCGCCCAGGCCCGCGACGTCCCCCGTGCCGGCCATGCCGGCCATGCCGTCCGTGGTCGCGCCGGTGCCCATCCGCATGCCGGGCACGTGGTGATGTCCGGGCATCGGCTCGGGCAGGTCGGCCGGAGCCGGCGCGTGGGCGGCGTGGCCGTGCCCGTGTCCGGAGGACTGGCCGGCGGAGAAGGCGAGGTGGAGGACCCCTTGGACGGCGAGCAGCGCGGCGGTGATCCCGGCCGGTCCGCAGCGCCGTCCGGCGGCGGCCCAGGCGAGGGCGCCGGTCGCGGCAAAGGCGGCCAGCAGGCTGCCGAGGGGGACATTCATCCCGGACATGTACGAATGCCCCACCGCACCCAATGCCACGCACACGGCCGCGAACATCGCGGCCCGCGTACCGCGCAGCGGAGCGCGGGGTGGGGTTTCAGTCATGTTCCGGTCATCGTCTCACGGGGCCCGCTGCCGCCCGCAAGAGGGCCGTATCCGATCATGGTCCGGTGAATCCATCGCCATGGTCATGGTCATTGCCGCTGGGAGCGGCCTACGCGGGCGGCGTCCAGCTCGGCGCCCACGCCCTCGAACGGCTCGACCCGGCCGAGCGGGAACGGGTGCTGCGCGCCTGCTCGACGAACGTCGACAACCTCGATTCCGGCCACTGGGAGACGCTGCTGAGCAGCGCCTTCGTGGTCGAGGAACCCATGCCGCTGCCGTACGCCCTGCTGCTGGTCGCCGTACTGGGCTACGCGGAGTACGCGTACGGGGCGTGGTGGACGGCCGCCGTCTTCCTCTTCGGGCACGCCACGGCGACCCTGCTCGTCTACGGCGCCCTGCGCCGCGGCGCCGACCGGCAGACCCGCCGGGCCCTGGACGTCGGCACGAGCTACGGGTTCAACGCCGTCCTCGGCGCCCTGACCTCGGCGCTGCCGCGCGGGACGGTCCGCAACGCGGCCCGCGCGGGGCTGCTGGCCCTCGCCGCGCAGCCGGTGCTGCGGCGCGGGCGGACCTTCACCGACGCCGGCCACCTCGTGGCGCTGGGCGTGGGGATAGGGCTGTCGGTCGCCATCGATTGTCTTTCCGGATCAAACCGTCGGAAAATCGCACATACCTAGCATCACGCACGAGCACCGCCGGGCACACCACCCACATCCACACCACGCCCGGACACGTCCTGCACGAACGAGCCTCACCGCTGGAGCCGCCACGATGACCGCCACCCCCTCCACCACCGTCGCCAACCTCCGCGACCTCGGTGGCACCCCGCTCACCGGCGGCCGCACCGTCCGCCCCGGCCTCGTGCTGCGCGCGGGCGCCCTCGACCGGCTCGACCCCGACGCCGACCCGGTGGTGGCGGCACTGGGCCTGCGGACCGTCATCGACCTGCGCAGCGACGCCGAGCGGGCCGACCACCCCGACCGGATACCCGACGGGGTCCGGCTGCTGGTGCGCGACGTGCTGGCCGACAAGATGAGCGACCACCGCATGCCGGCCGCCGCCCAGCTCAAGGACCTGCTCGGCGACCCGGCGGTGGCCGAGGAGCACCTGGGCGGCGGCAAGGCCCAGGCCCTGTTCGGCTCCGTGTACCGCTCCTTCGTCAGCACCGCGTCCGCGCACGCCGCGTACCGCACGCTGCTCACCGAGGCCGCCGACCCCGACGCGGGCCCGCTGCTCTTCCACTGCACCGCCGGCAAGGACCGTACGGGCTGGGGCGCGACGGTGGTCCTCTCGCTGCTCGGCGCCGACGACGACACCCTGATGGCGGAATACCTGTCGGTGAACCCGGCGGTCAAGCAGGCCTTCGCCCCGATGATCGAGGGCTTCACCGCCGCGGGCGGGGACCCGGACATCGCGCTGGCCCTGATCGGGGTGTTCCCCTCCTACCTGGAGGCGGGCCTGGACGAGGTCCGCGTCCGCTACGGCTCGATGGAGAAGTACGTGCACGAGGGCCTCGGCGTCTCCGAGGAGACGGTGGCGGCGCTGCGCGCGAAGCTCGTCGCCTGAGCGGCACGCCCGACGGGCCGTACCGGGCGGAACCCGGCAACCCGCCGCGGACACCCTGAAACACGGAATTCGCCCGAACGGGTGCACGAAGGCGGGTGACCATCCGACGATTCGCTCGTTCTGCTGAACGTGACTGCGCCGGATACCGCCACCCGCCCCCTGCCCCCCGACGTCGAGCAGGCCGAGGCCGCCATCGTCGAGCACTACCCGCGGCTGGTGCGGCTGGCCTACCTGGTGCTGCCGCCCTCCCTCGGCCGCAACCGGCGGGTGCTCACCGCCCACTCGCTGACCCAGCGCGCGCTGCCGCGCGGGCGGCGGGGCGGCGGAGCCGCGGAGGTGCAGGGCGGGGTCCCGGCCCAGCGCGGCGGACTGGGCGGGCCCGAGTCCGGATACGCGTACGTCCGGCTGCGCGTGCTGCGCTCCGCCCTGGAGGCGGGGATCCCGCTGACCTTCAAGGCGCTCCCGCTGCGCGGGCAGCTGCCCGCGCTGCTGCCGCAGGTCTGGGGGCTGCGGCTGTTCCCGCGCGCGGGCGGGGCCGAGGAGCTGGCGCTGGACCAGTGGCTGGCCACCCTGAACGGCCCGGGCCGCGCGGCCTGCGTCCTGCGGGCGCTGGAGGGGCTGGACGGGCCGGAGGTGCTCCGGGTGCTCGCGGAGGCCGGGGTCGCCGACCCGGAGGCGGCGGTCGCGGAGTCCGGGGACCCGGCGCACGACGGCCTGTTCGCCTCCCCCGAGTTCGACCCGTGCGTGCTCCAGGCCCGGCCCACCGACCTGCTGCGGCGGCGCCGGCTCGCACGGGCCGCCCTGGCCGCGGCGGCCGCGCTCGCGGTGTGCGGGACGCTGCTGGCGCTGCCGGGCGGGGGCTGGGGCTCGGACGGGCCCGCCGCTCCGCTGTACGCGCGCAACGCGGCGTCCGAGCAGGCCCTGGACCCGGGGCAGCTGCTGAGGGTGGCGCCCGCGGTGTGGCGCACCTCCTCCCGTACCGACTACTCCGCCTGGCCCGCGCGCGGCGACCGCGTCCAGGACGCGGAGCTGCTGCGCCGGGCGCTCGCGGTCTGGGCCCGGCCCGGCAAGGAGGTGGTGGTCTCGGCGACCCCGGGCAGCCCCTCGGGGCCGCCGATGGGCCCCCCGCAGCTGCTGTTCGCGGGCACCGTCGACCAGGCCGTGGTGGTCCTGCTGTACGACGGGCTGCGCGTGGTCCGGTACGCGGAGCCGCGCAACGGAACCGCGGGCGCCGCCCTCGACTTCGCCCGGACCGACGGGGCCACCGCCGACACGGCGACGGCGCTCGTGCTCAGCCGGGTCGACGGCAACGTCCGCTACCTGACGGCCCCCTGGGTGACCGGGGCCGCCCTGCGCGACCTGCTCAAGCCCGGCGACCAGCCGGCCGCGCTGAAGCTCACCCCGGACGGGGTCACCCCGCCGGTGCTGGGCCCCGCACCGAACGGCGACTGCACCGGCTGGAGCGCGCTGTCGCTGACCGGCGAGGGCGCCACCCGGCTGGTGACCGACCTGGGCGAACTGACCCCGGCCCGGCTGACCTCGGGCGCGCCGGGCGCGGCGCGGGACGTGACGGAGGCGGCGGAGCTCGGCGAGTGGTCCAGGACGGCGTGCCTGCTGCCGTCGGTGCGCTCGCACGGGGTGCGCTCCGTCAACGCCTGGACGTACGCGAAGCAGCCGCTGCCCGAGGGCGACGGGACGGCCACCTGGCTGTGCAGCCGGGCCGAGACCTGGCGGGGCACCGCGGACCGGGTCCAGGCCCAGTTCCTGGCCCCGGGCGCGCCGCTGGCGGCCCAGGCGGCCAAGGCCGAGGGCTCGCCGGCGTGCGGGCCGCGGGAGCCGCGGGTGCTGGCCGGGGTGCTGTGGAAGTCCCGCGCGGGGCAGTGGTACGTACTGGCGGCGGGCAGTGCGCAGTTCGCCTCGCTGTCGGCGTCGGGCGCGGGGGTGAGCGGGAGCGCGAACGGCAACCGGCTGGCGCTGAAGGCGCCGGAGGGGGCCCAGGTGGACCTGTCGGGGAAGCTGACGGACGGCAGCAGGGCCGGGGTGCTCCGCTAGGTTGGCCGGGTGGGGGTGCGGGTGCGTCGTGCGCCGGCTGCGGGTCCGCCGTGGCTGATCGCGCAGTTCCCGGCGCCCCTGGGGTGGTACCTGTCGTGCGTCGGGTGCGGCGCGTCCGTGGCTGATCGCGCAGTTCCCGGCGGATTCGGCGGCGCCGGGGGGTTTTCCTGGCGGGTACCCGTCAGTACATTGACGCCATGTCTAATAGGCCGCCCGCCCCCGCCCCCGTGGCGTCGGAACACATAGACCTCGAACCCCGCAACGTGTCCTTCTCCTGGGAGGACACCCCGCTGCACTGGCTGCCCGGCGAGCCCTTCGCCGGGCACACCATCAACGTGCTGCACCTGCTGCTGCCCGCCGGTGAGCGCTGGTTCGTGCACGTCTACAAGCAGGCGCTCCCGCACATCACCGACGAGCGGCTGCGGGCGGACGTCATCGGCTTCATCGGGCAGGAGGCCATGCACGCCGCCGCGCACGACGACGTGCTCCCCCACCTCAAGCGCCTCGGCCTGGACCCCACCCCGTACACCGCCCAGGTCGACTGGATGTTCGAGAAGCTCCTCGGCGACCGGACCCTCCCCCCGGGCCGGGCCCGCCGCTGGTGGCTCCTGGAGCGGGTCGCGATGATCGCCGCGATCGAGCACTACACCGCCTTCCTCGGCGACTGGGTGCTCAACGCGAAGGAACTGGACCGGCGCGGCGCCGACCCCATGATGCTGGACCTGCTGCGCTGGCACGGCGCGGAGGAGGTCGAGCACCGGTCGGTCGCCTTCGACCTCTTCATGCACCTGGACGGCAACTACCGCCGCCGCGTGCGGACCTGGGCCAGCGCCTTCGCCGCCCTGCTCTTCCTCTGGCAGCGCGGCGCCCGCTTCTTCGTCGAGAACGACCCCCAGCGGCCCGGCGCCAAGGCCTCCTACGGCCAGTTCCTGCGGGCCGGCCGCAAGGGCGTGCTGCCCTCGGCCGGGGCGATGGCACGGTCCATCCCGACCTACCTCTCCCGCACCTACCACCCCTCCCAGGAGGGCTCGACGGCCCAGGCCCAGGCCTACCTGGCCTCCTCGCCCGGCGCCAACGGCGGGGTGCGGCCGTGAGGCGCGCCCTGGCCGTCACGGCGGTGGCGGGGGCCGCCGTCCTGACCCGGCGCGCGCTGCTCCGGCGGATCGGCCGCTCCCCCCTCTGGCCGCTGCCCGCCCTTGCGGAACCGGTTTCCGGGTACTCGCCGCGCCGGACCCTGCACGCCGTCGTCACCTCCCGCACCGAACCGGCCGAGGGAGTACTGCGCCTGGTCCTGGAGTCCGGCGAACTGCCGTCCTGGACCCCGGGCGCGCACGTGGACCTGACCCTGCCCTCGGGCCTGGTGCGCCAGTACTCGCTGTGCGGGGACCCGGCCGACGCCGGGCGCTGGACCATCGCCGTCCGGCTCGTCGAGGACGGCCGCGGCGGCTCCCGCGAGGCGCACGAACAGCTGGTGGAAGGCACGGAGGTGCGGGTGCGCCCGCCCCGCAACCGGTTCGAACTGGAGCCCGCCGCCTCGTACGCCTTCGTCGCCGGCGGCATCGGCATCACCCCGATCCTGCCGATGCTCCGCGCGGCGACCTCGGCCGGCGCCGACTGGACCCTGCTCTACGGGGGCCGCTCCCGCGCCTCGATGCCGTTCCTGCCCGAACTCGCCGCCCACGGGGACCGGGTGACGGTCACCGCCGAGGACGAGGCGGGCCTGCCCGACCTGACCGCCCTCTCCGGGATCCGGCCGGGCACCCTGGTCTACTGCTGCGGCCCCGAACCCCTGATGCGGGCCGTCACCGAGGCCGTCCCGGACCCGGACCAGGTCCGGCTGGAGCGCTTCGCCGCGGCCGCCCCCGCCGCGGCGAAGCCCTTCACCGTCGAACTCGCCCGCACCGGCGGCACCGTCGAGGTCGCCGCGGACGAGTCCACGCTGACGGCGGTGCGCCGGGTCCTGCCCGACACCCCGTACTCCTGCGGCCAGGGCTTCTGCGGAACCTGCCGGCACCGCGTGCTCTCCGGCCGGGCCGACCACCGCGACGAGCTCCTCACCGACGGGGAGCGCGCCGACTCGATGCTGCTCTGCGTCTCCCGCGCCGCCTCGGACCGGCTCGTACTGGACCTCTAGCAGCGGGCCTTCACCCGTACGGCCCACCCCCGCCCGGGGCGTAGGGTGTCGGCATGACAACCGGGGTGCGGCGCAGGATGGGTGTCGAGGAGCGGCGGCAGCAGCTGATCGGGGTGGCCCTGGAGCTGTTCAGCAACCGCTCCCCCGACGACGTGTCGATCGACGAGATCGCGGCGGCCGCAGGCATATCCCGCCCGCTCGTCTACCACTACTTCCCGGGCAAGCTCAGCCTGTACGAGGCCGCGCTGCGGCGGGCCGCCGACGAGCTGGCGGCGCGGTTCGTCGAGCCGCAGGAGGGCCCGCTCGGGCCCCGGCTGCTGCGGGTGATGGGCCGGTACTTCGCCTTCGTCGACGAACACGGCCCCGGCTTCTCGGCGTTGCTGCGCGGTGGTCCGGCGGCGGGCAGCAGCCGGGCCAACGCGATGATCGACGAGGTCCGGCAGGCCGCGTACGAGCAGATCCTCGTGCACATCGGCGTGCAGGACCCGCCGGCCCGGCTGGAGCTCGTCGTGCGGTCCTGGGTGTCGCTGGCCGAGTCCACGGCCCTGCTGTGGCTGGACGGGCGGCGGATCCCCCGGGCCGAGCTGGAACTCCAGCTGGTCCACGACTTCGCGGCGCTGGCCGCGGTCAGCGCCGCGTACGACGCGGAGATGGCGGGGATCCTCGTACGCATCCTGGCGGACGAGCCGGCCGACGGGCCCTTCGGGGAACTGGTGGGGCGGCTGGCGGTGCTCGTCCCGGGGACCGGGCAGGGAGACTGAGCGGTCGCTCGGCTGGCGATAATGCCCGCGTGATCATTGACGACGGGATGCTGTTCCGGGCGGCCGCGGAGAAGGACGCCGGCACGCTGGTGAAGCTGTACGACCAGGCCGCCCGCTGGATGCTCGGCCGGGGCATCGACCAGTGGAAGCCGGGCGACAAGGACGCCGCGCACTTCCTCGCGCGGATGCGCGACGGAGAGGTCTGGCTCGCCGAGGACGCCGACGGGCGGCTCGTGGGCGCGTACGAGCTCTGGTGGTCCGACGAGGAGGCCTGGGGCGTGCAGCCGCCGGTGGCGGGCTACGTGCACCGGCTGATGGTGGAGCGGAAGGCCGCACCGCCCGGGGCGGGCATGCGGATCCTGGAGCACGCCGAGTACCGGATCGCCCGCACGGGACGGGAACGGGCCCGGCTGGACTGCGTGTCGACCAACCCGAAGCTGCTCGCGTACTACCGCAGTGCGGGCTACCGGATCGTCGGCGAGTTCCCCTCGAAGACGGGCAAGGACGGCCGGACGTACGGGGTGATCCTGCTGGAGCGGCGCCTCGACGTCTGAGGCACGGCCGGCGTCCGCCCCGCAAGGGCCCCGGGCGCGCCATGCCGGGTCGGCTCTCGGCCGTGCGCACGGCAAGCGGTTGCCGCCCGCTCCGGCGCGCCGGTACTGATGGTCGCGACCAGTCGGGACCAATCGGTACCAAGAGGGGAAACGTCATGGGGAAGTCCATGAGCAGGGCCGCGGGCGCCGTCTTAGGCATGGCGCTGGCGGGCGTCCTGGGGGCCACCGGCGTGGCCGGGGCCCAGGAGCGGCCGGCGCCGGAACGGGGCGGGGCCGTGGCCGAGGCACCCGCGTCGGTGGTGGCCGACGTGGAAGCGGCGGCCGCGCGGCAGCACGCGCTGGCTCCGGCGGCGCGCGTGGTCTGTTACGCCGCGCACGTGCAGGACATCGGCTGGCAGTCGGCGGTGTGCGACGGCGCCGTGGCCGGGACCACCGGGCAGAGCCGCCGGATGGAGGCCGTCACCATCGCGACCAGCGGGACCGGCGGGGTCTGCGCCAACGCCCACCTCGCCGACATCGGCTGGCAGGGCTGGCGGTGCGCCGCCGACGGGAAGGCCGTGACGGCCGGCACCACCGGCCAGTCGCGGCGGATGGAGGCCCTGGGCGTGCAGGTCGGCTCGGGCAACGTCGCGGCGCAGGCGCACGTGGCGGACTACGGCTGGCTGAACGCGGCCGGCGGCAACCCGGTGTACGTGGGGACCACGGGCCAGTCCCGGCGGATGGAAGCCCTGCGCGTCTGGGTGTGACGTCCTGACCCGGAGAACGCGGAGCGGCGGTGCCGGAGTTCCCTCCGGCACCGCCGCTTCACCGTCGGGCGGCCGTCAGCCGCGCTTGAACACCGCGACCGTGCGGGCCGGGGCGGTGAACTCCCCCGTCGCCGCGTCGTACGCCGAGCGCTTCACCGCCGGGTCCGCGCCCGCCGCCTGCACGGGGTGCAGGGCGTAGCCGGTGCCGGCCAGGGCGGGGACGCGCTGGCGCTGGTCGGCGGGGGTGGCGTTGAAGACCACCACCAGGTCGCCGAGGGCCATGGTGAGGACGCCCGGGGTCTCTTCGGGCCCGGACAGCGGGAAGGACAGCCGCTGCTGCACGGCTTCGGCGGTGGTGAGGGCGAAGGCGCCTTCCGTCGTACGGATCCGCAGCAGGTCGCGGTAGGCGGCGGAGGCCCCGGTGATCTCCGCGCAGCCGGGTGCCGGGCCGGTCAGCAGGGGCTTCGCGTAGGGCCACTTGGCGCGGTTGTCGGCCGCGGGCGGCAGGCCCCGGCCGAAGCCGTTGCCCTGGCGGCAGTCCCAGTGCAGGGCGTTGAACCAGTCGCCGCTGTCGTAGGAGTTGCGGTCCAGCGACTTCGAGCGGAGCAGGTCGGTGCCCGCCTGGGAGAGGGCCGGGCCCTGCGAGAGCGCGGCGGTGGCCATGGCGAGGACCTGCATGCGGGCCCGGTCGGCGGTGGCGGTGCCGGCGGGCAGCTTGTAGGCCAGGGCGTCGTACAGGGACTCGTTGTCGTGGGCGTCGGCGTAGGCGAGGGCGTCGCCGGGGGCGGCCGCGTAGCCGGCCGGGGAGCCGTTGTAGTCCACCCCGGCGCCGGTGGTGCGGCGGCCGGCGGAGTCGGTGAAGGCGTACCCGGCGAGGTTGCCGGAGAGGCCGACCTTCAGGAGGTCCTGGGCGTGCAGCAGGCGGGCCCGCTGTTCGGCCGGGGTGCCGTTGGCCGGGGCGCCGTTGGGGTCGGTGAACAGGCCCGAGGCGAAGCCCTGGACGCGGGGGTCCTCGTCGAAGGGGCCGCCACCGCGGACGGCGTCGCGGGCCCGGTCGGAGAAGGTGGCGATGCCGGTGCCGGCCATGTTCTTCTGCGTGGCCTGGACGAAGCGGGCGTCGTCGGCGACCTCGCCGAAGTTCCAGCCCTCCCCGTAGAGGACGATCCTCTTCCCGTCGACCCCGTCCTTGGCGGGGGTCAGCTCGTCGAGGGCCTTGCGGACGGCCAGGACGTTGGCCTTCGGGTGGTGGCCCATCAGGTCGAAGCGGAACCCGTCGACCTTGTACTGCTTCGCCCAGGTGACCAGGGAGTCGACGACGAGGCGGCCCATCATGGCGTTCTCGGGCGCGGTGTTGGAGCAGCAGGTGGAGGTGGCGACGGAGCCGTCGGCGAGGAGGCGCTGGTAGTAGCCGGGGACGATCCGGTCGAGGACCGACCGGTCCGACTGCCCGGCGGCGACGGTGTGGTTGTAGACGACGTCCATCACGGTGCGCAGGCCGGCGCCGTTCAGCGACTGGACCATCCTGCGGAACTCGACCGTGCGGGCGGTGCCGTTCGGGTCGCTCGCGTACGAGCCCTCGGGGACGGTGTAGTGCAGCGGGTCGTAGCCCCAGTTGAAGCCGTCCTTCGCGGCGGCCGCGGTCGTGCAGGCCTGCTGCTCCTCGGAGTCGGGGGCGTGGACCTTGAGGTCGCAGGCGGGTTCGGTGCGGTCCTTCGGGTCCTCCGGGACGGTCCCGAAGTCGAAGGCCGGGAGGAGGTGGACGTACGAGGTGCCGGCGGCGGCCAGCTCCTTCAGGTGGCGCATGCCGGCGGAGCCGGTGTCGGTGAAGGCCAGGTACTGGCCGGGGTGCCGGGAGGTGGCGTCGGCGATGGAGAAGTCGCGGACGTGCAGCTCCTGGATCTGGGCGCTGGTGAAGGGGACGGGTGCGGGCTTGCGCAGTTCCTTCCAGCCGGGCGGGGCGAGCTTGGGGTCGGCCAGGTCGACGGCGAGGCTGTGGGTGGAGTCGGTGGTCAGGGCGGTGGAGTAGGGGTCGGTGACCAGGTTGCGGACGATCTGCCGGGTGCTGGGGGCCCAGACGGTGACGGCGTAGCGGTAGGGCTTGCCGGTCCAGGAGCGTTCGCCGCGCAGCGACCAGACGCCGGTGGTGTCGTCGCGGCGCATGGGGTGGGTGCGGCCGTCGATTTCGAGGTCGACGCGCTGGGCGGTGGGGGCCCAGACGGAGAGGGTGGGGCGGCCGTCCTTGAAGACGGGGCCGAGCGGGGCGTCGTTGGCGTACAGGTCGTCGAGGACGCCGGCGAGCTGGACGCCGGTGGCGGCGAGGACGGCGCCGTTCGCGGCGCGGGCGCTCGCGACGAGCTGGCCGCGCAGGGCCTCGCGCACCCGGTCGCGGTCGCGGGGGTCGACGGTGTACGCGGTGTACGCCGCGAGGTGCGGGAACTTCTGCTGCTGGGCGGGGGTGAGGGTGGTGCGGTTCAGGCGCAGCCAGGGGGCGCCGGCCTCGTCCAGGACTCCGTTCGCGGCGGTGATCCGGCCTTCGCGGGAGGCGAGGAGCTGGAGGGAGGCGGCGGTCTGCGGGGCGTTCCAGGCGAGGGTGTCGCGGTCGATCCAGACGGCCTCGGCCTTGGTGAGGTCGAGGGCGGCGGCGGAGCCGGCGGGCTGCGGGAGGAGGTACTTCTCGCGGCCGCCGAGCATCCACACCTCGTGGCCGTCGGCCTTGAGGTCGAGGGACTGGTCGGTGGGGAGGTCCTTCTGGTCGCCCTTGTGGAGGATGTAGCTCAGGCTGGTGGCGCCGGGGGCGAGGGGGACCTCGTAGACGGCGCCGTAGGCGTCGGTGCGGACGGGCATGAGGGGCTTGGACCAGTCGGTGGGGTTGGCGGCGCCGGTCCACACGTGCAGGCCCCAGCCGTCGGCACCGTCGGGGCGCTGGTAGTGCAGGACGGCCTTGGTCCGGTCCTGCGGCGGGTAGGGGGGCCGGTCGGTGCGGGCGGGTTCCTTGCCCTGTTCGAGCCAGATCTCGCCGGTCTTCGTCACGTCGAGGGTGCGGTCGGCGGCGACGTCCTTGTTTCCGTCCTTGTCGATGACGAGGTAGCCGAGGGTGGAGGCGCCGGGCTTGAGGCGGACGTACGCGAAGGCGCCGTAGGCGTCGCGGCCGGTGAAGGGGTGTCCCTCGGGCCAGGGCGTGGCCTCTCCGTCGGCGAGGTCGCCCCAGGCGTACAGGCGCCAGTTCGCGTAGTCGCCGTCGGGGCGGTTGTAGTGGACGACGGCGTAGTCGCGCTGGACGGCGGTGGGGGGTGTGGGCGGCGGGGTCCGCCCGGTGGTGGACGCGGCGAGGGCGGACGCGGTGCGGCCGGTGGAGTCGACGGCGACGGCCTTGTAGCGCAGGGGGGTGCCGGCGGGGGTGGCCGGGTCGATGAACTGGGTGACCTTGTAGGGGGCGTGGTCGGCGGAGCCGAGGACCTGCCACTTTCCGGTGCCGGTCTGCGCGGCGAAGACGACCCGGGTGAGGGCGCCGGGTCCGGCGCCGGGGGCGGGGTCGGCGGACAGCTCGACGGTGCCGGTGGCGCCGGGGGCGGGGGCCTTGAGGGTCAGCGCGGGCTTGGCCGCGGGGGCGGGCAGCGGGGCGGTGGCGCGCAGGACGACGGTGCCGAGGGCGGGCAGGTTCACGGTGAGCCTGCCGGCCGGGGAGGCGGTGACGGGGGCGGGGGCCGCGTAGGGGGTGCCTCCGGGGCCGGTGGCCCCGTACAGGGGGAGGTAGGAGGCGCCGGGCGGGGCGTCGACCTCGACGGTGCGGGGGGTGCCGCTGTTGTTGGCGGCGACCAGGTACTCGGTACGGGTCTTGGGGTCGGTGCGGGCGAAGGCGTACGCGGAGCCGTCGGCGAGGCGCTCGCTCTGGATGCCGTCGCGCAGGGCCGGGTGGGCCTTGGTCAGCTTCGAGAGAGCACTGATCTGCAAGTAGAGCGGGTGCTCCGGATCGTAGGCGTCGCTCGCGTGCGTGCGCACCGTTCCGAGCTGGTCGTCGTCCAGGTAGTCGGCGACCCGCGTCGCGAACAGGGGCGCACGGGCGTCCTTGTCACCACCGGAGCCGGTGAAGCCCTGCTCGTCGCCGGAGTAGACCACCGGGTTGCCCCGGGAGAGGAACATCAGCTCGTTGGCCAGCCGGTACCGGTCGAGCAGCTCCCGCTCCCCCGCCCCGGGCCGGTCCTGCTTCAGGAAGGAGGCGAAGCGGCCCATGTCGTGGTTGCCGAGGAAGGTCACCTGCTCGTAGGCGTTGGCCCGGTCGGAGCCGTACCTGTAGTCGTCACCGAACACGGCACCCAGCCGGCCGGCGGGCGCGCCCTGGGAGGCGTACGCGCGGACGGCGTACTGGAACGGGAAGTCGAGGGTGGCGTCGAGACGTCCGCGGGTGACGTACGGCGAGGTGACGGCGGTGTCGGCCGAGTACACCTCGCCGAACATGAAGAAGTCCGGGCGGCCGCGCCGAGCGGCGTACTGGTCGAGGGCGGTGGCCCACTGGGTCCAGAAGCCCGTGTTGACGTGCTTGACGGTGTCGATGCGGAAGCCGTCGATGTCGTAGTCCTCGACCCACTTCTCGTAGATCTTCTCCATGCCGCGGACGACCTCGGGACGCTCGGTCCACAGGTCGTCCAGCCCGGAGAAGTCGCCCTGCTCGGAGGACTCCCCGGCGAAGGTGGAGTCGCCCCGGTTGTGGTACATCGCCGGGTCGTTGAGCCAGGCCGGGACCTTCAGGTCCTTCTTCCCCTCCGGCACGAACGGGGTGCGGGGGAAGGAGCGGGCCGGGTCGACGGCCGGGAACTTCTTCTTCCCGTCGGCGCGGCCGTCGCCGTACTCGGAGTCGTCGAAGGGGACCCCGTCCTTCGTCAGGTAGGGGAAGGCCCCCTTCGACAGGTAGGCGTGCGAGCCCTCGCGGTAGTCGACCACGTCGGCGGTGTGGTTGGTGATGACGTCGAAGAAGACCTTCATCCCCTTGCGGTGCGCCTTGTCGATGAGCCGCTCCAGGTCGGCGTTGGTGCCGAAGTGCGGGTCGACCTGGGTGAAGTCGGTGATCCAGTAGCCGTGGTAGCCGGCCGAGGCATCGGCGCCCCGGCCCTGCACGGGCTGGTTCTTGAAGATCGGCGCCAGCCAGATGGCGGTCGTGCCGAGCCCCTTGATGTAGTCGAGCCGGTCGGTGAGCCCCTTGAGGTCCCCGCCCTGGTAGAAGCCCTTGTCCGTCGGGTCCAGGCCGGTCTCCAGGCGGCCGCCGGTCAGCCCGCCCCGGTCGTTGCGCGGGTCGCCGTTGGCGAACCGGTCCGGGAGCACGAAGTAGAACTGCTCGCGGGTCAGGTCGTGCCGGGCGGGCTCGGCTGCCAGTTTCGCGTCCGACGGCGGCGCCGGGGCCTGCGCGGCGGCGGCCGCGGGGAGGGCGGGCAGGAGCGTCAGGGCCAGGGCGGCGGCGAGCGCTCCCGCGGCGGGGCGTATCAAGGGGTCTCTCCTCGGGGTCGGGCGGAGCGGTCGGGAGTCAGTTGCGCCAGGTGTCGGTCAGCGTGACCTTGCCGTTGGCGGGGACGGTGGCGTTGCGGTTGGCCCCGCTCTCCCACGTGACGTTCCCGGAGGCGTCCTTGCGGACGTACTTGTAGGCGAAGGAGGTCCCGGCCGGGAGGGCGAGGTCGAGCTTCCACACGGGGTAGGCGGCCGGGTCGAGCTTGAGGGCGGCGGTGGTGTTCCAGCCGCCGAGCTCGGGACGGTCCCCGGTGACGTAGACGTCCTGGCCGGGGACGGTGGTCGCGTTGACGGCGAAGGAAGCCCCGGCGGCGGCGGTCGTCCCGCAGGTGCGGGCGCCGGCGTGCAGGGCGAGGGCGGTCTGCGGCTGGAGCGTGGCGGTGAACCGGCCGCCGGAGTCCACGGTCACGGCACGCCCGCCGCCGCTGCCGCCGCCGCTCTGCACGTCGCAGTAGGTGCCGGCGGGGAGGGAGGTCTGGAAGGTCCGGGTCAGCGCGGTCGCCTCGTGGTTGATCGCCACGTACGCCTTGGTCCCGCGCCCGAAGGCGATCCGGTCACCGCCGTCGTCCCACCAGTCGGTGACGCCCTGGCCGCGGGCGGTGTTCCGCCAGGCCACCATGGAGGCGATCTCCGGCCAGGCGTGCTGGCACTTCCACCCATCGGAGTAGCAGGCGTTCACGGTCCCGCCGTTCGGCGGGCCGGCGTCCTTGTCGGTCCACTCGTACCCGGAGTGCACGTCGGGCGAGCCGTAGGGCCAGGCCAGCATGAACACGCTGGCGAGGGTGTAGTCGGAGCCGTTCTTGTAGCTGAGGGTCTCGCCGTTGCGCTCGGTGTCGTGGTTGTCGACGAACACCCCGGACTTGGCGGAGGCCATGTAGCCCCAGGCTTCCCCGAAGTTCTTCAGGTAGGCGAGGTTCTCGTTCTGGAAGACCCGCTTCAGGTCCCGGGCGTAGCGGAACTCCTGCACGTCGCCGGAGGGGAGGTACTCGGCCGGGTCCACCGCCTCCCCGGCGCCGTATATCGCCTCCTGCTTCCAGTACACGGAGGGGTTGCTCAGCCGGGACTTGATGTTCGCGAGGTCGGCGGCGGGCATGTGCTTGGCGGCGTCGATCCGGAACCCGTCGACGCCGAGGGAGAGCAGGTCGTTGAGGTAGCCGGCGATCCGGCCGCGGACGTACTCCTCGCCGGTGTCGAGGTCGGCGAGCTTGACGAGTTCGCAGTTCTGGACGTTCGCCTTGTCCCGGTAGTTCGCGATCTCGGCCCGGCAGTCGTCCATGTCGGCGCCGGAGTAGAGGCCGGGGTAGGAGTACTTGGTGTACGAAGACCCGCCGGTTCCGGTGAGCGTGGCACCGGGGTCGGCGGGGCCGGCCATGTGGTTGACGACGGAGTCGGCGACGACCTTCACCCCGGCGGCGTGGCAGGTGTCGACCATGACCTTGAAGGCCGCCCGGTCTCCCAGCCGCCCGGCGATCTTGTAGCTGACGGGCTGGTACGAGGTCCACCACTGGGACCCCTGCACGTGCTCCTGCGGGGGCGACACCTGCACGTACCCGTACCCGGCGGGCCCGAGGCTGCCGGTGCACGCCTTGGCCACGTCGGCGAACCGCCACTCGAACAGCACGGCGGTGACGTCCCTCTCCCCGGGCGGAGCCGCCGAGGCCGGGGACGCCTGGGACGCCTGCCCGGTGAGGGCGGCGGCAGCCAGCGCCGCCGTGGCCAGCGCGGCTCTGCCGGCGCGCGCGGATACGGATCTGGTTCGAGCCATGCGGGGGTCCTCCTGGCGGGAAGGCGTGGGGGGTTGCACGCGACCGTAGGGCGCGGCCAGGAGTGTTGCAAGAGCTTGCGCAAGAGATTGCAGAATTGTTTCCGCGGGTCAGTCGCATGGGGAGACGGAGCCACGGGGGCGGCGTCCAACTAGACCGCATCAGGGAGGGTTTGGGAGTTTCCCGCCAGTCCATCGTCCTTCCGTGTCGCGCCGGCCCGTCAAGGGCGCTCCCTGCGGTCGCGTCGCTGCGCGATGTCGCTTCGCTCCACCCTTGACAGACCGACCCGCCCCGGAAAGCCGAAAGACTGCCGGGAAACCCCCAAAAGAACGGTCACGGGGCAGGAGAGGGAGGGGCGAGCCCGTCAGTGACGAGACGAGGCGCCGGGGGCCGGCCCGCCGGGCATCCGAGCCCTCTGCAGTCGCTGTCCCGGACCGGGGGCGCGACCACCCGCAACAGATCGCTACGCGCTCCTCCCGTCTCAGCGTCCGACGACCGCCCGGGGCTGATACCCGCACCAAAAGTCGACCAGAGCAGGCCAGGGACCCGACAGGCGCGACAGATCGCTACGCGCTCCCCTTTCCTCGGCGACTGACGGCCGCTGGACGGCCCCGGCCTCCGGCCAGCGGGTCCCATGGGTGTTCGGCGGTGCAGCCCAGGAACCGGCCACCATGGCTCAGAGGTCGAAGTACCCGAGGATCGGGGAGACGGTCGTCATCGGGCGAGGAACGGGGCCAGCTGCGCCACGAGTTCGGCGGGGGCGTCGAGGGCGATGAGGTGGGCGGCGGTGGGGAACTCGACGAGGGTCGCGCCGGGGATCTCGGCGGCGTAGCGCTGGGCGATGTCCTGGAAGTCGGCGACGTCCAGCTTGCCGACCCCGACGAGCGTGGGAACGGAGACGGTGGCGAGTTCGCGCCTCTCCACACCCTCCGCGTGCTCGTCACGGGCCGCCATGTTGATCAGCGACGTCCGCATCGGCTCGCGGACCCGGTCGGCCAGACCGACGGCCACGTCCACCCATTCCCGCGCGGGCCCTCGCAGCCACATGTCCAGGTTGATCTGCGTGGCGGTGTCCGCATCGCCCGCGGCCAGGGCGGCCGTCTCCGCACCGTCGTACGCGTGCATCTCCGCGGACCAGGCGTACCCGGGCCAGGGCGCGGAGAACAGCGCCAGGGAGTGCACCCGTTCCGGGTGGGCGAGGGTGAAGTCCAGGGCCACACGGCCGCCCCAGGAGGCGCCGACGAGCCGGACCCGGTCGTGGCCCAGGTGGTCCAGGAGCCGCAACAGGTCGTCGGTGTCGCGGTACGGGGCGGTCGGCGGGGCGGACTCGCCGAAGCCGCGCAGGTCGTAGCGCACGACCGTGTACCGCTCGGCCAGGGCGGAGACGACGTCGTCCCACATCCGGTGGTCGGCGACGCCGGCGTGCACGAGCACGACGGGCGGGCCGTCGCCGGAAACGGCGTACGCGAGATGGCCGAACTCATCGGTAAGTGTGATCATCCGGCGATGCTTGCACGTTCCACCCAACCGGCGGAAGCGCGGAGCGGGGAAACGATACAGCTGCGGGCATTGGAGTGAACGGCCGTTCCCGGCGGTACCCGTGGACGGTTGGACCGGCCGACGCGCGGATCGAACCGGCGCGTCCCTCCATTCATCCTTAGGGGAGTCATGCGCATTCGTTCCGCTGTCACCGCGTCCGTCCTGGCCGCCGGCATCCTGCTCGGTGGCGCCGGTGCCGCCCTGGCCAACGACGGAGTCGAGATCGACTACTTCGACGCCGGTCGCAAGGCCCACTCGTCGAACTGCTCCTCCTTCGCCGCGGTGCCGCACAACCTCCCGTCCTTCGCCGGCCCGGTCTACTCCTCCTCCTGCCTCAAGGAAGGCGAGAAGGAGTGGGCGAACGGCTCCCACCTGGGCGCCTGACCCGGATCGTCCCGCGGGGGCGGCCCGACGGCAACGTCGGGCCGCCCCTGCGGCGTTCTAGCGCAGCGTGAGCTGCCCGCCCCGCTCCCGAGGCGTCCAGCCGTGACGCTCCAACGCCCGCCGGATGACGTCGGCGACGAGCCTCGGCGTGATCACCGTCCCGTGTTCGACCCACGTCACCATCCGCTGCCCGCCCTCCTCCCCCTGGACCACGATCCCCAACCCGGGCTCGTCATCGGGCGCGACCACCCACCGGTACCTCTCGCCGTCCACGACGATGGTCCGCGTCCCCTTCTTCGCAATGCCCATGCCGCGCAGGCTCTCACAGCATCTGCAGGCGCCTCCCGGGAGGCATCCGTGACGATCGGCATCGTCGTACTGACCATGGGCGACCGCCTCGTCCGCCCCCCCGGCCATCTGAACGACCCAAGACGGCCGCCGGACGCCGAGATCAGAGGAGCGCGTAGCGATCTGTCGCGCCTGTCGGATCCCTGGCCTGCTCTGATCGACTTTTGGTGCAGGTAGCAGCCCAGGGCGGTCGCCGGACGCTGAGAGATGAGGAGCGCGTAGCGATCTGTCGCGCTTGGGTGCTCCGTAGCGTGCTCTGATCGACTTTTGGTGCAGGTAGTCGCGCCCCTGGCCCCGGACCGGGGCTGGACGGGCCCGGATGCCCGGCCGGCCATGGCCCGGCCCCTCGCCCATCGCCCATCGCTGACGGACCCGTCCCTGTTCCTCTGGACCGTGCCGTTTCTTTGGGGGTTTCCCGGCAGTCTTTCGGCTTTCCGGGGCGGGTCGGCCTGTCAAGGGTGGCCGAAGGCCATCGCGAAGCGACGCGACCGAAGGGAGCGCCCTTGACAGGCCGGCACGAACCGGAAGGACGATGGGACTGACGGGAAGCCCCCAACCAGCTCTGAGACCGTCCGAGGGTGTACCGGCCCCCGGCCCCCGCCCCGCACCCAGGGAGGCGGGTGGGCAGGCGCCGACCGACCGGCGGGGGTCGAGGGGGAGATAGCGGGCCCGAGCCGCGAGCCGCGAACACCCCCCGCCCCCCTACCCCCGCACCATCCCCGTAGACCCCCGTACCACCAGCTCCGGCTGGAAGACGTACTCCGTGCGCTGGACCGGGGTGCCCGCCACCGCTTCCAGCAGTGCGCCCACCGCTGCCGTGGCCATGGCGCGGACCGGCTGGCGGACCGTCGTGAGCGGGGGGTCGGTGAAGGCGATGAGCGGGGAGTCGTCGAAGCCGACCACGGAGACGTCCTCCGGGACGCGCAGCCCCCGCTCCCGCGCGGCGCGGATGACTCCGAGCGCCATCATGTCGCTGGCGCAGACCACGCCCGTGCAGCCCCGCTCCAGCAGGGCGCCGCCCGCCGCGTGGCCGCCCTCGACGGTGAACAGGGTGCGCTGGACCAGCCCTTCCTCCGCCGCCCCCGGCCGCGCGGCCAGGAACCCCTGCTCCTTGCGCGCCGAGGGGACGTACCGCGTCGGGCCGATGGCGAGCCCGATGCGCCGGTGTCCCAGTTCCTCGAGGTGCCGAACGGCCATCTCGGCCGCCGCCCGGTCGTCGGGGGACACGAACGGGGCGCTGATGGCCTCGTTGAAACCGTTGATCAGCACGAACGGCAGCCCGCGCGCGGACAGCCGCTGGTAGCGGGCGGGGTCGGCCGACGCGTCGGCGTGCAGGCCGGACAGGAAGACGATCCCGGTGACCCCCCGCTCCTCCAGCTGTTCGACCAGTTCGTCTTCCGTCGCCCCGCCCGGGGTCTGGGTGCACAGCACCGGCGTGTAGCCCTGCCCGGCCAGCGCCTGCTCGATGACCTGCGCGAACGCGGGAAAGATGGGGTTGGTCAGTTCCGGGATCAGCAGCCCGACCAAACCATTGCTGCGCCGCTTCAGCCGTACCGGCCGTTCGTAGCCGAGCAGGTCCATGGCGGCCAGCACCCGGTGCCGGGTGCCGGCCGCCACGCCCGCCTTGCCGTTGAGCACGCGGCTGACGGTCGCCTCGCTGACCTGTGCCTGCGAGGCGATGTCCGTCAGCCGCAACGGGGAACTCACCCCTGCCACCACACCGCCGTGTCGGCGGGCAGCACGCCGGGCTCGTCAACGGGACCGCTCGCCAGCAGCACGGACCCCGCCCCCGGTATCCGCACCGCGGCCCCCGTCGTGTTGGCCGCGCACACGAATCCGCCGCGGCGGAACATCAGGACGCCCTCCGGGGCCTCCAGCCACTGCACCGCGTCCCCGGCACCCAGGTCGGGGTGGTCGCGGCGGATCCGCAGGGCGGTGCGGTAGAGCTCCAGCGTGGAGTCCTCGTCCCCGGTCTGCGCCTCGACGCTCAGGCCTGCCCACTCGGCCGGCTGGGGCAGCCAGCTGCCGCCGGTCCCGAAGCCGTACGGGGCCGCGTCGCCCGACCACGGGAGCGGGACGCGGCATCCGTCCCGCAGTCCGTCCTGCCCGTTCTCCTTGAAGAAGGAGGGGTCCTGGCGCACCTCGTCCGGGAGGTCGGTGACCTCCGGCAGGCCGAGCTCCTCGCCCTGGTAGACGTACGCGGACCCGGGCAGGGCCAGCATGAGCAGCGCGGCCGCGCGCGCCCGCGCCAGGCTGCCGAAGCGGGTCCGGTGGCGGACCACGTCGTGGTTGGACAGCACCCAGGTGGTCGGGGCACCCACGGGCCGCATGGCGTCCAGCGACTCGTCGATGCTGGCGCGCAGCGCGGCCGCGTCCCAGCCGGTCGTCAGGTAGTGGAAGTTGAAGGCCTGGTGCAGTTCGTCGGGGCGTACGTAGAGGGCGGTGCGGGCGACGTTGGGGGCCCAGGCCTCGGCGACGCCGATCCGGTCGCCGGCGTACTCGTCGAGCACGGTGCGCCAGGAGCGGTAGATCTCGTGGACGCCGTCCTGGTCGAAGAAGGGCAGGACCTGGTTGCCGAGGAGCTTGAGCTGCTCGTCGCGCCCCAGGTCGGGCAGTCCGGCGGCCTTGACCAGCCCGTGGGCGACGTCGATGCGGAAGCCGTCGACGCCCAGGTCGAGCCAGAACCGGAGCACGGAGCGGAACTCGTCCTGCACCGCTGGGTGTTCCCAGTTGAAGTCGGGCTGCTCGGGCGCGAACAGGTGGAGGTACCACTCGCCGTCCTCGACGCGGGTCCACGCCGGGCCGCCGAAGATGGACTCCCAGTCGTTGGGCGGCTGTTCGCCCGCCTCGCCCTTCCCCGGCCGGAAGTGGAAGCGTTCGCGCAGCGGGGTCCCCGGTCCCTCCCGGAGCGCCTGCTTGAACCATTCGTGCTGGTCGGAGCAGTGGTTGGGGACGAGGTCGACGATGATCCGCAGGCCCAGCCCGTGGGCTTCACGGATCACGGCGTCGGCGTCGTGCAGGGTGCCGAACATGGGGTCGATGGCCCGGTAGTCGGCGACGTCGTAGCCGGCGTCGGCCTGCGGGGAGGCGTAGAAGGGGCTGAGCCACACGGCGTCGACACCGAGGTCGCGCAGGTAGGGCAGCCGGCGGCGGATGCCTTCGAGGTCCCCCATTCCGTCCCCGTCGGAGTCGGCGAAGCTGCGCGGGTAGACCTGGTAGATCACCGCGTCTCTCCACCAGCCGGGCTGGGTCCCGGTCGGGGTGGGGAGCGCGTCGGCGAGGTGCTGGGTCATGGTGTCCTTGGAAGATCGGGCCGGTACCGGAAAACAGGGGGCGAACGCCGGGTGGTCAGCCCTTGGTGGCGCCCGCCGTCATACCGGCGACGAGGTGACGCTGGGCGAAGAGGAAGAAGACGGCCGCCGGGATCGCGATGAGGACGGATGCCGCGCTCATGGCGCCCCAGTTGGAGGTGTACTGCGTGACGAAGGTCTGCAGGCCGCCCGCGAGGGTGAGGTTCTCCTCGCCGACCATGAAGGCGGAGGCGTACGCGACCTCGCCCCAGGCGGTGATGAAGGCGTAGAAGCCGGTCACGGCGAGGCCGGGCTTGGCGAGCGGCAGGATCAGGCGCCAGAAGGTGCCGAAGGGGTTGAGTCCGTCGACGCGGCCGGATTCGTCGATCTCGACCGGGATGGTGTCGAAGAAGCCCTTCATCATCCAGGCGCAGAACGGCACGGCGATGGTGAGGTAGGTGATGATCAGGCCGAGCGGCTGGTTGAGCAGCCCGAGGTCGCCCATCAGGTTGTAGAGCGGGACGATCAGGATGGCCATCGGGAACATCTGCGTGATGAGCAGGGTCCACATGAGCGGCTTCATGCCGGGGAACTTGAAGCGGCTGACGGCGTAGCCGGTGGTGGCGGCGATGAACACGCCGAGCACGGTGGTGACGCCGGCGACGAGCACGGAGTTCCAGAACCAGCTGAGGAAGTGGCTGTCCTCCAGCAGGTAGGAGTAGTTCGAGAAGGTCGGTTCCTTCACGAAGTCCGTGCTGATGGCGTACTTGGCCGGCTTGAGCGAGGTCAGCAGGATCCACAGCACGGGGAAGACGGCGATGACGGACGCGACGACGAGCGTGGCGTGCAGTCCGAAGGAGGCGAGCGGGGAGCGGCTGCCGCGCGGGCGCGGCGCCTGCTTCGAGCTGTTCCCGGACGCATTCTCGGTCGTGGTCACGGTCACCACACCTCTCCCTGCTTGCGCAGCGAGCGCCGGTAGACCAGCGCGAAGATCATGAGCAGGCCGAGGATCAGCACGCCCCAGGCCGCGGAGCCGGCGAAGTCGCGCGGGCTCGCGATGAAGGCCTCGCGGAAGGCCTGGGTCACCAGGATCTCCGTGGAGTCGCCGGGTCCGCCCCGCGTCAGCAGGAAGATCACCGGGAACATGTTGAAGGTCCAGATGGTGGAGAGCAGGATCACCGTCATGCTCACGGCGCGCAGTCCGGGCAGGGTGATGTGCCGGAAGCGCTGCCAGGGGCCGGCGCCGTCCATCTCGGCGGCCTCGTAGAGCTCGGCGGGGATGGACTGGAGGCCGCCGAGGAGGGCGACCATCATGAAGGGGATGCCGAGCCAGACGTTGACGGCGATGACGGAGAGCTTGGCCCAGGTGGGGTCGTCGAGCCACGGGATGGCGGAGATGCCGCCGCCGTCGAGGACCTTGTTGAGGATGCCGTTGTCGCGGTTGAAGAGGAACCGCCAGGCGAAGACGGAGACGAAGCCGGGCACGGCCCAGGGCAGGATGAGCGCCATGCGGTAGGCGGCGCGGCCCCGGAACTGCCGGTTGAGCATGGTGGCCAGGGTGAGGCCGAGGACGAAGGTGATGGAGACGCAGGCGACGGTCCACACCACCGTCCACACCAGCCGCTGCCAGAAGACGGGGTCGCCGAGGACGTCCGCGTAGTTGTCGAGTCCGACGAACTCGTACGTGGCGTCGATGTGGCGCACGCCGATGGTGCGGGCGACGTTGCGCTCGTTGGCGTTCGTCAGCGACAGGTAGACGCCGCGTACGAGCGGCCAGCCCACGATCACGCCGAGGACGAGCACCACCGGGGCGATCATGGCCCAGGCGTACCAGTGCGTGGCGAGGGCGCGGCGGATGCCGCCGCGCGGGCTCCCGGTGGCGGTCGTGCGGCTGGGACCGCGGGCGGCGAGGGTCGTCTCGCCGTCCGCGGCCTTCGCCACCGACCGGCTGGTGTCAGCGGCCATCGTGCGTGTTACTTCCAGCCCTTGAGGATCTTGCGGAACTCGGCGCCGGCCGCCTTGGCCGCGTCCTCGGGGGTCGAGGCGCCGGTGACGGCCTTGGTGTACTCGACCTTCAGCGGCTCGAAGAGGGAGCCGTTCTCCGGGATCCAGGCGCGCTCGACGGCCTTGTCGACGGCCGGCTTGAAGAACTGGACCATCTCGCTGGCCTTGACGTCCGGCTGCTCGTAGGCGGCGGTGCGCGTGGGCAGCAGGCTCAGGTCCTTGGCGGACTGGACCTGGACCTCCTGGGAGGTCATGTACTCGACGAAGGCGTGCGCGGCGGCGGTGTTCTTGGAGCCGGCGTAGACGGCGAGGTCGTGTCCGCCCTGGGGGGCGCCGGCCTTGGCGGAGCCGGCCGGGACGGGGGCGACGCCGAGGTTGGCCTTGTCCTTGAACTGGTCGCCCGCGTAGCTGTCGGCCACGGCCCAGGGGCCGTTGATCATCATCGCGACCTCCCCGGACTTGAAGGCGGTCTGCATGTTGGTCCAGCCGTCGGTGGCGTTGGTGACCGCGGCGCCGGAGGTGACGAGGTCGCGGGCGGCCTTGAAGCCCTTGACGCCGGCCGCGTTGTCGACGGTGACCGTCTTGGTCTTGGCGTCGACGAGGTCGCCGCCCTCGCCGTAGATGAAGGGGAGGAACCAGTAGGAGTCGTCGCCGCGCAGGTAGAGGCCGGTCTTGCCGGTCTTGGCCTTGATGGCGGTGGCGGCGGTCTTCAGCTCCTCAAGGGTCTTGGGGGGCTGGACGCCGGCGTCGGCGAGCATCTTCTTGTTGTAGAAGAGGCCGAGGGTGTCGATGACCTGCGGGACGGCGTAGGTCTTGCCCTCGAACCGGCCGCTGGCCGCGGCCTGCGGCAGGAACTCGGCGTCGATCTTCTTCGCGGTGTCGGCGGGGACCTCGTCGAGGTAGCCGAGGGAGGCGAAGTCGGCGACCCAGCCGACGTCGGCGCGGATCACGTCGGGGGCGTCGGCGCCGCTGCTGAAGGCGTTCTTGACCTTGTTCTGGGCGTCGCCGTAGGGCACGTTGACGTACTTGACGGTCACCTTCGGGTGCTTCGCGGTGAACGCCTCGGCGATCTTCTGGAAGCTCGCCTTCTCGGCGTCGTTCGAGGTGTCCCACCAGGTGACGGTGCCGGACAGCTCGCCGCCGGCCTTTGTCTCGCCACCGCCGTCGGTGTCACCGCCGCAAGCCGTCGCCGCGAGCGCCAGGGTCGCGACCAGCGCGGTGGCCGCTATGCCACGCCGCATATGAACTCCTTCGATGATCCCGGCCGCGCCCTCGCGGTCCCGAGTTGCCAGGAACGTAACAAGCCTGAAAGCCGACGGAAAGACCTTGCGGCAATTTTCTGCAAGCGGAGGCGATCGTTACATCCGTGTGTCCCTACGGTTGCCGCAGCTTGCTGGTAGTTCGAGTCCCCTTCGATTGCGCAGGCCCGCAACCACGGGGCGTGTACGCGCGTTGACTGCGGTATGAACCACGAGTTGACGGCCGCACCGCTTGCAAGAGCTTCCAGCAACGCTTTCAGCGACGCCCCCGGCCACCCGGCGGCGAGCGGCGGCTGGTGGCGCGATGCCGTCATCTACCAGGTGTACGTCCGCTCCTTCGCGGACAGCGACGGCGACGGCGTCGGGGACCTGCGCGGGGTGCGCGAGCGGCTGCCGCACCTGGCCCGGCTCGGGGTGGACGCCGTGTGGCTGACCCCCTTCTACGTGTCCCCGCAGGCGGACGGCGGCTACGACGTCGCCGACTACCGGGCCGTCGACCCGCTCTTCGGTGACCTCGGCGACGCCGACGACCTGGTCCGGGCCGCGCACGCGCTCGGCCTGCGGGTGATCGTGGACGTGGTGCCGAACCACACCTCCGAGGCCCACCCCTGGTTCCGGGACGCCCTCGCGGACCTGCCCGGCGCCCGCGCCCGGTACCTGTTCCGTCCGGGGCGCGGCGCGGCCGGGGAGCTGCCGCCGAACGACTGGGAGTCCGTCTTCGGCGGCCCGGCCTGGACCCGGGTCCCGGACGGCGACTGGTACCTGCACCTCTTCGCCCCCGAGCAGCCGGACCTGGACTGGGAGCACCCGGAGGTGGCGGAGGAGTTCGCCTCCGTGCTGCGCTTCTGGCTCGACCTGGGCGTCGACGGCTTCCGGGTGGACGTGGCCCACGGCATGGTGAAGGCGCCGGGCCTGCCCGACATCGGCCGGGGCGCGCAGGCCACGCTGATCGGCACGGAGCCGCTCCCCTTCTTCGACCAGGACGGGGTGCACGCCATCCACCGCTCCTGGCGGCGGCTCCTCGACTCGTACGGGGACGGGCGGATCGGGGTCGCGGAGGCGTGGGCGCCGACCTCGGAGCGGCTCGCGCTGTACGTGCGGCCCGACGAGCTGCACCAGGCCTTCAACTTCCGGTTCCTGAACTGCCCCTGGGACCCGGCCGCGATGCGGACCGTGATCGACGAGTCCCTGGCCGCCACCGCCTCGGTGGGCGCCCCCACCACCTGGGTGCTGTCCAACCACGACGTCGTACGGCACGTCACGCGGTACGGGGGCGGGGCGCGGGGCCTGGCCCGGGCGCGGGCGGCGGCGCTGCTGATGCTGGCGCTGCCCGGGTCCGCGTACGTCTACCAGGGCGAGGAGCTCGGCCTGCCGGAGGTCGCCGACCTCCCGGACGGGGCCCGCCAGGACCCCGCGTTCCGCCGCGGGCGGCGCGGGGCGGGGGCAGGTGAGTCCGGGGCCGGGGCCGCGGAGGCCGAGGGGCAGGACGGGCTGCGCGACGGGTGCCGCGTACCGCTCCCCTGGTCCGGCGAGGAGGCCCCGTACGGCTTCGGCCCCGGCGGCAGCTGGCTGCCGCAGCCCGCCGGCTGGGCGGGGCTGAGCGTCGCCGCGCAGACCGGCGACCCGCACTCCACGCTGGAGCTGTACCGCGCCGCCCTGGAGCTGCGCCGGGCCATTCCGGGCCTGGGCGCGGCCGAGGCGGGGCAGGGCGGTTGCCGTGAGGAGTGGCCCGGTGAGGGGGCGGGGCCCGCGGTGTTCGCGCGGGGGATGCGCTGGCGGCCGGCGCCCGACGGGGTCCTCCTCTTCACCCGTCCCGGCTTCGCCTGCACCCTCAACACCCGGTCCGCCGCCGTCGAGCTGCCCTCCCCGGGCCGGCCGGTGCTCTCCAGCGCCCCGGTGGAGACCGACGGCCGCACCGTCCGTCTTCCCCCGGATTCGTGCACGTGGTGGGCTTTGTGAGCCGGCTACCGGTACAGTCCCATCCCGTGACCGCACGGCTAGCCGACATCGCAGCCCAGGCGGGGGTCAGCGAAGCCACAGTCAGCCGCGTGCTCAACGGCAAGCCCGGTGTGGCCGCGGGCACCCGCGAGTCCGTGCTGGCCGCGCTCGACGTGCTCGGCTACGAGCGGCCCGTACGGCTGCGGCAGCGCAGCGCGGGGCTCGTCGGGCTGATAACCCCCGAGCTGGACAACCCCATCTTCCCGGCGCTGGCCCAGGTCATCGGCCAGGCGCTGACGCGGCAGGGGTACACGCCCGTGCTGGCGACGCAGACGCCCGGCGGTTCCACCGAGGACGAGCTGACCGAGATGCTGGTGGACCGGGGCGTCTCCGGGATCATCTTCGTCTCGGGGCTGCACGCCGACACCACCGCCGACATGGGCCGCTACGACCAGCTGCGGGCGCAGGGCGTCCCGTACGTCCTGATCAACGGCTTCTCCGACAAGGTGCGGGCCCCCTTCGTCTCCCCCGACGACCGGGCCGCGATGCAGCTCGCCGTGACCCACCTGACGGCGCTGGGGCACACCCGGATCGGCCTCGCGGTCGGCCCGAAGCGGTTCGTGCCGGTGCTCCGCAAGATCGAGGGCTTCCGGGTCGCGATGCGGGAGCGGCTCGGGCTCGGCGAGGCCGAGGTGGAGGAGCTGATCCAGCACTCCCTGTACACCCTGGAGGGCGGGCAGGCGGCCGCGGCCGCGCTCGTCGGGCGGGGCTGCACGGCGGTGGTGTGCGCGAGCGACATGATGGCGCTCGGCGCGATCCGGGCCGCCCGGCAGCAGGGGCTGCGGGTGCCGCAGGACGTGTCGGTGGTCGGCTTCGACGACTCCCCGCTCATAGCGTTCACCGATCCGCCGCTGACGACGATCCGGCAGCCGGTGCAGGCCATGGGCCAGGCCGCGGTGCGGACCCTGCTGGAGGAGATCGGCGGCACGCCGGCCCCCCACAGCGAGTTCGTGTTCCTGCCCGAGCTGGTGGTCCGCGGCTCGACCGCTTCCGGGCCGGCGCAGCGGCGTACCCCTTAGGGGTCAGGGGGTAGTCCCCTGGGCTGAGGCGGGGGGTGCAAGACCGTCCCGAGGGATGATCGGAGGCGGGGACGCATCTGGCAGACTCTCTGCCCATGGGTGAAGCGAGCGTGAAGACACTGGAAACTCCCCCAGCCACCGCCGGGGGCGCTGCCAGGACGGACATCTCCTCATCCACCGTGCCGTCGGACGGTCCGCTCCTGACCCGGCTGCGGGCCCCCCGCCGGCCGCGGATCTGGTTCGAGATCCTGCTGATCGCCGTGAGCTACTGGACGTACTCGCTGATCCGCAACGCCGTGCCCGAGCAGAAGGCGGCCGCGCTCGCGAACGCCGACTGGATCTGGTCCGTGGAGAGCGGGCTCGGCATCGCCGTGGAGAAGTCCGTCAACCACGCCGTGAACTCGGTGACGTGGCTGATCGTCGGGATGAACTACTACTACGCGACGCTGCACTTCATCGTGACCATCGGCGTGCTGGTGTGGATCTACCGCTTTCATCCCGGCCGTTACGCCGCCACCCGCCTGGTCCTCTTCGCCACCACGGGCGTCGCCCTGGTCGGCTACTACCTCTACCCGCTCGCGCCGCCCCGGCTGATGAACGGGCAGGACTTCATCGACACCGTGCTGGTGCACCACACCTGGGGTTCCATGGCCTCGGGGAACCTCAAGCACATGTCGAACCAGTACGCGGCGATGCCCTCGATGCACATAGGGTGGTCGCTCTGGTGCGGTCTGACGATCTTCGCGGTGGCCTCCGCGCCGTGGGCGCGGATCCTGGGCCTGCTGTACCCGGCGGCGACCCTGGTCGTGATCGTGGCCACCGCCAACCACTTCTGGCTCGACGCCGTCGGCGGCCTGCTCTGCCTGGCGTTCGGTTACGCCGTCTCCCGCGCCTGGTACGGATCGCTGCCGCACCGGCTGCCGCGCCGGCCGCTGCACACCGGCCCGCACCCGGCGTCGGAACTGCTGAACCGGTTCCGCAGGGCGTAGGCGCCGCCCGCCCCGCCGGGCGTGCGTTCACCTCCAGCCATTGCAATGAACCCATAGGCCGGGCTTGCATTCAGCTCAGATCCGTTGCAACGATTTACCGCGCTTGACCAGCAAAGACCAGCGGAAGAGCCGATCCCTTCATTGCCCGATCACTGAACGCTGCATAGCTTTCCCCTGTCGCGAACCCGACGGATCAGGAAGCGAGGCACTCCCATGCGCATCGTGCTGGGCGAATTCATCAGCCTGGACGGAGTCGTCCAGGCACCGGGCGGCCCGGAGGAGGACACCGACGGGGGCTTCGCCCACGGCGGGTGGACGCACCCCTTCTTCGACCCGGAGGTGATGGGCGGCGCGCTGGCCGAGTGGGCCGCCGCCACCGACGCCCTGCTGTTCGGACGCCGCACCTGGCAGGCCATGGCCGCGGCGTGGCCGGAGCGGGCGGGCGACCCCTTCGCCGACCACATGAACGGCGTCGCCAAGTACGTCGTGTCGGGCACGCTCGGCGAGTCCGACCTGACGTGGCACAACACCGCGCTGATCCCGGCCGGCGAGGCCCTCGCCCAGATCCGCAAGCTCCGCGAGGCCGAGGGCCGCGACCTGGTGGTCATGGGCAGCGCCGCGCTCGCCCGGACCCTGCTGGCCGAGGACCTGGTCGACGAGCTCCGGCTGATGATCATGCCGGCGGTGCTCGGCGGCGGGAAGCGGCTCTTCCCCGAGGACGGCGTGCTGCGCACGTTCGAGCTGGCGTCCACGGTCGCCACCGGCACCGGCGTCCACGTCGCCACCTACCGCCGGCCGGCGGGGGCTGCGGGGTCGGCCGGGGCGTGACCCGGCCGCGGGGGGGGGGGGGCGGCCCCGCGCGCGGCGCCCGCCCCCCCCCCCCCCCACCACCACCACCCCCCCCCCCCCCCCCC
>NZ_JBIVEG010000005.1:84272-383525 GCF_044747545.1 Streptomyces sp. NPDC090077
GTCCCGGGGCGCCCCCGGCACGGGCGCCCCCGGCCCCCCCCCCCGCCGGCGGGGGGGGGCGGGGGGGGGGGCGGGGGGGGGCCCCGCCCGCGGCCGGCCGGCCCCGGTCAGGGGCCGGCCGGCCTACGCCCCGTAGAACAGCTCGTCCACCACGGCGCGGGCGCGGCGGGTGGTGCGGCGGTAGTCGTCCAGCATCTCGCCGACCCTGCCCTCCGGGTAGCCCAGGTAGCGGCCGACGGCGGCCAGTTCGCGGGCGTCCGAGGGGAAGGTGTCCCCGGCGCGGCCGCGGACCAGCATGACGGCGTTGCGGACGCGGGTGGCGAGGACCCAGGCCTCGTCCAGGATCTGCGCCTCCTCCGCCGGGAGCAGCCCGGCTGTCCGGGCGGCGGCCAGGGCCCGGCGGGTGCGGGTGGTGCGCAGGCCCGGTTCGGCCCAGGCGTGCCGCATCTGGAGCAGCTGGACGGTCCACTCGACGTCGCTGAGCCCGCCGCGGCCGAGTTTGGTGTGCAGCGTGGGGTCGGCGCCGCGCGGCAGGCGTTCGGACTCCATGCGGGCCTTGAGGCGCCGGATCTCGCGGACCGCGTCCTCGCCGAGGCCTCCGGCGGGGTAGCGCAGCGGGTCGATCAGCTCGATGAAGCGGCTGCCGAGGTCCGGGTCGCCGGCGACCGGCTCGGCGCGCAGCAGGGCCTGGCTCTCCCAGGTCAGGGACCAGCGCCGGTAGTAGGCGGCGTAGGAGGCCAGGGTGCGTACGAGGGGCCCGGAGCGGCCCTCGGGGCGCAGGTCGGCGTCGATGAGGAGCGGCGGGTCGGCGGTGGGCAGCTGGAGCAGCCTGCGCATCTCGGCGATCACCGTCTGGGCGGCCTTGGCGGCCTCCTGTTCGTCGACGCCCTCGCGGGGTTCGTGGACGAAGAGCACGTCGGCGTCGGAGCCGTAGCCCAGCTCGTGCCCGCCGAAGCGGCCGACGCCGATGACGGCGAACCGGGTGGGCAGGGTCTCGCCCCAGTGGTCGCGTACGGCGGCGCGCAGGGCGCCGGCGATGGTGGCGGCGGTGAGGTCGGAGACGGCGTCGCCGACCCGGTCGACGAGGGCGCCGCAGTCCTTCTCGGCGGGGCTGTCCTCGGTTCCGTAGGAGGCGATGATGTCGGCGGCGGAGGTGCGGAACAGCTCGCGGCGGCGGACCCCGCGGGCGGCGGCGACGGCGGCTTCCCCGCTGTCGGCGCGGCCGACGGCGGAGAGCACCTCCTGTTCGAGGGCCTCGTGCGTACGGGGCTGGAGGCCTTCGGGGTCGCCGAGCAGGGCGACGGCCTCGGGGGCGCGCATCAGGAGGTCGGGGGCGAGTCGTCCGGCGGACAGGACGCGGGCGAGGTTCTCGGCGGCGGCGCCCTCATCGCGCAGCAGGCGCAGGTACCAGGGGGTCTTGCCGAGGGCGTCGGAGACCTTGCGGAAGCCGAGCAGTCCGGCGTCCGGGTCGGCGGAGTCGGCGAACCAGCCGAGGAGGACGGGCAGCAGGGTGCGCTGGATGGCGGCCTTGCGGCTGACGCCGGAGGCGAGGGCCTCCAGGTGGCGCAGGGCGGAGGCCGGGTCGGCGTAGCCGAGGGCTTCGAGCCGCTGTCCGGCGGCGCGCGGGGAGAGCCGGGTCTCGCCGGGGGACAGCTGGGCGACGGCGTCGAGCAGCGGCCGGTAGAAGAGCTTCTCGTGGAGGCGGCGCACGACGGAGGCGTGCCGGCGCCAGGCCTTGTTGAGCTCGGCGACGGGTTCGGTGCGCAGGCCCAGCGAGCGGCCGAGGCGCCGCAGGTCGGCCTCGTCCTCGGGGACGAGGTGGGTGCGGCGCAGCCGGTAGAGCTGGATGCGGTGCTCCATGGCGCGCAGGAAGCGGTACGCGTCGTGCAGTTGGGCGGCGTCGGCACGGCCGACGTAGCCGCCCGCGGCGAGGGCGTGCAGGGCGTCGAGGGTGGTGCCGGAGTGCAGGGTGGCGTCGCTGCGGCCGTGGACGAGCTGGAGCAGCTGGACGGCGAACTCGACGTCGCGCAGGCCGCCGGGGCCGAGTTTCAGTTCCCGGTCGACCTGGGCGGCGGGGATGTTGTCGACGACGCGGCGGCGCATCTTCTGGACGTCGGTGACGAAGTTCTCGCGTTCGGCGGCCTGCCAGACGAGGGGGCTTATCGCGGCGACGTAGTCGGCGCCGAGGTCGGGGTCGCCGGCGACGGCGCGGGCCTTGAGGAGGGCCTGGAACTCCCAGGTCTTGGCCCAGCGCTGGTAGTAGGCCATGTGGGAGGCCAGGGTGCGGACGAGGGGGCCGTTGCGGCCCTCGGGGCGGAGGTTGGCGTCGACGGGCCAGATGCTGCCCTCGACGGTGGTCTCGGAGCAGATCCGCATCAGGTGGGAGGCGAGGCGGGTGGCGGCCTGGAGCGCCTTGTGCTCCTCGGCGCCGCCGACGGACTCCCCCACGAAGATCACGTCGACGTCGGAGACGTAGTTGAGCTCGTTGCCCCCGCACTTGCCCATGGCGATGACGGCGAGGCGGCACTGTGCGGCGTCGTCGGGCGCGGCGGCGGTCGCCATGCGCAGGGCCGCGCGGAGGGTGGCGGTCGCGAGGTCGGCGAGTTCGGCGGCGGTCTGGGCGACGTCGGTGGTGCCGCAGACGTCGCGGGCCGCGATGGAGAGCAGGCAGCGGCGGTAGGCGACGCGCAGGGCGACGGGGTCGTGGGCGTCGGCGAGGCCCTGCTCGAACTCGGCGAGGCCGGGGTGCAGGTCGGCGGCCTCGTAGGTGACGAGGGCCTGCCAGTCGCGGGGGTGGCGGGCGAGGTGGTCGGCGAGGGCCTCGGAGGCGCCGAGCACGCCGAGGAGCCGGTCGCGCAGGGGTTTGGCGCTGACGAGGGTGTCGAGGAGCAGGGGCAGCTCCTCGGCGGACTGGGCCTCCGCGAGGCGCACCAGCCCGTGCAGGGCGAGGTCGGGGTCGGCGGTGGCGCCGAGGGCGTCGAGGAGGACCGGGTCGGCGCGTACGGCGGTCAGCGCGTCGGCGTCGAGGAGCCGGGCCGCGTGCGTGGGGTCGGTGAACCCGCTGCGCAGCAGCCGGATGAAGGTGCTGCTCCTGCGTCCCGGGACTGTCATCCCGCCGCCTCCCGAGTGTGTCGCTGCCGGTTGGTCCGGCCGCCGGCCTGGGGCGAGCCTAGCCGGAGCAGGCGTTCGACTCACCGGGCACCGTGGCCGATATCATGAGGCGGATTATCGGATTATCTGCTTACTTGTTAGATCTATGCCCGAGGGGGCCCGGTCCCCGCCCGACCGGCCGCGAGGAGCCCCCATGTCCGACGGACCCCCCGGCTCCGCCGCACCCCCCTCCCCCGAGCCCCCCTCCACCCGGCCTGCACGCGTCCCCGAGCAACGCCGCACCCCTGCCGAGCCCCCGGCGGGGAGCCCTGCGGACGGCACCCCGGGCCCGGACGCGCCGGGCCCGGACGTGCCGGCACCCCCTGCGGGGAGCCCCGCGGACGACGCCCCGGGCAAGGACGTACCGGCGCCCCCTGCGGGGAGCCTCGCGGACGACACTCCGGGCCCGGACGCGCCGGCGCCCCCTGCGGGAAGTCCCGCGGACGACGCCCCGGGCAAGGACGCCGCCGGGCCCCGCGCCGCCGCGACCCCGGACTCCCCCGAACCCCGGACCCCCTCCCGGTCCACGGCCTCCCGGTCCACGGCCCCCGGGGCCGAAGCCGCCGGGAGCCGCCCGGACGACGCCCCGGGCGGGAACGCTCCCGCCGACGCTTCCGTTCCCGCTCCGGCGGACGGTCCCCGGGCCGCCGCGCGCGCGACCGGTGCCGGGACCCCGGGCGGGCCCGGCCCCGAGGCCGGCGACGGGCCCCGCGTACCGGGTCCCCGTACGGCGGGCCCCGCGACCGGCACGGGCGCGTCCGGCCCCTCCGGGGGGCGCGCGCCCGCCCCGGGAGCGGCCGCCCGGGTCGCCGGAAGCCCCGGCGCAGCCGCCCGGCATCCGGTGGCCCGGAAGATCGTCAAGGCCGTCGGGCTCGTCGCCGCCACCGCCGCCGGCGGCATGCTCGTGCTCCGGGGCAACGAGGCCCTGGCCGGCCTCGACGCGCCCACCGCCGCCGATTCCCGGGCCACCACCGCCACCGCCGTGGACGCCCCCGACCCCGGCCGGGTGCTCCAGATCGTCGCCCACCCCGACGACGACCTGTACTTCATGAACCCCGACCTGCGGTACTCCATAACCGCCGGCCACCCCGTCACCTCCGTCTACCTCACCTCCGGCGAAGCCGACGGCATCAACGCGGGCGCCGCCGCACAGGCCTCCACCCGCCCCGACAAGCCCGCCTACGCCGAGGCCCGCCAGAACGGCATCCGCGCCGCCTACGCCAAGATGGCCACCGGCGACCGCAGCAGCGCCTGGAAGCGCACGGTGATCCCGACCAAGGGCGGCGGGCAGGCCGAGGTGGACGTCCTCGTCGCGAAGCCCGAGATCAACCTCGTCTGGCTCCAGCTGCGCGAGGCCGGCAACGTCTACGCCGACGTCCCCGACAGCCTCCGCGGCCTGTGGGACGGCCGGGTCCCCCACCTGGAGTCGGTGCTCGCCTCCGGCTCCCCCGTCCGGCAGGGGTTCACGTACACCAAGGACCAGGTCGTCCGGACGATCGAGGGCATCCTGGAGCGCTACCGGCCCACCACCATCCGCGCCCAGGACCCGACCCCCGGCCGCTTCCAGGACACCAAGCGGTACACCGACCACCAGGACCACTTCTACGGCGCCCGCTTCGCCCAGCTGGCCACCGCCGCCTACGCGCAGGAGGTCGAGGACCGCCCGCACTTCGCGGTGCAGAACTACATCGGCTACTTCAACGGCTCGCTCCCCAGCGCCCTCGACCCCGGCGAGGCCAAGGAGAAGCTGGACATCCTGGACACCTACGCCTGGCTCGACAAGCAGAACCACTGCGGCAGCGAGGCCGGCTGCGGCGACCTCAAGGTCGCCGACCACCCCTCCGGCAACCGCTGGACGCAGTCCATCAACTACGCGCGCGGCACCAGCACCTCCTGGCTCGCCTCCGACGCCGAGCACGGCCTGTGGGCGTTCAAGGTCCTCGACGGCCAGGTCGCCGTCTGGCACCGCACCGGCCTGATCGGCCACTGGACCGGCCCCAGCCTGCTCCCCGGAACCGGGATGGACCAGGGCATATCCACCGTCACCCTCAAGGACGGCCGGATCGCCGCCTTCGGCACCCGCACCTCCTTCGGCGACAAGCCCGCCGACTACCTCCGCGAGGTCGTGTACGCGGTCCAGCAGGCCCCCGGCTCCGCGGAGTTCGGCCCCTGGCAGTCCCTCGGCACCCCGGAGGGCTCCGACGACGCCTGGACCTCCGACATCAGCGCGCCCGCCGTGTCGGTCGACGGCACCGGGGCGCTCGCCGCGTACGTGCGCGACGGCGCCTCCACCCTGCGCGGCCGCGTCCAGCGCCCCGACGGCGAGTGGGGCCCGTGGGAGTCCCTCGGCGGCGCCGACCTGCACGGCACCCCGGCCACCGCGACCGACGGAGCCGGGCGACGGATGGTCTTCGCCGCGACCACGAAGACGGTGACGGCCTGGGCCCAGCCGGAGCCCGGCGCCCCGCTGGGCCCGGCCACTCCCACCGGACTGCCGGACACCACGCTCCCGCTGACGGCGCAGGGGCGCGAAGCAGGGGTGCGGCTGCTGTTCCGCAAGCCCGGCTCGGGCAACGTGCGCTCCGCGCTGGTGACGGCCGGCGGCAGGCTGAAGGTGGACGCCCTCACCGACCTGGGCGGGCTCCAGGGCTACGGCCCGGTGACGGCGAGCGGGCACGTACTGGCGGGCCGTTCGGCGGGCGGACAACTGGGCTCGGACGTCGGCCCCGACGGGGCCTGGCAGCGCTCGCCGCTGATGTTCGTCGGCGCCCCGTCCAGCACGATGACCGGGAAGAACCTGGTCAGCCTGGCCGTCGTCGGCCTGGACGCGCGGCTGTACGTCACCTCCTCGGCGGACGACTCCGACGCGCACCTCGCGCCCTGGCAGCCGGTGGGCCCGCGCAACACGGCGCCGTAGCCGGCTCCGGCACCGGTCCACCATCCGGGCGGTTCGGCACCGTCACGGCACCGGCAGGGCAGAATCACATCCGGTCGTTTTCGGAAAAGCGTGCGTCATCGGCGGAATCGGTGAACCAACTCCCCCGATTTGGCCTCTCACTGACTGCACAGCGGTTCTTCCTGCCCGAAGCGACCTCAAGAGGCCGTGACCATGCCCCTTTCCCGCCGCCGCTTCCTCCTCGCGGCCGTGCTGCCCATGATGACCCTGGGCGCCTCCGGCGTCCTCTCCATCGCCTCCGGCCAGCAGACCTCGGCCGAGACCGGCGAGGGGAAGAACCCGGCCGCGGCCCTGCCCGCCAGCACCACCTCCGGCACGGTCGTCCAGATCGTCGCCCACCCCGACGACGACCTCTTCTTCATGAACCCCGACCTCAGCCGCTCCCTGCTGGCCGGGATCCCCGTCACCACGGCCTACCTGACCTCCGGCGAGGCCGACGGCCGCAACGAGGCGCGCGGCGGGGAGGCCAAGGACCCGGAGCAGCCCGCCGACCGGGCGCAGTACGCGGAGGCCCGGCAGAACGGCATACGCTCCGCCTACGCCCAGATGGCCACCGGGGACCGCACGAGCGCGTGGAAGCGCACGGTCATACCCACGGCCGGCGGCGGCCAGGCCGAGCTCGACGTCCTCGTCGCCCGCCCGCAGGTCAACCTGGTCTGGTTCCAGCTCCGCGAGGCCCGCAACCCGGCCGCGGACAACCCGGACAGCCTGCGCGGCCTGTGGGACGGTCGGATACCGGCGCTGGAGGCGCAGCTCACCACGGGCACCCCGGTCAGGCAGCAGTTCTCGTACACCAAGGACCAGGTGGTCCGGTCGATAGCCGGGATCCTGGAGCGGTACCGGCCGACGACGATACGGATGCAGGACCCGACGCCGGGCCGGTACCCGGACACCGGGAAGTACACCGACCACCAGGACCACATGTACGGCGCCCGCTTCGTGCAGGCCGGCACCGCCCTGTACGCCGAGCAGGTCGCGGACCGGCCGCGGTTCTCGGTCCAGAACTACCTCGGGTACCACAACGGCACCCTCCCCCACGCGCTCGACCCGCAGACCGCCGACACGAAGATCGGCTTCCTGAAGACGTACGCCTGGCAGGACCGGGCCGACTACTGCGGCGGCTCCCCCTCCGGCTGCGGCGACCGCAAGGTGGCGGGCAGCCCCACCGGCCGCAACTGGGCGCAGTCGCTGCGCTACGCCCGCGCCGACACCTCCTCCTGGCTCACCGAGGGCACCTCCGGCCGGCTCTGGGCCTTCGCCGCGCTGGACGGCCGGATGGCGGTCTGGAACCGCGACCGGGCCGGCACCTGGACCGGGCCCGCCCTGCTCCCCGGCACCGGCATCGACCCGGGCGCCACGACCGCCCGCTTCCCCGACGGCCGGGTCGCGGTCCTCGCCACCCGCACCACCCTCGGGTCCGGGCCGGCCGGCTACCGGCGCGAGGTGGTGTACGCCGTCCAGAGCGCGCCCGACGGCCCGTTCGGGGCGTGGCAGTCGCTCGGCACTCCCGAGCAGGCCGACGAGCCCGGCACCTCGGCCATCAGCGCCCCCGCCGCCGCCGTCGACGCCCAGGGCCGCCTCACGGTCTACCTCCGCGACACCCGCCGCACCCTGCGCGCCCGCGTCCAGCAGCCGTCGGGGGCCTTCACCGACTGGCAGCAGCCGGGCGGCGAGGACCTGCAGAGCGACCCGGTCGTGCTCGTCGACTCCGCGGGCCGGCGCCACGTCTACGCCACCACCACGAAGTCCGTCCTGGCCTGGACGCAGCCCTCCGCCGGCGCCCCGCTCGCCGGCCCGTACCCGACGGGGCTCCCCGCCACCACGGTCCCCCTGTCGGCGGCCCGGGACGGCGCGGGGATACGGCTCTACTTCCGGCGCCCCGACTCGGGGGTGGTGCGCAGCGCGCTGGTCACGGCGGGCCCGGGCGCCCCGCAGGTCTCCAGCGTCTCCGAGTCCGGCGGCCGGGCGGGCTACGGCGCGGTCGGCGTGGCGGGCCGCTCGGTGACGGGCCGCGCGGACTCCGGCACGGTCGCCGCGACCACCCTGGGCGGGCCGCCCGCCTGGACGGAGTCCCGGATGCTGTTCGCGGGGGCCCCGTCGGCGGTGCTCGACCCGTCCGGCACCACGACGACGACGGTCCTGGGCCTGGACGCCCGGCTCCACACCACGGCCGGCCGCCCCGCCGGCCCCGCCCCCACCTGGCACCCGGCGGTCCTCCAGCCGCCCGCCTGACCCGCCGATATCCTGGGAGGAGCATCGGGGGCCTACCCGTCCCGGAGGGCAGCACGATGATCCGGCACCGCCACCTCACGCTCCTCGCGGCACCGCTCCTCCTCTCCTCGGCCGCCGTCGCCTTCGCCTCCCCGGCGCCCGCGGCCCCACGGCCCGCCGCCTCGTGCGAGCTGGTCGCGTCCGGGGAGGGCGGGGGCGGCCCGTACACCCTGGTCCTGGAGGGCTTCGAGCCGAACCAGTCCGTCACGATCAACGGCCCGCACACCAGCCGGCGCACCCGGGTCGGCGACGAGGGCACCCTGGACCAGCAGGGCGTCGGCTACGGCAAGTACAGCGTCACCAGCAAGGGCAAGCGCACCGGCTGCCTGACCCCGCCCGGGGGGAAGCACGACGGCGGCGGCAAGCAGGGCAAGGTGCAGGTCACGAAGGTCGAGGTGGTCACCCTCACCGCGCAGGGCACCGTGGTCGACTGCACGAAGCCCAGCAAGGTCCTGTTCGACGGCAAGATCACCGGCACCGGCGTCGGCGAGGTCCCCTACTTCTGGACCTTCGCCTCCAGCCCCGACGTGCTCAGCCGGGGCAAGGCCGTCTTCACCCCCGGCACCACCGGCGCGTCCGTGCTCCTGGCGACCGAGTTCGTCTCCGTGAACGGAAACCCGCCGAACGCCTTCGTCACCCTGCACGTCCCCTCGGCGAACATGAACGCCCAGAGCGCCACCCTCACCCTCACCTGCGCCAAGCCCTGAACCGCCTGCGGACCCCCGGTCACCGACCGGGGGCCCGCAGGCAGGGCGCAGCGTCCGCTACAGCACGGGGAGGTTCTTGCGGAGCTCGAAGGCGGTGACCTCGCTGCGGTACTCCTCCCACTCCTGCTTCTTGTTGCGGAGGAAGTCATGCCCACCCCAGCCCGCCAGGCGGCCCCTGCACACACTCTGCCCCCAACAAGCATCTGAGGGGCGGTCATCGGTCATTGAAAGTCACCCTCGGCCGCCCTCCGACAGCCCAGAGGCCACCACGGGTCAGAGTGGGCTTCTGTGGTTGCCGGTGCGTGAATGCTGTACGCCCCTCTCTCGAAGCAAAACGTGGTGGCTTTCCGACAGGCCTTCGCCACGCCGAGCACCTGCGCCCACGAGCCAACGCCCCGTCCGCTGCAGTGGGCCCGGACCTCCCGAAGCTAGACAGTTGCCCAACATGAGGTGTCGCGCTCATCTGACATCGGCATTCAGGTATCCCCGGACCGCCTCGACGAAGGCCTGGTGGGACTCTTCGAAGAGCGCCTCCACCCTGTCGGATGACACTTGCTCGTCCCCCTGAGGGCCGGGAACATGCCAGATGGACTCGTCGTCATCTTCGCCCTCCGCAGTTTGACAGCTGTAGAAGAGCACTTCGGCGTACTCGCCCATCAACTTGGCCGCGGTGAAAACTGTCTCGTGCGCATCCAGGCTTACGACGGCGATGGCTTTCCGCAATGCTGAGTGCGCGTCAGCCATCGCGTCCGAGGCTTCCTCTATTGACACGTTGCTTATCGACGGAGCCAGAGAGCGTCTCCAGGCAGCATCCCGGAAGTCGTTGACTGCGACTAGGAGGCTGATGTACGCGTCGCGCTGGGCCGTACGACGAGCTTCGGAGTGGAGGGCTTGGGCGGAGATCCGTGCAGCAGCAACTGCATTGTCAGCAGCCCTGCGTGCCGCTCGAGCCTGTATGTACGTGGCGGGCACGCCGAGGCAAGTCACGGTAGCTGCTCCGACTGCCGCGACTGCGGCTATGACTTCTGCATTCACCTGAGCAATTCTCACGCATCGGGATCGGCGAGCCGGACCCGACTACCGGCGATCTTGACTGGCGCGAGCCACGGACTGGCCTGGGACCGGGCAGCAGACGCGCGACTGGCCCCGGGCATTCCGGAGCCTGAGTGCCCCTGCCGAAGGTACTGCCTCTGGCCGTCAGCGAGCCGATGAGAAGGGGCACCCCATATCAAGCAAGCCCCTCAGCCCATTGGCGCGCGGCAGGCGGCCCAGGCTCGAGCGGGGCGCAGGCCCGGGGCGACAGGCGAGTGACCCCGCCTTGGGCGACGGAAGCGCCCTTGATAAAGAAGGGAAACCCTCACCAGCCCGAATCGCGACGGCTTTCAAGAGGGTTCCGGAGACCGCGTCCGCATAGGCCATGACCTGCGCCAGAGGCGACTGGCGCCGATCCTGAGGGACCTCTTGGCCCACAGATGGCCCACTGATGGGCAACATGCGATGTGATCGCCTCCTCCGCGCGCAGCGGTCGCCACCCCACTGGTAGGCCCGATGAGGCGCGTGCGTTCACCGGGGGATGACGAGATCCTGGAGCTGCTCTGGGGAGGGACCCTTACCTCGGTGGAATAGCATCACCGCTCCAATCACGAGCAGCGGCAGAAGCGGGACAATCGCTCCCTCAGGAAGCCCGAAAACAACCGCGGCGGCGATGACGCCAACGACCACCACACCTACGGCCAGCAACCGTAGCCCCATCCGGTGGACAACCTTCTCGGACCCGGTGAGGTCTTGCTCGTCAAGCAGCTGACCAACCCTGCCCTCTGCGCACCGGTAGGCGATCTTGAGCAGCAGCCTTGTCATCTCATGCAACGCTTCGGCCCGGTCGACACTCTGCTTGACCTCCGCCGTGCGGAGTGCTCCGACCACCTGACCGAAGTGCTCGTTGAGGAACCTACGGTGGTGCAGTCGAAGAAAGCCGTTCTCGCTGCTGCCCTGTATCCGCCAGATGGCGCGCTCCGCAGAACGCAGCGACACTGTCGCCGTACTAGCAGCCCAGCCACCGCTAGCAACCAAGAGACGACGAGCGCGCTGACACTCGAGCGCTGTTACCAGGAGGACAGTCACAACCCAGGCATTCGACAACGTCCCTTGCGGCCGGGGGCGGCCACGCGTGCGATGTCCCTGAGCATCGCCATCAGGCTGAAGCCGTATCGCTGCAACGATCGTGGAAACGATGGGCTTCAAGAACAGCACTACAACGAAGGGGAACAGGGTCCGCGCAACGTCATCCACTGTGTCCCAAGCACGCACTTCGGCAGGTAGCGAGACGACGGTGCCATACGCCCATTTCGCGACCACCGACACCAAGTAGGGCACTCGGAGTTCGCTGTCTCCGATGGACCAACCCTGTCCGATCTTCCACACGTACCAGACTGCGCCAACCCCACCGAGCACCACGAATGGAGCGGCCACCTGTTGGTTGTAGCGCCACAGGATTACCGCCACGTGGATCGACCTCAGGTGCCGGTCCGTCTCTTGACCGTGAGGCCTAGGAAGCACTTCGTCGACCGCATCCATTAGCGGGCGGCAGCCCCTCGCAGCGGCGTCGAGCCTCCAACCAAGGATGCGCGTCTGTTGCCGTTCTACCCAGCGAAGGATCGCGGTACGGGTCGGTACGTGGGAGAAGGCTAAGAACGTGGTTGCCAGGAAACCCAGGAACAGGAGAGGTATCACGTGGCGAGTTTCGCCGATGGGTCAGACATCCAGGGGGTACTTGCCGCAGACCGCTCCGGAGCCCCGCGCGGCGCACGTCCTTTGCCAGGTCAGGGGCGCCGAGTCCGTTCGCGCTGGCGTGCCAGTCCACGAACAGGCCGGCGCCCCACGACAGCGATCCCGATCATCCCTCTCCGACAGGGTGAGATCTTCGGACTCACCAAAAACGCGGTGAACCACGCGACCGGATGGGTGCACGTCGATTGCCAGGTGAAGGTGGTCAACGGGCATCTCGTGTTCTCGCCGCCGAAGCGGAGCAAGGAACGGGATGTACCACTGCCCGCCCGTGTCGCTCACGTTCTGAAGCGGCACAGCGAGGAGTTCCCGGCCGTGGACGTCGCGCTCCCCTGGCTCAGGCCGGACGGGCCACTCGTCACGAAGCGGCTGCTCTTCTCGCTCGCCGGCGGCGGCACAGTTCGCCGAACCGACTTCAACACCCGCGTGTGGAAGCCCGCCCTCGTCACGGCCGAGGTGCTCGAGGGGCCGAAGCCCGGTGAGCGTCACCAGGCCGCGCGTGAGCACGGGATGCACGCGCTGAGGCACTTCTACGCCTCGGTGCTTCTGGACGCCGGCGAGAACGTGAAGGCGCTCAGCACATACCTGGGCCACGGCGACCCCGGCTTCACGCTCCGGACCTACACTCACCTCATGCCGAGCAGCGAGGGGCGGACCCGGAAGGCCCTGGACGGGCTCTACAAGGCCTCGGGTTCCACGTCGGACGGCCCACAGACGGCCCAGGGCCAGTGAGACGACTCCGGGCCGACGGCCATCGACCGTCGGCCCGGAGCGTCACACATGCCACGATAGGGCTCTGACCTGCCCTTACAGCACCGGCAGGTTCTTGCGCAGCTCGAAGGCGGTGACCTCCGAGCGGTACTCCTCCCACTCCTGCTTCTTGTTGCGGAGGAAGAAGTCGAAGACGTGCTCGCCGAGGGTTTCGGCGACCAGTTCGCTGCGTTCCATCAGGGAGATGGCCTCGCCGAGGTTCTGCGGGAGGGGTTCGATGCCCATCGCGCGGCGTTCGGCGTCGGAGAGGGCCCAGACGTCGTCGTCGGCGCCCGCCGGGAGTTCGTAGCCCTCCTCGATGCCCTTGAGGCCCGCCGCCAGCAGGACGGCGTACGTGAGGTACGGGTTGGCGCCCGAGTCGATCGAGCGGACCTCGACCCGGGAGGAACCGGTCTTGCCCGGCTTGTACATCGGGACGCGGATCAGGGCCGAGCGGTTGTTGTGGCCCCAGCAGATGTACGAGGGGGCCTCGCCGCCGGAGCCGGCGGTGCGGGAGGAGCCGCCCCAGATGCGCTTGTAGGAGTTCACCCACTGGTTGGTGACCGCGGCCGTCTCGGCGGCGTGCTTCAGGAGGCCCGCGATGAAGGAGCGGCCGACCTTCGAGAGCTGGTACTCGGCGCCCGACTCGTAGAAGGCGTTGCGGTCGCCCTCGAAGAGCGACAGGTGGGTGTGCATGCCGGAGCCCGGGTACTCGGAGAACGGCTTCGGCATGAAGGTGGCCTGGACGCCCTGTTCGAGGGCCACCTGCTTCATGACCAGGCGGAACGTCATGATGTTGTCGGCCGTCGAGAGGGCGTCGGCGTAGCGGAGGTCGATCTCCTGCTGGCCCGGGGCGCCCTCGTGGTGGCTGAACTCCACGGAGATGCCCATGGATTCGAGCATGGTGATCGCCTGGCGGCGGAAGTCCATGCCCACGTTCTGCGGAGTGTGGTCGAAGTAGCCGGAGTTGTCGGCCGGCACCGGGCGGGTGCCGTCCAGGGGCTTGTCCTTGAGCAGGAAGAACTCGATCTCCGGGTGGGTGTAGAAGGTGAAGCCCAGGTCGGAGGTCTTGGCCAGGATGCGCTTGAGGACGTAGCGCGGGTCCGCGAAGGACGGGGAGCCGTCCGGCATCAGGATGTCGCAGAACATCCTGGCCGTCCCCGGGGCCTCGGCGCGCCACGGCAGTATCTGGAAGGTCCCCGGGTCCGGCTTGGCGATCATGTCGGACTCGTAGACCCGGGCGAAGCCCTCGATCGCGGAGCCGTCGAAGCCGATGCCCTCGTCGAAGGCCTGCTCCAGCTCGGCGGGGGCGACCGCGACGGACTTCAGGAAGCCCAGCACATCGGTGAACCACAGGCGCACGAAGCGGATGTCGCGCTCCTCGAGCGTCCGGAGGACGAATTCCTGCTGCTTGTCCATGCCTTCATCCTCGCAGTTCAGACGATCTGTGCACCACCACCCCAAAGGGACGGGGGGCGCAGCCGGGCCCGTCCAGTATCGCCAGTGGTGGTTTCCGCCACATTACGCACCCCCCAGAGCCGATGGCACCCCCGCTCTGACCCCGGGGCCGTCATGAGCATTACCATCAGCGGCCATGGGGGGCTGGGAGCACACGCGGAGCGGGCGCCACGGGCGTCCCTTCCGGCGTGCCGTCCTCGTGCTGCTGGTCGCGGCCGGGGTGGCGGCCGGCATGGCCTTCCTGTGCGTGCGGCCCGCGGCGGAACCCGGACGGGTGCACGCCGGACACGGAACGCACGCCACCTGCGTGGCCCCGTACGACCTCCCGGGCTGCTCCCCCCTCTCCCATGTGACCCCCGCCGTGCTGCCCGCCCCGCCGCCCGCCGCGGCCCTGCCCCGGAGCGGGCCGGTGCCCGCCGCCCGCCCGGGTGCGGCCGCGGGGCCGGTGCGGCCTGACGGCACCCTCGCGCGCGCCCCCGGCCTGCACGTCCTGCAAGTGCTGCGGACCTGAGCGGTCCGGCGCACCGGACGGCATTCACGGCACCATCCCCACACCCCCCTCAGCAGAAGGAATCCAGGGCACATGGCCAGCAAGGCGTCACAGCAGAACTCCCGCCAGCAGCGCATAGCCGAGATGCGCCGCGCCGAGCAGTCGCGCGAACGGCGCAACAAGTTCCTCGCGATCGGCATCTCCACGGTGATCGTGGCCGGGCTCGTCGGATTCGGCGGCTGGGTGCTGATGGACCAGAAGCAGAAGGAGAAGGACGCCGAGGCCGCCCGCAAGGCGCCGGTCTCGGGCGAGCAGACCTGGGACGCGAAGAAGCTCGGGCGCAACCACGTCGAGACCCAGGTCAAGTACGAGATGAACCCGCCGGTCGGCGGTGACCACCACCCGCGCTGGATGAACTGCAACGGCGACGTCTACAAGAACCCGGTCCCCGAGGTGAACGCCGTCCACTCGCTGGAGCACGGCGCGGTCTGGGTGACGTACAACGACAAGGCCGACAAGGCCGAGGTCGACAAGCTCGCGGAGAAGGTCGGCAAGACCCCCTACACGCTGCTGAGCCCCGTCAAGGAGCAGGCCGGCGCGATCATGCTGAGTGCCTGGGGCATCCAGCTGACGGTCGACAAGGCGGACGACCCGCGCGTGGCGCAGTTCTTCACCAAGTACGTGCAGGGCCCGCAGACCCCCGAGCCGGGTGCGGCCTGCACCAGCGGTCTGGGCGAGAAGTGACCCGTACGTACTGGGCGGCGGGCGCGGCGGTCGTGCTGGCCGTGCTGTTCGCGGTGGGGGCCACGGTCGCCACCGCGAACGGCCCGGACGGCGGCGACCGCCGCACGGCCGCCGCGCCGGCCCTGTACTCGGCGGACGCGGGCTTCGCCCGGGACATGGCGGTGCACCACCAGCAGGCGGTGGAGATGTCCTTCATCGTCCGCGACCGCACCCAGGACGAGCCGGTGCGCTCGCTCGCGTACGACATCGCGAACACGCAGGCCAACCAGCGCGGCATGCTGCTGGGCTGGCTGGACCTGTGGGGGCTGCCGAAGGTGGTGGCCGACGAGCCGCCGATGTCCTGGATGCAGTCGGGCGAGGGGCACGGCGGCCACGCGGGGCACGGCGCCGCCAAGCCCGGGGCGCTGATGCCCGGCATGGCCACCAAGGAGGAGCTGGAGCGGCTCGGCACGGCGAACGGCCGGGACGCCGAGGTGCTGTACCTCCAGCTGATGACCGACCACCACAAGGGCGGCGTCGCCATGGCCGAGGGCTGCGCCCGCCAGTGCGGCACCCCGGCGGAGAAGGCCCTGGCGCAGGGCATGGCCGAGGCGCAGCAGTCGGAGCTGAAGCTGATGGAGGACATGCTCCGCCAGCGCGGGGCGGCCCCGCGCTAGGCCGTCTCTTTCGGATCTTGCCGGTTAAGCCCGCGTCGTCCGGTGCCGTGCATCGGCGCGTTGGCGGGGCGCCCTTGTACTGGACGTACTCGGGTGCTCCGCCAACGCGGCGAGGTGCGGTGCCGGGCGGCGCGGGTCAGGCAAGATCCGGAAGAGACGGCCTAGACCGTGTCCAGGACCGCCCGTGCCACCTGGTGCGGGCGGTCCAGCATGACCAGGTGCCCGGCGGGCTCCGCGACCTCGAAGCGGGCGCCGAGCAGCCCGGCCAGGGCCTCCTGGCGGCCGAGCCAGCGCGCGGCGGCGTCGCCGGGCCGGCCGTCGTGACCGGCCAGGACGGTGGCGGGGGCCTTCAGCGGGTGCTCCCCGCGCAGGGCGAGCAGCTCGGCGGCGGTGTCCAGGTAGCGGGAGTTCTCCAGCAGGGCGCCGCGCCAGACCCGGCCCGTGCGGTAGCAGCGGCGTACGAGGTCCCGTGCGGCCGGGTCCGCGGCCCGGCCCGCCCGGGAGGCCCGGACGGCCGCGCCCCGCAGCGCGGGCCCCACCGCGGCGGGGAGGCCCGCGGCGGTGACGGCCCGGCCCAGGGCCCGGGCGGCGCCGGTGCGCAGCGCGGCGGGCAGCAGGGGGCGGGGGGCCTCCTCGACGCTGGAGTCGACCAGCACCAGGGCGGCGGTGCGCTCCGGGTACAGGCGGGCGAAGGCCTCGGCGTGGAACCCCGCGATGGAGTGCCCGACGGCGGTGACGGGGCCGGCGCCGTCCGGGCCCAGCGCGTCCAGCAGCCCGGCGATCCGGCGGGCCTCGGCGGCGGCGCCCGGCGGCCCGGCGGCCGGGGCGCTGAGCCCGTGCCCCGGCCGGTCGAAGCGGATCACGGTGCGGCCCCGGGCCGCGAGCAGGGCGGCGACCGGGTCCCAGTCGAACCAGGCCATGGCGAGTCCGGCGCTCAGCACCACCGGGGGCCCCGTGCCCTCGACGACCACGTGCAGCGGGATGCCGTCGACCCGGAGGAAGCGGGGCGGGGGGTTCACGTACGGCCCTCCTTGTGGACGGAGTGGGCCAGCAGGCCGAGCCACAGCGCGACCAGCAGCACCTGGAGCCGCTGGCCCGCGCCGAGCGCCCAGGTCCCGTGCCCGGCGGTGAACAGGGCGATGGCGGTCAGCGTCCAGGCGGTGGCGAGCAGTTCCAGGAGGACGAGGGCGGGGCCGTAGCGGGCGAGGGGCGCGAGCCGTCCGTACCGGCGGGCGGCGACGGTGAGGGCCACTATCCCGATGAGGGCGCCGGTCATGGCGAGGCTGCTGCTGACGGCGTGGGCCTGGTGGGTGGCCGGGACGAGGCCCGCGGTCTCGCGGGCGGCGCACTCCGGGTCGGCGGTCGGCTGGCAGCTGAGCGGCAGCCAGGCGTCGGCGGCGGTGGCCGCGCCGAAGAGGGTGATCCCGGCCCAGCCCGTGACGGCCCAGAAGCCCCGGGACCCGGGGTGGCGCACCAGCCGGACCAGGGCGAGCAGGCCGCCGAAGAAGACGAGCAGGCCCGCGGTGAAGTCGGTGGCCCGGAAGAGGCCGCCGAGGGGCTGGTCCTGGGCGGCGAGCTCGCTGACGTAGGTCTCGATGGGGTTGAGGCCGGTGGAGAGGACGACTTCGAGCACCCAGGCGGTGTAGGCGGCCGCGCCGAGACCGATCAGGAGGACGACGGGCCAGGTCGCGGGGGGCGGGGCTCCTTCGGGGTGGTGCGGACGGTTCGGGCGTTCTGTACGCATGGTGTGAATGATCCTCAGCAGATCCGGCGTCGGCGGGCGGCGCCCCCGGGCGGCGCCGCTGCTGGGGATCGCCTTGATGCGCGCCCTGCGCCATCCGGCGGAGTCCCTCGGGGGAAGAACGTGCGGGTGCGCTGCCGCGTTCCCCGGGGTCTCCGGCGGCCCGGGACCCTCCGGCTGCCGCCGGGGGCTCGGGCGGGGGCTCCGGCGGGGTCCGGGACGGACGGCCTCCGGCTGCCGCCGGGGTTTCGGCGGGGTCCGGCGGGGTCCGGGACGGACGCAGGCCCGGAGCTCCTCCGGCTGCCGCTGGGATCTCCGACGGGGTCTCCAACGCGGGATCCGGGACGGACGCGGGCCCGGAACCCCTCCGGCTGCCGCCGGGGGCTCCGATGGAGTCCTCGGCGGCGGGGCCGGGGACGGACGCAGGCCCCGGGCTCCACCGGCTGCCGCCGAGGGGCGTCGGGGTCTCCGACGGAGCCCGGGGCCGCGGGGCCCGGCCCTGTCCGGCCGTACGCCCCTGCCCCCGCGCGGGCGGAAGTCCTGATTCCGGCACATCGGCCGATACCGATCCCCGGCGCGGGGGCCGGGGCCGAAACGGCTTGGAGGGGGCCGGAGGGCATGGCAGTCTGCCCGCATCGTCCGTACACCGCGTTTCCCGCCCCGTACGCCGCACACTCCGAGGACGCCGACAGGTATGAGCACGCCCCCGAACCCGCCCGGTACCCCGTCCGAGCCGGCGGTCCCGCCCATACCCGGGACGGCGAAGCCGTCACTGGAGAAGACCCCGACGGCGGATACTCCGCCGGTGGCCGCCCTGCCCGCGGACGCCCCGGCGGCGGACGCCCCGGAGCCGGCCGCCCCGGCGGCGGACGCCGGGGACACGGACGCCCCGCCCGGGGATGCCCCGGTCACGGACACCCCGCCCGCAGACGCTCCGATCACGCACGCCCCGCCTACGGACGCCCCACCTGCGGACGCCCCAACGGTGGTTGCCCCGACGTTGGCCGCCCCGCCCGCAGACACCCCGTTCTCGGCCGCCACGCCCGCAGACACCCCCCCGGCCGACGGCCCGGCGTCCGCGCCCGCGCCGGAATCGGCGAAGCCGTCGCTGATGAAGGCCCCGCAGGCCGACGCCGCGCCGGCGGAGGCGCCGGATCCCGCCCCCGCGCAGGCGGGCCCGTCGCCGGCCAAGACCCCCGCCGCGGACCCGGCACCGCAGCAGGCCCCGCAGGCCGGTGCCGCGTCGGCAGAGGCGCCCCTGCCCGCCCCCGCGCAGGCGGGCCCGTCGCTGACCAAGGCCCCCACCGCTGACCCGGCGCAGCCGGAGGCCGCGCAGCCGGAGGCCCCCGCCCCCGGGACCGCCGCGGCGCAGACCCCGCCCCCCGTCCAGGCGCCGCCCGCGCCCGCCGCGCCGACCGCGGAGTTCAACCCCTGGGCGACCCCCGCCCCCGGAGCGGCCCCGCCGCGGTTCGTGCCGCCCGCCGGCGCCTGGGGCCAGGCCGCCCCGCCCGCGGCGCCCTACCCCGGGTACCCGGCGTACCCCGGGTACCCGGCGTACCCCGGGTACCCGGCCTACGCCGCCTACCCGCCCGTGCCCGCCCCGCCCTCCAACGGGATGGCCGTCGCCGCGCTCGTGGTGGGTCTGGTGGCCGTACCGGTCGCCCTCGTGCCGTTCGTGTTCTGGATCGGCGCGCTCCTCGGGATGACCGCCATCGGCCTCGGCATCGGCGCCTTCGTGCGCGCCCGGGGCGGCGCCCCCCGCAAGGTGATGTCCCTGTTCGGCGTCGCCCTCGGCGTCCTCGGCCTCGGCGCCTGCGCCGGCGGCTGGTTCTTCACCGTCTCCTTCGTCGACAAGGCCGTCGAACGCGCCGCCCGCCACGCCCCGGCGTTCCCGGAGGACGAGTGGGACGGGGACGGGGACGAGGACTGGGACGCGGACGGGGACGGCGAGTGGGACGAGGACCCGCTCCCCACGCCCCAGCCGGGCCCCGGCATGACCACCCCGCTCGACTTCGGCCGTACGTACACGTACCCGAACGGCGTCAAGGTGACCGTCGAAGCGCCCCGGAAGTACACCAGCGGCAGCAAGTGGATCGAGGTGGGCAACGCGGTCGAGGTGCCCTTCACCATCACCAACACCTCCTCCGCGGCCGTCCGCGTGGTCCACGCGATCCCCGAGGTCCGCGACGGCAAGGGCATCGCCGGCCGGCTCGTCTTCGACGGCCGGATGCCGAAGCGCGTCGACCGGGTGCTCGAACCCGGCGAGACGGCCTCCGGCAGTGCCGCGTACGAGGTGCCGGCGGGCACCACGAGCATCGCCGTGGAGCTGTCCCCCGGCGTCACGCTGCCCCCGGCGAAGTTCACCGGCCCCGTCCGCTGAACCACCGGCCGAACCGCCGGCCGAACCGCCCCTGAACCGCCCGTGAACCGCCCGGAACGGCCGGGGCCCAGGACATCGCGTCAGAAAGACGATTAGACTGGGCCCCGTGCCTCAACTTCGCCTCGCTCTGAATCAGATCGACTCGCAGGTCGGCAACATCGCCGCCAACGCCGACTCGGTCGTGCACTGGACGCGGCACTCCGCCGAGCAGGGCGCCCACCTGGTGGCGTTCCCGGAGATGACGCTGACGGGCTACCCCGTCGAAGACCTGGCCCTGCGGGCGTCCTTCGTCGACGCCTCCCGCACCGCCCTGACCGCGCTGGCCCGGCGGCTGGCGGACGAGGGGCTGGGCGGGCTCCCCGTCGTCGTCGGCTACCTCGACCGCAGCGAGCGGGCCGCCCCCCGGCTGGGCCTCCCCGCGGGCTCCCCGGAGAACGCCGCGGCCGTGCTGTACGGCGGCGAGGTGGTGCTGCGGTTCGCCAAGCACCACCTGCCCAACTACGGGGTGTTCGACGAGTTCCGGTACTTCGTGCCCGGCGACACCCAGCCCGTCGTGCGGGTCCACGGCGTCGACGTGGCCCTCGCCATCTGCGAGGACCTCTGGCAGGAGGGCGGCCGCGTCCCGGCCACCCGGTCCGCCGGGGCCGGGTTGCTGATCTCGGTCAACGCCTCCCCGTACGAGCGCAACAAGGACGACGTACGCCTCGAACTGGTCCGCAAGCGCGCCCAGGAGGCCGGCTGCACCCTCGCCTACCTGGCGATGATCGGCGGCCAGGACGAGCTGGTCTTCGACGGCGACTCGATCGTCGTGGACGCCTCCGGCGAGGTCGTCGTGCGCGCCCCCCAGTTCTCCGAGGGCTGCGTCCTGATCGACCTGGACCTCCCTGCCGCCCGGCCCGACGCTCCCGAGGGCGTCGTCGGCGACGGGCTGCGCATCGACCGCGTGATCCTCTCCGAGGAGCCGCTGGAGGCCTACGAGCCGGTGGTGACCGGCGGCTACGCCGAGCGGCTGGACGACGACGAGGAGGTCTACGACGCACTGGTGGTGGGCCTGCGCGCGTACGTCAGGAAGAACGGCTTCCGCTCCGTCCTGATCGGGCTCTCCGGGGGCATCGACTCGGCGCTGGTCGCGGCCGTCGCCTGCGACGCGGTCGGCGCGCAGAACGTGTACGGCATCGCGATGCCCTCGAAGTACTCCTCGGAGCACTCCAAGGGCGACGCCGCCGATCTGGCGGCGCGCACCGGGCTGAACTTCCGCACCGTCTCCATCGAGCCGATGTTCGACGCCTACATGGGCGCGCTGGGCCTCACCGGCCTGGCCGAGGAGAACCTCCAGTCCCGGCTGCGCGGCACCCTGCTGATGGCGGTCTCCAACCAGGAGGGCCACATCGTGCTGGCGCCGGGCAACAAGTCCGAGCTGGCCGTCGGCTACTCCACCCTCTACGGGGACTCCGTCGGCGCCTACGGCCCGATCAAGGACGTGTACAAGAGCGACGTCTTCCGGCTCGCCCGCTACCGCAACCGGGCCGCCGAGGAGCGGGGCGAGACCCCGCCCATCCCGGAGAACTCGATCGTGAAGCCGCCGAGCGCCGAGCTGCGCCCGGGGCAGGTGGACACCGACTCGCTGCCGGACTACCCGGTGCTCGACGCGGTCCTCGACCGGTACGTGGACCGGGACCAGGGTCTGGAGGAGATCGTCGCGGCCGGCTTCGACCGGGAGCTCGTGGCGAGGACCCTGCGGATGGTGGACGCGGCGGAGTACAAGCGCCGCCAGTACCCGCCGGGCACCAAGATCTCCGCGAAGGGCTTCGGCAAGGACCGCCGCCTGCCGATCACCAACGGCTGGCGCGAGCGGCCGTAGCGCGGGCCGGGCCGGCCGCCCCCGGGGAGGGCGACCGGCGGCGCCGCTACTTCCGCACGGTCAGCCGGGCGGCGACCGGGAGGTGGTCGCTGCCGGTGCGCGGCAGGGTCCAGGAGGCCTCCGGCTTCGCCCCGCGGACCATGATCTGGTCGATGCGGGCCATGGGGAACTGCGCGGGCCAGCTGAAGCCGAAGCCGTCGCCGGCGGCGCCCTGGGTGGAGCGCATCTGGGAGGTGACCTCGGACAGGGAGCGGTCGTTCATGGTGCCGTTGAGGTCGCCGAGCAGGATGACGTTCTTCAGCGGTTCGGCGGCGAGGGCCGCGCCGAGGGCGTCGGCGCTGTTGTCGCGCTGGTTGGCGGTGAAGCCGGCGTTCAGCTTGACGCGGACCGAGGGCAGGTGGGCGACGTAGACGCCGATCTCGCCGAAGGGGCTCGCGACGGTGGTGCGCATGGCGCGGGTCCAGCCGAGCCGGATGTCGACGGGCTTGCTGGAGGTCAGCGGGTACTTGCTCCACACGCCGACCGTGCCCTCGACCGCGTGGTACTTGTACGTGCCTTCGAGGGCCTTCTCGTAGACGGGCACGGCGCTCGCCTTCAGCTCGGTCAGGGCCAGTACGTCGGCGCCCGACTTGGCGACCGAGGCGGCGGTGCCGCGCGCGTCCGGGTTGTCGGCGTCGACGTTGTGGGTGGCGACCACCAGGTTGCCGCCGGAGCCCGACTTGTCGGTGAGCAGGCCGCCGAAGAGGTTCACCCAGACCGCGGCCGTCAGCAGTATCGCGATCAGGGCGGTGGCGGACTTGCGGACCACCGCGATGGCCAGCAGCACCGGCACGAACAGGCCCAGCCAGGGCAGGAACGTCTCGGTGAGGCTGCCGAGGTTGCCGACGTCGTTGGGCAGCTCGGCGTGGAAGACCATGATCAGCGAGATCAGCGCGGCGATGCCGGCGGTGACGATCCCCCGTTTCCAGATCCCGCGGTCGCGCACGAGCTCGGCCAGCCGGCGCTTCAGTCCGGATCCGGAGGGTCCGGGCTCGGAGCCGCCGTTCCCCGTCTCCGTCATGTACGCCTGTGCCATGCCAAATCCTCGCTGCCGTGCTCGCGCTCCGTCCCCGCCCCTTGACCCTAGGCGATGTCGGGAGCCTTCCGTGCCGACCTCGCGGCCGTACAACCGGGAGGACGAACGGCCGTGCAGCAAGGGTTCCGGTTGTCACGAAACGCGCACATTGGCTCGGGCGCGCCCGGAGGCGGGCCAGGAGTGTGACGCACGGGTCAGCGCGCCGCGGGCCCGCCACTTCCGCCGACGGCCGGACGAGTGCCACCATGGTGGGTGAGTCCGGGGACGCCGTGAGGGCGCCTCGAGATGACACAAGGAGCAGTTGCAATGACGCATGCCGTTTCGCCTGCCCGCGAAGCCGCCTCCCCCACCCTGTACGGAGGCACTGGCACCCGGCGGATCACCGTCCGCGACCTCATGCTCGCCAAGGAGCGCGGCGAGAAGTGGCCCATGCTCACCGCCTACGACGCCATGACGGCGTCCGTGTTCGACGAGGCCGGCATCCCGGTGATCCTCGTCGGCGACTCGATGGGCAACTGTCACCTCGGCTACGACACCACCGTCCCCGTGACGATGGACGAGATGACCCTGCTGTCGGCGGCCGTCGTACGGGGCACCCGCCGTGCCCTGGTCGTCGGCGACCTGCCGTTCGGCTCGTACCAGGAAGGCGCCGTGCAGGCGCTGCGCAGCGCCACCCGGCTGGTGAAGGAGGCCGGTGTCGGGGCGGTCAAGCTGGAGGGCGGCGAGCGCTCGCTGCGCCAGACCGAGCTGATCGTGCAGTCCGGCATCCCGGTCATGTCCCACCTGGGCCTGACCCCGCAGTCCGTGAACGCCATGGGCTACCGGGTGCAGGGCCGCACCGACGAGGCCGCGCACCAGCTGCTGCGCGACGCGAAGGCGGCGCAGGACGCGGGCGCCTTCGCGGTGGTCCTGGAGCTGGTCCCGGCCGAGCTGGCCGCCGAGGTCACCCGGTCCCTGCACATCCCGACGGTCGGCATCGGCGCCGGTGCGGAGTGCGACGCGCAGGTGCTGGTGTGGACCGACATGATGGGGCTGACCGGCGGGAAGATGCCGCGGTTCGTGAAGCAGTACGCGGACCTGCGCCGGACCATGGGCGACGCGGCGAAGGCCTTCGCCCAGGACGTGGTCGGCGGAACGTTCCCGCAGGAGGAGCACGCCTTCCACTAGTCCCGGGAGTACCGACGGGCAGTACCGACAGGTAGTACCGACAGGTAGTACCGACAGCCCGCCGACGGTCCCGTCCGCGGGCTGTCGGCGGGCTGTCGGCCGGCTGTCGGGGCTTTGTCAGTGGCGCCTGGTCCCATGGTGGGCATGACGCGAAACGACAAGAACTCCCACGCCGTGGAAGTGCGGGGGCTGGTCAAGCACTACGGCGAGACCAAGGCCCTGGACGGGGTCGACCTGGACGTCCGCGAGGGCACCGTGCTCGGTGTCCTCGGCCCGAACGGCGCCGGGAAGACCACCCTGGTCCGCTGCCTGTCCACCCTGATCGTCCCGGACGCGGGCACCGCCACGGTCGCCGGGTACGACGTGGTCCGCCAGCCCCGGCAGCTGCGCCGCACGATCGGCCTGACCGGCCAGTACGCCTCGGTCGACGAGAAGCTCTCCGGCTGGGAGAACCTCTACATGATCGGCCGGCTGCTGGACCTGTCCCGCAAGGACGCCCGGCTCCGCGCGGACGAGATGCTGGAGCGCTTCTCCCTGACCGAGGCGGCGAAGAAGGCCGCCATGCACTACTCCGGCGGCATGCGGCGCCGCCTCGACCTGGCCGCCTCCCTGATCGGCCGGCCGGCCGTGATCTACCTGGACGAGCCGACCACCGGACTCGACCCGCGCACCCGCAACGAGGTGTGGGACGAGGTCCACCACCTGGTCGCGGAGGGCGCCACCGTGCTGCTCACCACCCAGTACATGGAGGAGGCCGAGCAGCTGGCGAGCGAGCTGACGGTCATCGACCGCGGCAAGGTCATCGCCAAGGGCAAGGTCGACGAGCTGAAGGCCCGCGTCGGCGGCCGCACCCTGCGGATCCGTCCGGTTGACGCGTCCGACCTGCCGGGCATGGCCCGCGCGCTGGCGGAGACCGGCCTGGACGGCGTCGCCGGCTCCCAGGCGGTGCCGGACGAGGGCGTGCTGCTGGTCCCGATCCTCAGCGACGAGCAGCTGACCGCCGTGGTCGGCCTGCTGGCCGCCCGCGGGTACGCGCTCGCCGACCTCGGCACGTACCTGCCCAGCCTGGACGAGGTGTTCCTGTCGATCACCGGCCAGAAGCCCGCGGCGGACGCGGACGCGGACGCCGTGCCCACCCGGAAGACCGAGACGGATCAGGAGGTCGCGGCATGAGCACCGTAACCACGACGAAGCCCAGCACCACCGCGGCCGCGGCGGCCGCCTCCCCACTGGACGGCGAGGGCCGGATCGGCCTGCGGGCCAACCTGCGCCACATCGGCGCCCTGGTCCGCCGCAACGCCCTCCAGATCAAGCAGGACCCGGAGTCGATGTTCGACGTCCTGCTCATGCCGATCATCTTCACGCTGCTGTTCGTGTTCGTCTTCGGCGGCGCGATCTCCGGCAAGGGCAACCAGGGCGACTACGTCAACTACGTCGTCCCGGGCCTGATGGCGATGATGGGCATGAACATCGCCATGGGCGTCGGCACCGGCGTCAACGACGACTTCAAGAAGGGCGTGATGGACCGCTTCCGGTCCATGCCGATCGCCCGGTCCTCGGTCCTCATCGCGAAGATCGTGGTCGAACTCGGCCGGATGATGGTCGCCATCGCGATCCTGCTGGCCGTGGGCTTCGCGCTGGGCCTGTCCATCAAGTCCTCGGTCCTGGACCTGTTCCTCGCCATCGGGCTCTCCGCCGTCTTCGGCGCCTCGCTGATGTGGGTCTTCATCCTGCTGGGTCTGACCATGAAGACCGCGCAGGCCGTCCAGGGCATGGCGATGCTCGTCCTGATGCCGCTGCAGTTCGGCAGCTCGATCTTCGCCCCGCCCACCACGATGCCCGGCTGGCTGCAGAGCTTCACCGACGTCAACCCGCTGTCCAACCTGGCCGACGCGGCCCGCGGGCTGATCAACGGCGCCCCACTGGGCGACTCCGTGTGGATCACCCTGGGCTGGTCGGTCGCCATCACGGCGGTCACCATGCCGATCGCGGTCCGCAAGTTCCGCCAGAAGACCTGATCCCGGGCAGGCCGGTCCGTCCGGATCGCGTCCCGGACGGCACCGCACGGGGGAGCCGGCCGGATCAGATGAGGGCGGTGGCCTCCTCCAGGGAGAGGCCGCCGCCTTCGGCGTGCGCCGCCTCGTACGCGGTGTCCCCCAGCGCCGCCCGCGCCCGTTCCTCGGCCCGGGCGGCGTCCTCGCGTTCCGTGGAGACCGGGACGTGCCCGGGCGGCAGGTGGGCGCGGTAGGCACCGATCAGCCGCGCGCCGTCGTGGACCTGCTCCGGGCCGCCGAGCCCGAGCAGGGCCACCGCGGCCGTCAGCAGGTAGAGGGCCGGCATGTACGGGGCGACCATCATCGCCAGCGGGTGCCGGACGGCCCCCGCGGCCTCGCGGACCAGCCGGAGGGCGTCCTCGTGCTTGCCCTCCTGGTTGTCCAGCCAGGCCGTCGTGGCGAGCAGGAAAACGTCGAAGACGGCGAACGCCCCGTAGGCGAACTCCTCGCGCAGCAGCCGGATCTGTTCCCGGGCCTCGGGGATCCGGCCGGTGCGGCCGTAGATCCCGGCGAGGAACATCCGGGCGGCGGGCACGGACTCGTTGGCGAACCGCACCACGCTGGTGAGGCTCTCCGTGAGGATCTCCTCGGCCTCCTCGGTCCGGCCGCTCTCGACGAGGGAGCCGGCCATCCGCACGCGCAGCACCGTCACCTGCGCCTTGGCGCCGAGCCGCTCGGCGTGTTCGATGGCGGCGAGGTAGTCCTGGGCCGACAGGTCGTAGTTCCCGCGCTTCTCCCGGGTCTCGGCGCGGGCCGACAGGGCCTCGGCACAGCCCCAGTCGTCGCCGAGCTCGCGGAAGAGGGCCAGGCTCTCGTCCGCGTCGCGGGAGGCGTCACCGGCCCAGTCGGCCCGGTTGGCCAGGATGTTGGCCCGCAGCTGGAGGCCGGAGGCGAGCTCCCAGCGGTAGCCGAGCTCGCGGGCCGTGTCGACGGTGGCGTCCACGACCCGCTTGAGCAGACCCGGGTCCCCCGCAATCATCACGGCGTAGATCCACAGGGAGGCCGGGGTCCGGCAGGTCTGCGGGAGCCCGGGCCGGTAGGTGGCGAGCACCCCGGCCACCTGCTCGCGGACCTCCGGGCTGTCCCAGTCGGTGTTCGACTGGTCCCGGGAGGCGAGCCGTACGAGGTGCAGGGCGCGCCAGCCCTCGGTGAGGAGCTCCCCGGAGTAGGGCGGCGGCGAGTCGACGAGCCGTTCGTAGAGGGGCTCGGCGGGGGCGTGGGGCGGGGCGAAGGGGTCGGGGCCGAGTTCGGCGACGGCGTCGGACCAGTGCCGGGCCTCGGCGCGCAGGTCCTGCATGTGCCAGTACCAGCCGAGGGAGTGGACGAGGCACAGCGCTTCGCCGGTGTCGCGGGTGGCGACCGCCCGGCGCAGGGCGGTGCGGAGGTTCTCGTACTCGGTGCCGATCCGGTCGGCGGCCGCGCGCTGGCCGTGGCCGCGGAGCAGGGGCTCGGTGGTCCGGGCGAGTTCGCGGAAGTGGACGAGGTGGCGGTGCTCGGTGGCCGCGCGGTCGCCGGCGGCCTCGGCGAGGCGCTCGGCGGCGTATTCGCCGACGGTCTCCAGGAGGCGGTAGCGCATGTCGCCGGCGGAACCGGGGGCGGCCACGACGAGGGACTTGTCGACCAGGTTGGCCATGGCGTCGGCGACGTCCCCGGTGCCGGGGTCCGCGCAGACGGCCTCGGCGGCGTCCAGGTCGCAGCCGCCGGCGAAGACGGACAGCCGGGCGAGCACGGCCCGTTCCGGCGCGTCCAGCAGGTCCCAGGACCAGTCGACGACGGCGCGCAGCGTCTGCTGGCGGGGCAGGACGGTGCGGGCGCCGCCGGTCAGGAGGCGGAACCGGTCGTCGAGCCGGTCGGCGATCTGGCGGGGGGTGAGCAGCCGCAGCCGGGCGGCGGCGAGCTCGATGGCGAGCGGAAGGCCGTCCAGGCGGCGGCAGATCTCGACGGCGGCGGCCGGGTCCGCGGCGACGCTGAACCCGGGCCGGGCGGCGGCCCCGCGGTCGTCGAGGAGCCGCAGGGCGACGGGGTCCGGGAGGGGTTCGACGGGACGCAGGAACTCCCCCGGCACGCCGAGGGGTTCCCGGCTGGTGGCGAGGATCCGGACGCCGGGGCAGTGGGTGAGGAGGCGTTCGGCGAGGTGGGCGGCGGCGCCGATGACGTGCTCGCAGTTGTCCAGGACGAGGAGCAGCCGGCGGCGGGAGCAGTGTTCGGCGAGCCGGTCGAGGGGGTCGTCCCCGCCCCGGTCGGTGAGGGCGCGCAGCTCCTCGGCGGCGGCGCCGCGCAGCTTGGTCTCGCGGGCGCCGAGGGCGGCGAGGACCGCCTCGGGGACGTCCTCGGGGTCCTCCACGGGTGCCAGCTCGACGAACCACACCCCGTCGGGCCAGCCTTCGCCCGCGGCGCGGGCGTGGGTCTCGGCGGCCTCCTGCGAGAGCCGGGTCTTCCCGGCGCCGCCGGGGCCGAGCAGCGTGACGAGCCGGGCCGCGGCGAGGTCGTCGCCGATGACCCGGATGTCCTCCTCCCGCCCGACGAAGGTGGTCAGCCGGGCCCGCAGGTTCCCGGGCACGGGGGCGACGGCCGCCGCCGGATCCGGGTCGGCGGGGGCGGCGGGGTACGGGGCCGGGGCGGCGCCCCCGGAGCCGGCGGCGGGCCGGACGGCCGGGTGGGCCGCGCCGTCGGCGTCGGTCCAGGAGGGCGCGGGCCGGTCGGCCGGGGCGGCCGGTGGCCGTACCGCGTCGGACCCGGGCCCGGGCTGCGCGGGACCCGCGGGCCGGGCGGCGCGGGGGTCGGCGGCGCCCGGTACGGGCGGGGTGGGGGGCGGTGGGGCGAGGAGTTCCGCGTGGAGGGCGCGGAGGGCCGGGCCCGGGTCCGTGCCGAGGCGGGCGGCGAGCTCCTGGCGGACGGTCTCGTACGCGGCCAGCGCCTCCGCCGGGCGGCCCGCCGCACGCAGGGCCCGGATCCGCAGCACCTGGAGGGACTCGTCCAGCGGCTGCCGCGCGCACAGTTCGGTCAGCTCCGGCAGGGCCTGCTCCGCCCCGCCCAGCGCCAGCGCCGCGCCCAGGCGGCCCCGGCGCGCGTCCATCCGTACGGCCTCCCAGCGCGCGGACTCGGCCGCCGGATCGGGGAGGGAGGCCAGCGCCGGGCCCCGCCACAGGGCGAGCGCCTCGTCGTACAGGGCCGCCGCCCGGGCCGGGTCCGGTTCGGCCGCGGCGGACCGGGCGAGGCGTTCGAAGCGGTACAGGTCGACGTCCTCGCGCTCCGCCTCCAGCTGGTAGCCGCCCTCCACGGACCGCACGGCCGCGTGCCCGAGCGCCCGCCGCAGCCGCCCCACCAGCGCCTGGAGCGCGGCAACGGCGTCGGCCGGCGGGTCGGCGACCCACACCTCGGCGACCAGCAGCCCGGCCGGGACCGCGCGGCCGGGGCGCAGGGCGAGGGCGGTCAGGAGCGCGCGCAGGCGCGCTCCGCCGACGGCGACGGGGCTCCCGTCGTCGCGGACGGCCTGGGCGGTGCCGAGAATCACGTAATGCACCGGGCCATTCTCCCCGGCCCCCGCGACCCCGGTGGCTCCGAGCCCGGGATAGGTTTCGCCGCATGGGTCATCAGGGCGTCCGCGGCGAGCGGCAGATCAGTTCCGTGTTCCTCGGCATCGTCGCCGTGATGGCGGTGACCGGCTGGGCGGTGTGGACGGACTACGCGGCGAGCCCGGGGCTGGCCGTGTTCCTCTTCGTCACGTCGGCGTGGGTGGTCTCGCTGTGCCTGCACGAGTACGCGCACGCCCGCACCGCGCTGCACGGCGGTGACATCACGGTCGGCGCGAAGGGCTACCTGACCCTGAACCCGCTGAAGTACACGCACCCGCTGCTCAGCATCGTGCTGCCGGTGGTCTTCGTGATCCTGGGCGGGCTGGGCCTGCCCGGCGGTGCGGTGTACATCGAGCACGACCGGATCCGGGGCCGCTGGAAGCACAGCCTGGTCTCAGCGGCGGGCCCGCTGACGAACGTGGCCTTCGCCGTCGTGTGCACGGCCCCGTTCTGGCTGGACGCCCTCGACGGGGTCCCGTTGCCGTTCCGCTTCGCGCTGGCGTTCCTGGCGCTGCTCCAGGTCTCGGCGGCGATCCTGAACTTCCTGCCGGTCCCGGGTCTGGACGGCTACGGGGTGATCGAGCCGTGGCTCCCCCACCGGGTCCGCCGCGAGCTGGCCCCGCTGGCGCCGTTCGCGCTGATCGGGGTGTTCGCGCTGCTGTGGATCCCGGAGGTGAACGCCGTGTTCTTCGACGCGGTGAGCGGGATCCTGCGCGGGCTGGGCGTGTCGGACCTGGACACCTACTGCGGCCGCGACCTGTACCGCTTCTGGCAGGGCTCCGAAGGGTTCTTCTGCACGGCCCCGCAGGGCTGACCGGACCGGCTACGCGGTCGGCTGCCGCTGCTTCTCGGCCTTGGCCTTGCGGATGTAGAACCAGGCCATGTTGGACGTGACGCCGGCCAGCAGCACCCACACGATCCCGAGGAAGCTGCCCTCGACGAAGGCGACCACGGCCGCGGCCACGGCAAGGACGCAGACGACAACGGCGAACACGGCAAGGCGGGGCATCCGGAACAGCTCCTCGGCGACACGGAAGGGGGGCGAACCCCTCCAGTGTCCCCCATCCCGCCCGGGCCCCGCCGCCGGTGCGGGCCCCGGGTGGGTGGTGGGGTCACACGTCCGTGAGGCGGAGGCCTGCGTGGGCCTTGTAGCGGCGGTTGGTGGAGATGAGGTTGGCCACCATGGCCTCGACCTGGTGGGCGTTGCGCAGGCGGCCCGCGAAGACGCCGCGCATGCCGGGGATGCGGGCCGCGAGGGCCTGGACGAGGTCGGTGTCGGCGCGGGATTCGCCGAGGACCATCACGTCGGTGTCGATCTCCTCCACCGAGGCGTCCTGGAGGAGGACGGCGGAGAGGTGGTGGAAGGCGGCGGTGACGCGGGAGCCGGGGAGCAGGGCGGCGGCCTGCTGGGCGGCGCTGCCCTCTTCGACCTGGAGGGCGTAGGCGCCCTGCTTGTCGAAGCCGAGCGGGTTCACGCAGTCCACCACGAGCTTGCCCGCGAGGTCCTCGCGCAGGGCTTCGAGGGTCTTGGCGTGGCCCTCCCACGGAACCGCGATGATCACGATGTCGCTGCGGCGGGCGCATTCGGCGTTGTCGGCGCCCTCGACGCCGAGGCCGAGCTCCGCGGCGGCCGTCTCGGCGCGGTCGGCGGCGCGGGAGCCGATGATCACCTTCTGGCCCGCGCGGGCGAGCCGGTAGGCGAGGCCGCGGCCCTGGTCGCCGGTGCCGCCGAGGACACCGACGACGAGGCCGGAGACGTCGGGGAGGTCCCAGGGGTCCTTGGCCGGCGGCTTCTGCGTGCTGTCTGAGGAAGTCATACGCGCGAGCGTACTGCCGGGTAGGCCGGACGAGGAGGGTCCGATGGTGCAGGATGCCGCCATGGACGCTGCCGTGGATGCCGCATGGATGCCGTGAGGGTGGCGCTGCTGCGCGAGGTGCTCGCCGGGACCCGGTGGCCGGACGAGGCCCGGCGGTTCGCGGGGTCGCTGCGGCGGTCGGTGGCGCCGGCCGGCGGCAGTCTGCTGCTGGTGGGCACCGAGCAGTACGAGCCCTGGCACCTGGCGGCGCACCTGGTGGACGAGGCCGCCTGGTCGGGCCAGCCGGAGCTGGCTCCGACGCTGGTGCGCCACCGCGTCCGGCCGGGCGAGCCGCCGCACCTGTCGGTGGGGCTGGGCCGGCTGGAGGCGGCCCGGCGCGGGCACACCCTGCTGGTGGTGGCCCCGGAGCAGCCGGGCGGGGGGCTGCTGGAGCGGGTGCACGACGCCCGGCGCGCGGGGGCGACCGTACTGTCCCTGGACGGCGGGGACCCGGACCTGGCCGCCCTCGCCCACGACGCCCTGTCCGTACCCGCCGCCGGCTCCGAGCTGGACCTGGACACCGTGCAGCACCTGGTCAGCGCGGCGGCCGGGGAGAACGGCCCGCCGCAGCGGCGGGGCACGCGGCGGCTGCGCGACCGGCTGGCCACCCTGGCCGACCGGCTGGCCGCCCCGCCGCCCAGCCGCTGGTAGGGGCGGAGTCGGGGAGGGCCGTCAGGGAGTGGCGCCGTCGTCGCCTTCGCGGGTCTTGTCGTTCCACTTGGGGTCGTTCTGCCATTCGAGGTTGCGCTCCTGCGCCGTCTCCATGGCGTGGGCGGCCTCCTCGGGCGTGGTGTAGGGGCCGAAGCGGTCCTTGGCGGGGCACTCGGGGCCCTCCTCCACCTTCTGGTGGACCAGGCAGTAGTACCACTCGCCCGGCTTGCCCACCTGGCGCTTCTTGAACAGGGCCATCGCCTTCGGACTCCTTCCGGCACGGTCTTCCGGTACCGCCGCTCGATACCGTTCGATACCGCTCCTCGTCGCCATGCTGCCCCATCCCCGCTGGATACACTCGCTTGCATGTCTGGCCAGTCGCTGCTCGTACCAGGCGAGCTCTCTCCCGCCCGTTCCGTCCCCGGAAACATCCGCCGGCCCGAGTACGTGGGCAAGCCCGCGCCCACTCCGTACACCGGACCGGAGGTGCAGTCGGCCGAGACCATCGAGGCCATGCGCATCGCCGGCCGGATCGCCGCCCAGGCGATGGAGGAGGCGGCGAAGCACATCGCACCGGGGGTGACCACCGACGAGCTGGACCGGGTCGCCCACGAGTACATGTGCGACCACGGCGCCTACCCGTCGACGCTCGGCTACCGCGGGTTCCCGAAGTCGCTGTGCTCCTCGCTCAACGAGGTCATCTGCCACGGGATCCCGGACTCGACCGTCCTGCGGGACGGCGACATCGTGAACCTCGACGTGACCGCCTACATCGGCGGGGTGCACGGCGACAACAACGCCACCTACCTGTGCGGTGAGGTGGACGAGGAGTCGCGGCTGCTGGTGGAGCGCACCCGCGAGGCCCTGAACCGGGCGATCAAGGCGGTCAAGCCCGGCCGTCAGATCAACATCATCGGCCGTGTCATCGAGTCGTACGCGAAGCGCTTCGGGTACGGGGTGGTCCGGGACTTCACCGGCCACGGCATCAACTCGTCCTTCCACTCGGGCCTGATCGTCCCGCACTACGACAGCCCGCACGCCACGACGGTCATCGAGCCGGGCATGACCTTCACCATCGAGCCGATGCTGACGCTGGGCACCCACGAGTACGACATGTGGGAGGACGGCTGGACGGTCGTCACCAAGGACCGCAAGCGCACGGCGCAGTTCGAGCACACGCTGGTGGTGACGGACAGCGGCGCGGAGATCCTGACCCTGCCGTAGGGGCCCCGGCGGCCCGATTTTGCCGGCCGAAGGGTTTTTACCGACAAGACGTCGGGAACACATTGACTTAGGTAAGCCTAAGCAGGAGGATCGGGGCGTGGCGGCGGCGTGCCGCCACGGCCCGTTCCTCTCCCGACGGAGGTCAGTCTTGGACGCGTTCTCCACGGTCATCCGTGTCGCCTCGCACGAGCAGCACACCGAAGCCGAGACCTCCTCGTTCATGAGCGACCTGCTCGGCGGACGGCTCGGCGTGGACGCGTACACCCGCTACACCGAACAGCTGTGGTTCGTGTACCGGGCCCTGGAGGACGGCGCCGAGTCCCTGCGGGACGACCCGGTGGCGGGCCCCTTCATACAGCCGGAGCTGATGCGCGTCGCCGAGATCGAGCGCGACCTGGCGCACCTGCTGGGCCCCGGCTGGCGCGACGCGGTCAGCGCGCTGCCGGCGACGCGGGCGTACGCGGACCGGGTCGCGGAGTGCGCCGCCTCCTGGCCGGGCGGGTACGTGGCCCACCACTACACCCGCTACCTGGGCGACCTCTCCGGGGGCCAGATCATCCGGGACAAGGCCGAGCGCACCTGGGGCTTCGAGCGCAAGGGCGACGGCGTGCGGTTCTACGTCTTCGCGGACATCTCCAACCCGGCCGCCTTCAAGCGGGGTTACCGGGAGCTGCTGGACGCGATCGCCGCGGACGACCTGGAGAAGCAGCGCATCATCGACGAGTGCAAGCGGGCCTTCGACTTCAACGGGGCGGTCTTCCGCGAGCTGGGCGAGGAGTTCCCGCTGACCGCGTAGGCCCCGGCCGGGCGGTCGGCGGATGGGGGCCTACGAGGCGAAGCGGACGCGGCCGCCGATCTCGACGGTGCCGTCCGGGCCGGGGGCGGTGAGGATCTGGGAGCCGGCGCCCTGGGTGATGTTCAGGGCGCGGTTCAGCTGGGCGGTGAGGAGGACCGCCGCCGAGCCGGTGGCCTCGTCCTCGGTGATGACCCCGTCCGGGCGGCGCGGGAAACCCCGGGCGCGGATCCGGCCCGCGGTCTCGTCCTCCCACGCCCACGCGTACAGCCAGCCCTCGCCGGGCGGCGGGGCGGGGAGGGCGTCGACCTCGGCGGGGGTGGCGTACTGCTCGGTGCGCTTGCCGGTGACCCACTCGGGGCGGGCCGTGATCCAGGTGAACTCCCCGTCGTCGCGCGCCCATACGGAGCCCACGGGCGGCTGGAGCTCCTCGATGTCCAGCAGCCAGGCGACCCCGACCAGCGGGTGTCCGGCGAAGGACATCCGCGTGCCGGGGGTGCGGATGTCGACGACCCCGCGCTCGGGGTCGTCGACGAACACCGTCTCGCTGTAGCCCAGTTCGGCGGCGAGGGCCTGCCGGGCGCCGTCGTCCGGGCAGGTGCGGCCGTCCCGGACGACTCCGAGCAGGTTGCCGAAGCGGCCGTCACCCGCGCAGAAGACCCTGATCACGTCTAGATCGTTCACGCTGGCATTGAAACACGCCGCCGTGTCCGGCCTCCGTCAGCTCAGGGCCGCCCGGCGGCGGCGCCCGAGGAAGACGGCGCCCGCGCCGGCCGCGACCACGCCCGCGGACGCGCCGAGCAGGGTGCCGGCCGGGACCTCGGCCCCGGTGGAGGCGAGGCTGCCGCCCGCGGAGCCGCCGGCCGAACCGCCCGCCGAGCCGCCGCCCGCGGAGCCGCCCGCCGTACCGCCGGTGGTGCCGCCCGTGGTGCCCGTGGCACCCGTGGTGCCGGTGGTTCCGGTGGGGCTCGCCGTCGGGAGGGGGGCGTCCTTGTCCACGGAGACGGAGAGGGTCACCGGGTCCATGGGCTTGCCCGGCTTGTACTTCTCGGGGACGGAGCCTTCGTTGGCGAAGACCGCCGACCCCTTCTCGGTGAAGACGGCGGGGACGGACGTGAGGGTCAGCAGGCCGTCCTTGGTCTTGTAGTCGCCCTTGGACAGGTCGAGGGTGGCGAAGGGGACGTCCTGGGTGGCGCCCTTCGCCGTCCTGGCGTCGAGGACCAGGGTGCCGGTCCCGCCCGCGGTCTCGATCCGGATGTTGCCGAAGGTCAGGTCGAGGCCGTGGGCGGCGTACTCGAAGCGCACGGCGCCTTCGAAGGCGGCGTTCAGCTTCCGCTTCCCGGCGTCGAGTTCGCCCTTGCCGAAGGAGAAGTCGAAGGTCTTGCCGTGCTTGGTGGCCCCGCCGCTGGTGGTGATCCCCTTCTCTCCTACGTAGTCGTGGAAGGAGCCCATCACGCCCCACGTCAGCTTGCCGCGGAGGATCTTCTGCGGCCCGCCGGCGGACGGGGAGGGGGCCGGGGCGGAGGAGGCGGACGTCGACGGGGACGGGGCGGTGGACGTCGAGGGGGACGGGGCGGGCGGCTCGGGGAACTTCAGGAGGGCCGTGAGCCTGTCGCCCTCGACGCCCTCGTAGGGGCCCGAGAGCTGCTCGGCGAGTTCCTTGGTGAGGGTGGTGGCCAGGCCGCTCATGTTCATCCCGGCGAAGGCGACGGTCGCCGCCGGGACGTCCTTGGCGAGCGTGCCGTTCCTGGTGATGTCGACCGTCAGCTTCCTGGTGCCCGTGTCGAAGCGGAAGTTCTCCATCTTGATGACGAAGCCGTGCGCCGCGCTCTCGAAGGTGACGCTGCCCTTGAACTGCGCCTTCACGACGTGGCCGGCGTCCTTGTCGTACTGGCCGGTGGCGGAGCCGAAGCGGAAGGTGCCGTCCGCGTTCTGCACGGCACCGTCCGCCGTGGTGATCTTGCCCTTCGCCATGCCCGTGACGTAGGTGCGGAACCGCGCGAGCACCCCCCAGTCGAGGGTGCCGCCGACGACGGGTACCGGTGCGGCGGCGGCCCGGGCGGCCCCGGCGGCGGGGGCGGGGGCGGCTCCCTCGGCCGCGGCGGGGAGGGCGAAGGCGGTGGTGCCGAGGGCGGCCGCGGTCAGTACGGCGGCCGCGACGGCGATCGGGCGGCGGTGCGAGGACATGGCTGAGGACTCCTGGAGGGGCGCGTGGCGAAAGGGACGGGAGCGAGGGGTGGTTACGGCGTGGTGCCGGACGCCGCCGCGCGGTGCCTGCGCACCACCAGCAGGGCGGCGCCGCCCGCCAGGACCAGTACGGCCACGGCCAGGGCCGCGTACAGGCCGAGGTCGGCGGATTCGCCCGCAGGGGCGGCGGCGGACGCGGGGGCCGGAGCGGCGGGGGACGGGGCGGCCGGGGTCCCGGCGGTGGTGGGCGGGGCGGTGGAGCCGAGGTCGGGCAGGGCGGGCAGCTGCGCACCGGCTTCGAGGGGGACGGCCAGCGAGACCGGGTCCATCCCGGTGCCCGTCGTGTAGAGGGAGCCGAAGGCCCGGGCGCCGCCTTCGGTGAGGGTGGCGGGGGCTTCGGTCAGGGTGGCGAGCTTCCCCTCGGCCTTGAGGCCCTTGGCGTCGAACTCGACGAGCGCCACGGCCGGCCTGGTCTGCCCGCCGGTGGTGACGTCGGCGGACAGCACGCCCTTGCCGTTCTCCACCGTGACGCCCACCCTGCCGAGCGTGAGGTCGAGCCGGGCGCCGGTGAAGCGGACGCTGCCGGCGAACTCGGCGGCGAGTCGGCCCTCCCGGCCGTCGTACGTCCCCTTGCCCTGCGGGAAGCGGAACAGCGCGCCGCCGTCCTGGGCGCCTTCGGCGAGGGTCCAGCGGCCCTGGCCGACGGGGCCGGTGACGTACTCGCGGAAGGTGCGGCGCACGCCCCAGTCGACGGCGGCGTCGGTGAAGGCCCCCTCGGCCCGCGGACCGGCGGGCGGGGTGCCGGACGGCTGTGCGGGCGGGGCGGGCTGCGGGGCGGAGGGGGCCGGCGGGGCCGTCCTGACGTCGGCGGACAGGCTGACCGGGTCGAGCTGCGCGCCGGCCTGGTAGTAGCCGGCGAAGGCCTGGGCGCCCTGGTCGGTGAGGGTGGCGGGGACGTCGGTCAGGACGACGGGGCTGCCGGCGCCCCTCATGTCGATGCCGCCGAGTCCGAGGGTGGCGAAGGGCACCTGCGGCCGGCTGGTGACCGCGCCGGTGTCCTTCGCCTTGCTGGTGACGTCCAGGTAGAGGGTGCCCCTGCCGCCGGAGATGCGGACGGTGGGGCGGCTGACGGTCAGGTCCAGTTCGTACGCGCCGTCGGGCCCGCGGTGCCCCTGGAAGGCCACCCCGCCCGAGAACGCGGCCTCGAACGCCCCGGAGGCGGGGTCGTAGGTGCCGGTCGCGGAGTGGAAGCGGAACAGGCTGCCGCCGACGGTGGCGGCTCCTCCGTTCAGCCGGAAACCGCCTTTCGCGACCGGACCGGTGACGTAACTCTGGAAGGAGGACTTGAGGCCCCAGTCGAGCCGTCCCCCCTGCACGGCACGGCCCTCCGCGCGGGCGGCGGAGGCCGGGAGCAGCGCCGCGAGCAGGGTCGCCAACAGGGTCACGGCGAACGCGCGGACGGGGCGTGCGGGCATGGGGTCCCCTCCAGGATCTGACGGATCAGGAGCCGGTGAGTAAGGTTAGGCTAACCTAAGTCATCCTGGCGGGACGGGAAACCCCTCGATCCGGCCAGCCTCCGCCCCCGCCTCCCGGCCGGACGATCAGGACGGTGTCCCGGTGCCCACGCCCGCCGCCCCCACCCGCTTCCCCCGCCTGGCCGTCGCCCTGGCGGCCCTCGGGACCGCACTCGCGCTCACCGCCGCCGGCTGCGCCGGTACGGACGCCCCTACGGGCCCCGCCGCCGGCCGCTCCGCCCCCGCCTTCCCCGACCGGGTGGAGCCGATCGCCGCCGCCGCGCAGCCCGCGCTGCCGGTGACGGTCGCCTCGGCCGACGGGACGCAGGTCACCGTCACCTCGGCGGACCGGGTCATCCCGCTCACCGGCGGCCTCAACGAGATCGTGCAGACCCTCGGCCTCGGCCCCCGGGTCGTCGCCCGGGACATCACCGCCACCTTCGAACAGGCCGCGGCCCTGCCGGTGGTGACCCGGGGCCACGAGGTCTCCGCCGAGAGCGTGCTCTCGCTGCGCCCGACGCTGGTCCTGGCGGAGACCACCACCGGCCCCGCCGAGGCCGTGCGGCAGATCCGCGACGCCGGGGTCCCGGTCCTCGTGGTCGCCCCCGCCAAGACCCTGGAGGACGTGCCCCAGCGGATCGGCGCCGTCGCGGCCGCCCTCGGGGTCGAGGAGGCCGGCGCGCAGCTGAACCGGCGGACCGCCGAGCGGATCGCGGCCGCCCGCGCGGGCGTTCCGGGGGGTGCCGCCAAGAAGCCCCGGGTGGCCTTCCTGTATCTGCGGGGCACCGCCTCGGTCTATCTGCTGGGCGGCTCCGACTCCGGCGCCGGCTCGCTGCTGGAGGCGGCGGGCGCGGTGGACACCGGCAAGGAGTCGGGGCTCGGCAAGGACTTCACCCCGATCACCAGCGAGGCCCTGGCCGCGGCCGCCCCGGACGCGATCCTCGTCATGTCCAAGGGCCTCGCGTCGGTGGGCGGCGTCGACGGCCTGGTGAAGATCCCGGGCGTGGCCCAGACCCCGGCCGGGCTGGACCGCAGGGTCGTCACCGTCGACGACGGGGTGCTGCTCAACTACGGTCCGCGCACCGACCAGGTGCTCGCCTCGCTGGTCGCGCAGCTCCACGGCAAGGGGGCCTGAGGTGGCCGTCTCCGCGGAGGCCCGCCCGGAGGCCGGGGCCGCCCCGGCTCCCCCGCGGCGGCGGCCGGGGCGCCGGGGGACGCTGCTCGCGGCGGGGCTGCTCGCCGCGCTGCTGCTGCTCGCGCTGGTGTCGGCCGGCGTCGGCGCGTACGCCATCCCCGTCGGGGACGTGCTCGCCTCGGCCCTGCACCGGGCGGGCCTCGGCGGGGCGCCGCTCGACCGGGTCGGGGAGAGCGTGCTGTGGAACGTACGCCTGCCCCGGGTCGTGCTCGCGCTGCTGGTCGGCGCCAGCCTGGGGTGCGCGGGCGCGCTGATGCAGGGGGTGTTCGGCAACCCGCTGGCCGAGCCGGGCGTGATCGGCATCTCGGCGGGCTCCGCCGTGGGCGCGGTCGCCGCGATCGGGCTGGGCCTGACCTTCCTCGGCACCTGGACGGTCACCGCCTGCGCCTTCGTGGCGGGGCTGGTCACGGTCGGCTCCGTCTACCTGCTGTCCCGCAGCGGGGGCCGGACCGAGGTGGTCACGCTGATCCTGACCGGCATCGCCGTCAACGCCTTCGCGGGCGCCCTGATCGGGCTGTTCGTCTTCTTCGCGGACAGCGGCCAGGTCAACCAGATCACCTTCTGGCAGCTCGGCTCCCTCGCGCAGGCGACCTGGCCCAAGGTGCTCGCGGTGCTGCCGTGCGCGCTCGCGGGGCTGGCCGCGGCCCCCTTCTACGCCCGCCGGCTCGACCTCCTCTCCCTCGGCGAGCGGCCGGCCCGGCACCTGGGGATCGACGTGGAGCGGCTGCGCCTGGCCCTGGTGCTGGTCGTGGCCCTGCTGACGGCGGCCGCCGTGGCCGTGGCGGGGGTGATCACCTTCGTGGGGCTGCTGGTCCCGCACCTGCTGCGGATGGCGAACGGCCCCGGGCACCGCTTCCTGGTGCCCGGCAGCGCGCTGGCCGGGGCCGTGGTGCTGGCCGCGGGCGACCTGGCCGCCCGTACGGTGGCCCGGCCGGCGGAGCTGCCGCTGGGCGTGCTGACCGCGCTGATCGGCAGCCCCTTCTTCTTCTGGCTGCTGCGCCGCACCCGCCGGGGGCAGGGGGGCTGGGCATGAGGCTCCCCGCACGCCGTCGGCGTGCCGTGCCCGCGCGCCCCGCCCCCGGGACCGCCGTCGCCGAGGCCGACGCCCTGCACGTGCGGCTCGGCGGCCGCGAGGTGCTCGCCGGCGTCACCCTGGCCGCCCGGGCCGGCGAGGTGCTGGCCCTGGTCGGCCCGAACGGCGCCGGGAAGTCCACCCTGCTGGCCGCCCTCGCCGCCGACCTGCCGGCCGCCTCGGGCACCGTACGGATCGACGGGCGCCCGGTGGACGGCTGGAGCGCCGCCGAGCTGGCCCTGCGCCGCTCGGTGCTCCCCCAGTCGGCCGCGCTGTCCTTCCCCTTCCCGGTCGCGGAGGTGGTCCGGATGGGCCGCGCCCCGTGGTCGGGGACCGGGCTCGCGGACGCCGACGAGGAGGCGGTGGCCGGGGCGATGGCCGCCGCCGAGGTCACCCGTTTCGCCGATCGGCCGTTCTCGGACCTCTCCGGCGGCGAGCGGGCCCGGGTCGCGCTGGCCCGCGTACTGGCCCAGCGGGCCCCGCTGATGCTGCTCGACGAGCCCACGGCGGCCCTGGACCTGCGCCACCAGGAGCTGGTGCTGCGGATCTGCCGGGAGCGGGCGGCGGCCGGGGACGCGGTGGTGGTGGTCCTGCACGACCTGGGGCTGGCGGCGGCGTACGCCGACCGGGCGGCGGTGCTGCACGGCGGGCGGATCGCGGCGGCCGGGCCGCCGGCGGAGGTGTTCGGGGGCGGACTGCTGAGCCGGGTCTACCGGCAGCCGGTGGAGGTGCTGGCGCACCCCCGGACGGGCGCCCCGCTGGTCCTCCCGGTACGGGACGGAGGCGTTCCGGATCGCCTTCCCGGCCAAGCGGCACAAGGCGATCGACCGGACGGTAACAACGGCGCCGCACGGAATGCGGACGGCGATTTGACCCCTGCTTGACCCTCGCTTGAGTCCGTCATGGAGGGCCCGTGACGGGCTTGTGTCCGGGGCCGGAATGTGAGAGCTGAATCACTGGACGAGCGGGTATCGGTCAGGTAAGCCTCGGTTAAGTTAGGTCGGCCTCACCGGCCCTCCCCCCAGCCTTCACCCTCGCCAGGAGCCCCCATGCGCCCCGCCCGTCTCACCGTCCTCACCGCGGCCGCAGCCGTCGCCGCGCTCACCGCAGTCACCGGCTGCGCCGAGAAGAGCGACAAGGGCGGCTCCGGCGCGATCCACGTGAACGCGACCGACACCGCCTGCGAGGTCTCGAAGACCGAGTTCCCGGCCGGCAAGGTCACCATCGAGGTCGAGAACAAGGGCTCCAAGGTCACCGAGCTCTACGTGCTCTTCCCGGACGACCGGATCGTCGCCGAGCGCGAGAACATCGGCCCCGGCACCAAGGCCACCATCACCGCCGAGATCAAGGCCGGCGACTACGCCTTCACCTGCAAGCCCGGCATGAAGGGCGACGGCATCCGCACCCAGGTCAAGGCGACCGGCAAGGGCGGCACCGAGAAGCGCAGCCCCGAGCTGGACGCCGCCGTCGCCGCGTACCGCAAGTACGTCCAGGAGCAGGCCGACGAGACCCTGCCGAAGGCCAAGGTCTTCGCCGACGCCGTCAAGGCCGGCGACCTGGAGGCCGCGAAGAAGGCCTACGCCCCGTCCCGCATCGGCTGGGAGCGCACCGAGCCGGTCGCCGAGTCCTTCGGCGACATCGACCCGAAGGTCGACGTCCGCGAGGACGGCCTGGAGGCCGGCCAGGACCCGGCCAAGGACTGGACCGGCTGGCACCGCCTGGAGAAGTCCCTCTTCCAGGAGAACAAGATCGACGACAACGACAAGAAGCTCGCCGACACCCTGATCGCCGACCTCACCGAGTGGCAGAAGAAGGTCGGCCAGGCCGAGATCACCCCGACCTCCATGGCCAACGGCGCCAAGGAGCTGCTCGACGAGGTCGCCACCGGCAAGGTGACGGGCGAGGAAGAGCGCTACAGCCACACCGACCTCGTCGACTTCAAGGCCAACGTCGAGGGCGCCCAGAAGTCCTACGAGCTCCTCAAGACGGTCACCGCCAAGAACGACCCGGAGCTCGCCAAGCAGCTGGACACCCAGTTCGCCGCGATGAACACCCTCCTGGACAAGTACCGCGCCGACAAGAACACCTACGAGTTCACCTCGTACGACAAGGTCGGCGAGGCCGAGCGCAAGGAACTCTCGGACGCCGTCAGCGCACTGGGCGAGCCGCTCTCCAAGCTGGCCGCCGCGGTCGCCAAGTAGTCCGGAGCCAGGCAGAGGCGGGAGAACCACCATGAGCGACCAGGTGTCGGAAGAGACCACGAGCGCCGCCGCAGCGCCCTCGCGCCGGGCCGTGCTCGGCTGGGGCGGGGCGGGTCTGGCGGTCGGCGCGGCCGCGGCCGGCGGCGCGGTCGCCGCGTTCGGCGGCGGACCGGACCTCTCCCCGGCGGCCTCCGCCGGGGCGGCGGTTCCCTTCCACGGCGAGCACCAGGCCGGCATCGCGAGCGCCGTCCAGGACCGGCTGCACTTCGCGGCCTTCGACGTGAAGACGAAGAGCCGCGACGAGCTGGTCGCGCTCCTCAAGGAGTGGACGGCCGCGGCCCGGCTGATGACGGCCGGCCTGCCGGTCGGCGACGTGTTCGAGGGCGCGCCCGAGGCCCCGCCCACCGACACGGGCGAGGCCCTCGGCCTCAAGCCCTCCCGCCTCACCCTGACCATCGGCTTCGGCCCGGGGCTGTTCGCCAGGGACCGCTTCGGCCTGGAGGGCAAGCGCCCCGAGGCCCTGGTGGACCTTGAGCTCTTCCCCGGCGACAACCTGGACCAGGCCCGCTCCGGCGGCGACCTGTGCGTCCAGGCCTGCGCCGACGACCCGCAGGTCGCCGTGCACGCCATCCGCCAGCTGGCCCGCATCGGCTTCGGCAAGGTCGTCGTCCGCTGGTCGCAGCTCGGCTTCGGCAAGACCTCCTCGACCACGCCCGAGGAGCAGACCCCGCGCAACATGATGGGCTTCAAGGACGGCACCCGGAACATCTCGGGCACCGACAGGGCCGCCCTGGACAAGCACGTGTGGGTCGGCGCGGGCGACGGCAGCGACTGGCTGACCGGCGGCTCCTACCTGGTCGCCCGGCGCATCCGGATGCACATCGAGACCTGGGACCGCACCCCCCTGCAGGAGCAGGAGGACATCTTCGGCCGCGACAAGGGCGAGGGCGCCCCGGTCGGCAAGTCCAAGGAGCGCGACGAGCCGTTCCTGAAGGCGATGAAGCCGGAGGCGCACGTGCGCCTCGCGCACCCCGACACCAACGACGGGGCGACCATCCTGCGGCGCGGCTACTCCTTCACGGACGGCACGGACGGCCTGGGCCGCCTCGACGCGGGCCTGTTCTTCCTGGCCTACCAGCGCGACGTCCGCAAGGGCTTCGTCCCGATCCAGCGCCGGCTGGCGAAGTCGGACGTCCTGAACGAATACATCCAGCACGTGGGCTCGGCGATCTTCGCCGTCCCGCCGGGCGTCCGCGACAAGGACGACTGGTGGGGCCGGTCCCTGTTCGCCTAGTCCCCGCCGGAGAGGAAACGCCGTGTTCGGCAACTATCTGATCGGCCTGCGCGAGGGGCTGGAGGCCAGCCTGGTCGTCTGCATCCTCGTGGCGTACCTGGTGAAGACCGGGAACCGGGCCGCCCTGCGTCCGGTCTGGCTCGGCATCGCCATCGCCTGCGGGCTCTCGCTCGCCTTCGGCGCGATGCTGGAGTTCGGCACGCAGGAGCTGACCTTCCAGGCGCAGGAGCTGCTCGGCGGCAGCCTGTCGATCATCTCGGTGGGCCTGGTGACCTGGATGGTCTTCTGGATGAAGCGCACCGCGCGGCACCTGAAGGCCGAACTGCACGGCAAGCTCGACTCGGCGCTCGCCATGGGCACCGGCGCGCTGGTCGCCACCGCCTTCCTGGCGGTGGGCCGGGAGGGCCTGGAGACGGCGCTGTTCGTGTGGGCGTCGGTCCGCGCGAGCGGCGAGGGCTCCTCGGCCCCGCTGATCGGCGTGCTGCTGGGCATCGCGACCGCGATCGTGCTGGGCTGGCTGTTCTACCGGGGCGCGCTGAAGATCAACCTGGCGAAGTTCTTCAAGTGGACCGGCGGGATGCTGGTGGTCGTGGCCGCGGGCGTGCTCGCGTACGGGGTCCACGACCTCCAGGAGGCCGAGTTCCTCGGCGGCCTGAACGACAAGGCCTTCGACATCAGCTCGGTGATCGCGCCGGACAGCTGGTACGGGGTGCTGCTGAAGGGCGTCTTCAACTTCCAGCCGGACCCGACCGTCCACCAGCTGGTGGTGTGGTCCCTGTACCTGGCGGTCGTGCTGACGCTGTTCCTCCTGCCGGCCCGGCTGCGCACCCCGGCCGCGGCGCCGGCCCCGGCCCCGTCGGGGAGCGGTCCCGCGAAGGACTGACCGGTCCCACGGACACGGCCGGGCCGCCTCCCCCCTCGGGGGAGGCGGCCCGGCCGTACCGCACGGGCGCGGGCTCCGCTCAGCCGCGGCCGATGTACGGCATCGCGGTGGCCATCACCGTCGCGAACTGGACGTTGGCCTCCAGCGGGAGCTCCGCCATGTGCAGCACGGTGCGGGCCACGTCGGCGGCGTCCATCACCGGCTCCACCGCCAGCTGCCCGTTGGCCTGGAGGATGCCGGTCTGCATGCGCTCGGTCATCTCGGTCGCCGCGTTGCCGATGTCGATCTGTCCGCAGGCGATCCGGTACGGGCGCCCGTCGAGCGACAGGGACTTGGTCAGGCCGGTCATGGCGTGCTTGGTCGCCGTGTAGGCGACGGAGTTCGGGCGCGGGACGTGCGCGGAGATGGAGCCGTTGTTGATGATCCGGCCGCCCTGCGGGTCCTGCTCCTTCATCACCCGGAACGCCGCCTGGGCGCAGAGGAAGGAGCCGGTCAGGTTGACGTCCACGACCTGGCGCCAGGCCTCGTACCCGATGTCCTCCAGCGGGACCCCGGCCGGGCCGAAGGTGCCGGCGTTGTTGAAGAGCAGGTCGAGCCGCCCGTACCGCTCCCGTACGGCCGCGAACAGCTCGGCGACGTCCGCGGGGTCGCTGACGTCCGCCGCCACGGGCAGCACGTCCGCGTCCGCTCCGGCCGCGGCGGCGGTCTCCTCCAGGGGCCCGGTCCGGCGCCCGGCCACGGCCACCGACCAGCCGGCGCCGGCCAGGGCCAGGGCCACGGAACGGCCGATCCCGGAACCGGCTCCGGTCACTACAGCGATCTTCTTCGCGGGTGCGCTCATGGGGCCGCAGAGTACGTCACAGCGGACATCCGGCCCGGGACGTTCCGACAGCTGAGAGCATGGGTCGGTCAGGGGTGCATAAAGCAGATGAAAAGACTGGAGTTCCGCATGTCGGAGAGCGGCCCCTCTACCGCCCCCTCGCACGGGCCGTCGACCGATCCGTCGACCGGCCCGTCGCCCGTCCCCCCGCCCCGGCGGGCCCCCGGGCCCCCGGCCGGCGAGGCGTCCCCGAAGGACCCCGCCGCCACCCCCCTGACCGCCGCGCGCCGCACCGGCCTGCTGGTGACCTTCATCCTGGGCGGCCTCACCGCCCTCCCCCCGCTGTCCATGGACATGTACCTCCCGGCCCTGCCCGAGGTCACCGCCGCCCTGCACAGCCCCGCCGCGACCGTCCAGCTCACCCTCACCTCCTGCCTCGCCGGCATGGCGCTCGGACAGCTGGTCATCGGCCCGATGAGCGACAAGTGGGGCCGCCGCAGACCGCTGCTGACCGGCATGGTCCTCTACGTCCTCGCCACCGCGATCTGCGCCCTCGCCCCGAGCGCCGAACTGCTCATCGCCTTCCGGCTGCTCCAGGGCCTGGCCGGCGCGGCCGCCATCGTGATCGCCCGGGCCGTCGTGCGCGACCTGTACGAGGGCGTCGAGATGGCCCGCTTCTTCTCCACCCTGATGCTGATATCCGGCACCGCGCCGATCATCGCCCCGCTCATCGGCGGCCAGGTGCTCCGCTTCGCCGACTGGCGCGGGGTCTTCGTCGTCCTCACCGCCGTCGGCCTCGCGCTCACCCTCGTCGTGTGGCGCAGCCTCGGCGAGACGCTGCCGCCGGAGCGCCGCCAGACCGGCGGGGTGGGCGCCGCGCTGCGGACGATGCGCGGACTGCTCGGCGACCGGGTCTTCGCCGGCTACACCCTGGCGGGCGGCTTCGCCTTCGCGGTGCTCTTCTCCTACATATCCGCCTCCCCCTTCGTCGTGCAGGAGATCTACGGGGCCTCCCCGCAGGCCTTCAGCCTGCTGTTCGGCCTGAACTCCGTCGGGCTGATCGTCGTCGGCCAGATCAACGGCAAACTGCTGGTCGGCCGGGTCAGCCTGGACAAGGCCCTGGCCGTCGGGCTCGCCGTCATCACCGCGGCCTCCGTCGCCCTGCTGCTCATGTCGAGCGGGGTGTTCGGGAAGGCCGGGCTGGTACCCGTCGCGGCCGCGCTGTTCGTGCTGATGTCGGCGATGGGCCTGGTCCTGCCGAACACCAACGCGCAGGCCCTCATGCGCACCCCGCACGCCGCCGGATCGGCGTCCGCACTGCTGGGCACCTCCTCCTTCCTGGTCGGCGCGGTCGCCTCGCCGCTGGTCGGGATCGCGGGCGAGGACACGGCGGTGCCGATGGCGCTCGTCCAGCTCGGCTGCTCCCTGGTGGCGGTGGCCTGCTTCCTCGGGATGTGCCGGCCGTGGCGGACCCGGGAGCCGATGGCCGCGCCCGGTACGGGCTCCGGGGCGCCGTAAACTTCCCGGGTGAACGCCGCACCCGCCCCCACCACCGCCGAAACCCTCCGCAGCGCGCTCGCCGCCCTGCTCGACGGGCTCCCGCCGAAGCAGGCCTCGGCCGCCGTGGAGCGCCTGATCTCCAACTACCGCGGGGCCACCCCCACCGACGCCCCCGTGCTGCGCGACCGCTCCGACGTGGCGGCGTACGCGGCGTACCGGATGCCGGCCACCTTCGAAGCCGTGCGGTCCGCCCTGGACGGGCTGGCGGAGGCCGCCCCGGACTGGACGCCGGGCTCGCACGTGGACGTGGGCGGCGGCACGGGCGCGGCGACCTGGGCGGTGGACGCCACCTGGGACGGGCCCCGCACGACGACGGTGCTGGACTGGGCGGAGCCGGCGCTGGCGCTCGGCAAGGAGCTGGCCGGCCGCTCGGCGTCCGGGGTGCTGCGCGCGGCCGAGTGGCGCCGCGCCGTCATCGGCAGCGGGCTCGGCCTGCCGGACGCGGACCTGGTCACCGTGTCGTACGTACTGGGCGAGCTGACGGAGGAGGCCCGTACGGCGGTCGTCGCCGAGGCGGCCCGGGCCGGGCGGGCCGTCGTACTGATCGAGCCGGGCACGCCGCAGGGCTACCTGCGCATCCGCGAGGCCCGAGAGCAGCTGATCGCCGCCGGGATGACGGTCGCGGCGCCCTGTCCGCACGACGGGGCCTGCCCCATCGAGGCCGGGCAGGACTGGTGCCACTTCTCGGCCCGGGTCAGCCGCTCCTCCCTGCACCGGAAGGTCAAGGGCGGTTCCCTGCCGTACGAGGACGAGAAGTTCAGCTACGTCGCCGCGACGCGGTTCCCCGTGACGCCGGTCCCCTCCCGGATCACGCGCAGGCCGCAGATCCGGAAGGGGCTGGTCCTGCTGGACCTGTGCGGTCCCGAGGAGGCGGGACTGTCCCGGGCCACCGTCACCAAGCGGCACGGCGGCCTCTACAAGGCGGCCCGGGACGCCGAGTGGGGCGACGCCTGGCCGCCCGCGGCCTCCTAGGGCCTACGGCCTCAGCTCCTGGGTGCAGCACTTCACGCTGCCGCCGCCCTTGAGCAGTTCGCCCAGGTCCATCGGGACCGGCTCGAACCCCCGGTCGCGCAGCGGCGCGATCAGCCCGGTCGCGCCCTGCGGGAGCAGGACGTGGCGCCCGTCGGAGACCGCGTTCAGGCCGAAGGCCGCCGCGTCGGCGTCCTCCACGACCAGGGCGTCGGGGAACAGCCGGCGCAGCACGGCCCGGCTGCCGGGAGAGAAGGCCGGCGGGTGGTACATGATCTCGTCGCCGTCGAGGACGCAGAGCGCCGTGTCCAGGTGGTAGTAGCGCGGGTCCACCAGGTCGAGGCCGATGACGGGGCGGCCGAAGAACTCCTGCGCCTCGTCGTGCGAGAGCGGGCTGGAGCGGAAGCCGCGGCCGGCCAGGATGTGGCCGGCGGTGACGGCGAAGTCCCCCTCGCCCTCGTTGACGTGCGAGGGCTCGTGGACGTCCGCGAAGCCGTGCGAGCGGAACCAGTCGAGGTGGATCTCCGCCTCGGCGGCCCGTTCGGGAAAGGCGAAGCGGGCGCCGAGCACCCGGCCGTCGATGACGAGGGCCCCGTTCGCGGCGTAGACCATGTCGGGCAGGCCGGGATCGGGGACGAGCGTCTCGACGGTGTGCCCGAGGGAGAGGTAGCGGTCCCTCAGGTCTTCCCACTGGGCGAGTGCGAGGGGCAGGTCCACCGGTTTCGTGGGGTCCATCCACGGGTTGATGGAGTACGTGACCTTGAAGTGTGCGGGTGGGCACATCAGGTAGCGCCGGGGTGTGGCGTCTCTGCGCAAAGAAGGCTCCTCACGGCTACGACTGTCGGGAGAATCGTCTCTCCTCGGGGGGTTGCCGCGCAGTGAACCGATCGGGTGAATGGCCACAACAGCTCGGAGACGAGACGTCTCGGACTGCCTTGATACGTTGGGACGGTGACCAAATCCCCTGACGCTACCCGCCGCAGCGACCGCTCCCGGCGCGCCATCCTCGACGCCTCCCTCGTACTGGTCGGCGAGGTCGGCTACAACAAGCTGACCATCGAGGCCATCGCGGCCCGTGCGGGAGTCGGCAAGCAGACGATCTACCGCTGGTGGTCCTCGAAGGCCGAGGTGCTGCTGGACGCCTCGCTGGCGCTGGGCGGGGAGGCCGACACGGAGGCCGGCTGGACCGGCTTCCCCGACACCGGGGACCTCGCGGCGGACCTGAAGGCCGTGCTGCGGGCCACGGTGGACGAGTTCGCCGACCCCCGGTACGACGCCCCCACGCGCGCCCTGACCGCGGCCGGGGCCACCGACCCGGAGCTCGGGGCCCGCTTCACGGAACGGCTGCTGGAACCGCAGCTCGCGCTGTACGAGGCGCGGTTGCGGTCGGCCGTGGACGCGGGGCAGCTCCCGGCGGGCACCGATCTGCGGCTGACGGTGGAGATGCTGGTGGGCCCGCTGACGTACCGGTGGCTGATGCGGACCCGGCCGCTGACGCACGGGTTCGCGGACGCGCTGGTGGACGGGGTGCTGACCGGCGTGGGATACGTCACCGCCGGACGGCCGGAGAGCCGGTGACACCTGCGTGACCGAGAACCATATGGCCTGATTGTGTGGTTATCTGGGGAACTCGATCGGGGAGTCCGTTCGGGGGGTGCGGTCACCCGGCGCTCCCGATGGTGGGACCATGGAATGGTCTGCCGGGGCAACGGTGAGGTAGGGGATAGATGGGGTCTGAGTCCGGCCGCGTCAAACGCGGCGAGCTGAGCAGGATTTCCCAGTGGCTGCGCCGCCGCTCGAAACCCGCCCCCGAGGACCCCGGCAAGGAGCGCGAAGCCCTCCTGCTCGCCGTGGCCGCCGCCGGACTCCCCGTCGCCCCCGCCGCCCATCCCGCCGACGGCTACCGGTGTTCGTGCGACCGCATCGGCTGTCCCACGCCCGCCCGGCACCCCGTCTCCTTCGCCTGGCAGACCCAGTCGACCACCGACCGCGCGCAGATCGAGCGCTGGGCCCGCAGCCAGCCCCAGGCCAACTTCATCACCGCGACGGGCATGGTGCACGACGTCCTGGACGTCCCCCTGGAAGCCGGCCGCAGCGCCCTGGAGCGGCTGCTGGCCGCGGGCATCGAGGTCGGCCCCGTCGCCGAGTCCGGCGGCACCGGCGACCAGGCCCGGATGCTCTTCTTCACGGCGACCCGCGGTACGCCGGAGGACGAGGACGAATGGTGGCCCTGCGAACTGGACTGCCACCCCGAGACGATGGACGAACACCCCGGCCTGCGCTGGCACTGCCGCGGCAGCTACGTCCTGCTCCCCCCGGCGGCCCTCCCCGGCGACCACTCCGTGAGCTGGCTGCGCGACGCCCGCCATCCGCTGCCGGACCCGCTGACCCTGCTGGAAACCCTGACGGACGCCTGCGCCCAGTACGCGGGCACCCTGGACCAGACCCCGGCCGCGGCCTCCTGGCCCCCGGGCCGCTAGGAGACCTCCTCTTCGACGCGCCGCGTGGGCGGCGCGTCGAAGAGGTGGCCTCAGTGGATCTGGCTGACGACCACGTCCAGGGACCAGGCCTTCGCCGGCTTCGCGGGCGCCTCGGCCTCCACCACGTAGCCCAGGTCCCGCAGGGCCGTCACCAGCTCCGCCGGCGACGCCGGCACCGCACCGGCGAGCAGCAGGTCGCGTACCAGGCGCCCCTTGGTGGCCTTGTTGAAGTGGCTCACCACCGACCGCTTCTCCACCCCGTCCACCACCTGCGCGTGCAGCACCCGCACCGTGGCGGTGCGCCCCGCCGTCTCCCCCTTCGGCTTCCACGCCGACGCGTACGCCGACGAGCGCAGGTCCAGCACCAGCCCGTCCCCCGCCGCCTGCGGCATCACCTCCGCCATCGGGGTGCGCCAGTACGCGCCCAGCGCGCCCAGCCCCGGCAGCTTGACCCCCATCGAGCAGCGGTAGGAGGGGATGCGGTCGGTCACCCGCACCGCGCCCCACAGTCCGGAGAACACCAGCAGCGTCCGCTCCGCCAGCTCCCGCGCGGGTGCCGGGAGGCCCGCCAGGTCCAGGGCGTCGTAGAGCACACCGGTGTAGATCTCCCCGGCCGGGAGGGCCGGTGCGGTCGGCAGGGCGGCGTTCTTGGCGACCTCGCCGCGCAGGCCCTCGCTGAGCCCGAGCACCTCGCGCGCCTTCGTCTCGTCCGCCGCGCACAGCTCGACGAGTTCCTCCAGCACGGCCGCCCGCGCGGGGGCCAGGCCCGGCAGCGACAGGGAGGCGGGGTCGAGCGGTGCGCCGGAGCCGCCGGCGGCCTTTCCCTCGGAGGGCGGCAGCAGCACGAGCACGGTGGTTCTCCTTCAGACGACGCGGCGCAGGGGGTGCGGCCCCCGAGTCAGGGTAGACGGCGTACGCGATCCCGTCCGCGCCGCGATCCCCCGCCCGGCGGTCTCCGCGGCCCGCGCGGAACCGGCGTACTCGGCCTACGCTCGGTCCATGCCACGCCGTCACATGCACATGGCCGGAGCGGACGGGGCGGCCCTGCGCGCCGCGCTGGGCGACCTGAGGACGCGGCTGGGCGTGCCCGCCGGCTTCCCGGCCGAGGTGCTCGCCGAGGCCGGGCGGGCGGCCTCCGCACCCCGGCTGCCGTCCGAGGACATGACCGGGCTGCCCTTCTTCACCGTCGACCCGCCCGCCTCCGTGGACCTCGACCAGGCCATGCACCTGGCGAAACGGTCCGGCGGCGGCTACCGCGTGCACTACGCCATCGCCGACGTCGCCGCCTTCGTCGGCCCGGGCACCGCCCTCGACGCCGAGGCACACCGCCGGGTGACCACCCTCTACTTCCCCGACGGGAAGGTCCCCCTGCACCCGGCCGTGCTCTCCGAGGACGCGGCCAGCCTGCTGCCCGACCGGACCCGGCCGGCCCTCGTGTGGCGGCTGGACCTGGACGCCGACGGCCGGGTCGAGACCACCGACGTCCGCCGGGCCCTGGTGCGCAGCCGGGCCAAACTCGACTACGACGGCGTGCAGAAGGCCATCGACACCGGCACCGCCGAACCCTCCCTGGCCCTGCTGAAGGACATCGGGACCCTGCGCGAGGCCCTGGAGGCCGAGCGCGGCGGCGTCTCCCTGAACGTCCCCGAGCAGGAGGTCGTCGAGCGCGACGGCTCGTACGGGCTGGTCTACCGGGCCCCGCTGCCGGCCGACGGCTGGAACGCCCAGGTCTCCCTGATGACCGGCATGGCCGCCGCCGAGCTGATGCTGGCCTCCGGCACCGGGATCCTGCGCACCCTCCCCGCCGCCCCCGACGGCGCGGTCGGGCGGCTGCGCCGGGCGGCGAAGGCCCTGCGGATCGACTGGCCGCACCACGTCCCGTACGCGGCGCTGGTCCGTTCCCTCGACCCGCGCCTGCCGGCGCACGCCGCCTTCCTCCAGGAGTGCACGGCCCTGCTGCGCGGCGCCGGCTACACGGTCTTCACCGGCGGCCGGACCCCGGACCCCGCCCTGCACGCCGCGGTGGCGGCCCCGTACGCGCACTGCACCGCCCCGCTGCGCCGGCTCGCCGACCGCTATGCCGGGGAGCTGTGCGTGGCGGCGGTGGCGGGGGCGGAGCCCCCGGCGTGGGTGGTCGAGGCCCTGGAGGCGCTGCCGCACGAGATGGCGGAGGGCACCCGGCTGGCCAACTCGGTGGAGCGGGAGTGCGTGGACCTGGTGGAGGCGGCGCTGCTCAAGGACCGCGTCGGGGAGACCTTCGAGGCGACGGTCATCGACGTGAAGGAGCAGGAGCCGCAGGTCGGGACCGTCCACCTGGAGGACCCGGCCGTGGTGGGACGGGTCGAGTCGCCGTCGGAGCGGCTGCCGCTCGGGGAGCGGATCCGGGTCCGGCTGACCCGGGCCGACCCGGGCACCTCGAAGATCCTCTTCGCACCGGCGTGAGGGGGGCCCCGGGAAGGCGGTCCGTCACGGGGACGCGGGTTGCCGCAGTGCGGTGACCAGGGCGCGGGGGTCGTCGACGTGGAAGCGGATCGTGCGGGCACTGGCCCGGGCGCCGAGCGGCCGGCGGAAGTCCAGCGGGCGGTTCAGCTCCAGGGTCACGGTCGTCTGGCTGCCCACGATCAGGTCGAGCACCCCGTCCTCGGAGAGGGTGACGAGCCGCCCCTCGGGGTAGCGGCGCTCGACGCGGGCCGAGGCCACCGCGTCCGGCGGGACGGTGAGGTCGAACAGGGCCCCGTAGCGGATCCGCAGCGACCCGTCGGCCCGCAGCACGTGCGGGCGGGTCACGCAGGCCGCGTGCAGGGCGAGGACGAGCAGCACCGTGTAGACGTCGAGGACCAGCACCACCCGGTGCACGGCGGGCCAGGGGATGAGGACGGCCAGCCCGACGGTCTCGACCACCGACACGAAGAGCAGTCCGTACATCATGGCCGTCTGCGGTCCGGTGTACCCGGCGGCGAGGTCGCCGGGTCCCACGCCGTGCCGGCGGCGCACGATCCACCGGCCGAGGGAGGCGGCGGCCCGCAGCTCGTGCAGCAGCAGCAGCCGGACCGGCTCGGGCACGACGGCCCGCACGGCCCGCCGCCAGGAGCCGGTGCGCCGGCGCAGCGCGCACAGTACCCAGGCCTCCAGTAGCAGCGTCCCGAGCACCAGCGCCTCGGCGGCGGCCGTCGCCCACCCGGGCGGGCGCACCCCGGCCGCGAGGCACAGGACCAGGAGCAGCTCGCCGGGTATGACGCAGCCGGCCGCGATCCGGGCAGCCCGTACGGCCCTCATGACCGCCCCTTCCCGGTGAAGGCCGCCATCACCCGGCGTACGACCTCGGCCTGCGCGGGGGCGTAGTCGGCGAGCAGCGCCTCCTCGAAGCCCGGGACGGCGGGGCCGCCGGACGGGATCGCGGCGAAGGCCTCCGGCGGTACGGCGGCGACCATCGCGTCGGCGAGCGGGCCGATCCGGGGGTCGTCGACGGGGGCTGCGGCCAGTTCGTCGAGCCGCTCGTACAGGGCGAGCACGGCGGGGTCGGCGGCCAGCCGTCCGAGGACGGCGTACAGCTCCTCGCCGACGGCGCCGGTGGCGTCGAGCAGGGTGAGGTGCTCGCGGTCCTTCGCGGCGGCCGGCGAGTCCGTCGCCGGGGCCTTCGCCAGCAGCGCGGCGAGCGCCGGGGAGACCGGCTCGCCGTCCCCGGGGCCGGCGGCGAGCAGTACGGCGAGGCGGCGCCGGCGTTCGGCCAGCTCGGCCTCCTGCCGCGCGAGGTCGGCGTCCAGCTCGTGGAGTACGTCGGCCAGCTCGCGCCCCGCGTCGTCGGCGAGGACGTCCCGCACCTCGTCGAGGCCGAGCCCGAGCTCGGTGAGCCGGCGCACCCGGGCCAGCAGCACGGCGTCGCGCACGGTGTAGGCCCGGTAGCCGTTGGGGCGCCGGCGGGGCTCCGGGAGCAGTCCGACGTGGTGGTAGTGCCGGATCGCGCGGGTGCTGAGCCCGACGAGCGCGGCGATCTCTCCGATCCGCATGCCCCCCAGTAGAAACCCTGCCGCTGCGTCAAGGTCAAGCCGCCGCGGACAGCCGGTAGCATGGTCGGCACGACAGACGAGTCGGCCGGGCGGCCGCGTCGGGGTCCCCGGATCCCGCCGAGGAACGTCCGGGCTCCACAGGGCAGGGTGGTGGGTAACGCCCACCCGGGGTGACCCGCGGGACAGTGCCACAGAAAACAGACCGCCGGGGGCTTCGGCCGCCGGTAAGGGTGAAACGGTGGTGTAAGAGACCACCAGCGCCTGAGGTGACTCAGGCGGCTAGGTAAACCCCACCTGGAGCAAGGTCAAGAGGATCCGTCCCCGGACGGGTCTGCGCGAACGCTTGAGGGCTGCCCGCCCGATGTTCGCGGGTAGACCGCACGAGGCCGGCGGCAACGCCGGTCCTAGATGGATGGCCGTCTCCCCGGCGACCGCGAGGTCTCCGGGTGACAGAACCCGGCGTACAGGCCGACTCGTCTGTCGTTCTCAGCCCTGACCTGGGGCAGAGCCTCAATTCTCTAGATCATCCTGATCGCTGGGGAGGATCTGGGGAGAATCGCTCCCCGTCGGGGATGCACTGTCTGTCGTGGCGGACATCCACCGCCCCAACGCCGCCAGCGCCCGCTTCCCGGACTTCGGCATGAAGTGCACGTAAGTCCTCAGCGTGAACGCTGGATCCGTGTGCCCCAGCCACGCGGCCAGCTGAGTAATGGTCTCACCCTCGGCCAGGACGACGCTAGCGAATGTGTGCCGGGTGACATGGAAGCCATCCTCCCGCGGCATCTCCCACTGCACGCGCTCCCACGGCTTCTTCCCCTTGCCCTGGATGTACTCGCGCACCGGAGCACCGATAACGCCGGCCTGCACGAGCGCCGGCTTCCACGCCTTGTCGTCGAACGTGGAGCGGTTAATGGCTCCCCCGCTGACACCCGAGCTGCGTCCAGTGGTCACAAGGAGACGTACAGTCCGCTTCGGCCGCTTGTCCCATTCGAGACTCGGGCGGTCAGGGTCGACCCACGGCAGCGTGACCTCCGTGGTCGGGAACTTGTCGGCGTAGAGCTTCACGGCCTCCGCCAGCTCCGCAGGGCACGGCGCCCGGCGGGTCTTGTTGCCCTTGGGCGGAGCGAAGGCGAGCTTCCCGCCGATCTTCACCACCTGGCGCAGGACACGGATCTCGTCGCCGTCGATGTCCTCGGGGCAGAAGCCGAAGGCCTCCCCCTGCCGCAGCCCGGACCCGACGGCAAGGTCGACCAGGATGCCGTACCGGTCACCAAGACCCTTGCGGACCGCGATCACGGTCTCCTCCGGCCACGCCTTCGCCTCGGAGGGCGGGGCGGCGGGCGCCGGCAAGTCCTCATCTCGGAAGGGGTTCTCGGGGATCCGCTTGGCCTTGTGCGCAGCCTGGAGAATGGAGGAGAAGTGGCGCCAGGTGGTCCGCACGGTGTTGACGTCGATGTTCTGCTCGACGGCGATCAGCCATTCCTTGATCTGGTCAGAGCCGATGCGGTTCAAGGGCAGATGGCCGACGTGCGGCAGGATGTGCTTGAACACCCGCGGCTTCATCGACTCTTTGGTGCCGGGAGGCTTGCGGAGAGTGGGCCACCACGTCTTCTCGACGTACTCCCGAAGCGTCATCTCCCCGTCACGCGGGTCGTAGAAGTGGCCGCGTGAGGTGTCCGTTGCGGAGTCCTTCAGCCACTTCTTGGCACCCTGCGGCCCCTCGAGCTTCTCGAATGACCGGTCCCGCGCTCCGGGGATGCCGGCTACCCGCCAACGCTTCCCCTGTCCGTGCCGTGCGGTCTCAACCCGCGTTGGCTTGCCCGTGACCGGGTCGGGCGGGCCCTTCCTGTACCAGCGGTCCTCGATGTAGCCGGGCAACGGTGCCCCTCTCGCCGGGGTCTTCGGGGGAGTCCATTGAGACGATCTCCCCCTTCCAGACCTGGAACCAATGCGCTCCGGCGAAGAACTCGGCGCAGACGACGTTCATCGCAGCGACCACTTCATCAAGGCTGGCCCCGCGGTCGACCAGGACCTTGACGGTCCCCCTGCTTTCCCGGACCTGAACGGTCTGTCCTGGTACGAGGTCTGCCAGTTCGTATTTGACGCGCAGCACGAGCCCTCCCCCGGTTAGACACAACTGATGCGGGAGCGATCGGTTGTGCACGGTGGGTGAAGACTACGACGGTGTGGCTTGCACCACAATCGGTTGAATCGAAAACCGGAGCTAGTCTTCGCGTTTCGCCCGCTCAGCCGCTTCGATCATGGCCCGCCACTGCCGGAGCTCCTGCTTGGTGACTCCTGCGAGATGGCCCACGATGATGCGGACGTCCTCGTCGTAGCCCGCGAGCTCGGTGGCCGTGTAGTCCAGCCACTGCTCGGCCGCGGCCTCCTTCACCCGCCGCTCGGACTTACGCAGGCCGACGGCGAGGGCCCGCAGCTGCGTCGGGTTGGGCGGGTTGGCCGGCGGGGTGTTGACGAGCTTGTTCAGGTACTGCTTGGACAGCCCTTCGCCGCTTTCTGGGTCGCGCGACCGGTCCGCCAGTTGCTGATACGAGAAGCCTTCGTCGAGCGCCTCCTGGATCAGGCGGGACAGGGCCCCTGGGGGCTTAGCGTCGGGCGCGCCCTGGTCGGGGGCGGTGGCCGGCACCGGCATGTCCACTTCCTCTCCATCCGCATTCACGGCGTCTGTCTCCATCGCTGCCCGATTACACCATTAAAGTCGCAGGTCAGGCCGTACAACCATCCCGGACTCCAGACGAATCGTCTACAGATCCAGCGTAGCCACCCGCACCTGTCACGAGAACTCCACATCCGGCCGTCCTGAGTTGTAGACATAACGTCCCCGGGCGTGGTTACCTTGTATCAGCAAAGCCCACCACGTCTCACCGGAGATCCGTTGAGCTACCGCTACTCGATCCGCGACCGCACCGTGCTCAGATGGATCATGGAGCACCCCGGCACCGGGAGGCCCTATTCCGTCCGAACTTTGGCCGAAGCCAGCGGGTGCACCCGGAGCCTGATAGGCGGACTCCTTACCGGCCGCCAGAAGACCGCATCCGCAGGTGACGCCGAGTCCATCTCGGAGGCCATCGGCGTAGCCCTCCTGGTGCTTTTCGCGCCCCCACCGTCCCCAAATCGGGACAGCATGTCCACGGATATCGAGCAGAAAGGACGGACCTGATGTCCACGGTTCGCCGCAAGCGTGTCCTCATTGCACCGCCGAAGGGGAGCCTCTGGCCGCCGGACGCCGCAGATCACCTCGGCATCGCCCTCGCGACGCTCCGCAAGTGGCGCCAGAAGGGCTACGGCCCCCAGGGCTACCTCCTCACCAGGGGCAAGCTCGCCTACACGATCCAGGAGCTCGAGGACTACCTCGACGCCCAGCAGGGCGCCAGCGCCCGCGCCGCCTAGAGCGGCATGCGGCCCCGGCCGCCGGTGACCTGGCAGTAACCGGCAAGCCGAGGCCTACCGCAATCCCACCTCACCCGCACGGACTGGTGCGGAGAGAGCGAGATCCCGATGTCCCACATCATGCCCGATCCGGTCGTGGACCTGATCGAGTCCCACTATCCGGAGCGCATCCGCGAGGCCGCGAAGGCGACGCGGAAGACCCGCTGGCAGCTGCTGCTGCCGGTGTCGATCGAGGCCCGCGAGCGGTCGATCGCGTCCCTGCACGCCGCCGCGAAGGTTCTGGCGACGTACCCGCTGGCCACGGAGGTAGCGCGATGAGCGACACGGCCCACGTCAGCGACGCTGTGACCGACGGCACCGCCCGCGCTATCGCCTGGAACGGCGCCTGCCCGATCGGCACCCCGGTGGTGGCCGACAGCGGCGTCGAGACGACGACCCGCAGCCTGGCCTGGAACCTCGTCGACGGCACCCCGGTCGTCCAGCTCGTCGGGTACGCCGACGCGGTCGCCCTGTCCCGCATGCGTCGGATGGCCGACCCGGACCCGTGGATCCCGAACGGAGGCCACGAGAACTCCTGCGGCTACGTCGGCGGCGTCACTGCGCGCTGCACCTGCGGGGGTGGCTCTCGTGGCTGATCTCCTCCCCGCCGACACGACGTCGCCGCGCCTGGCGGGTCTGCCGCCGGTCACCGCCCTGGACGTACCCGCGGCTGTGGTGGAGGCCGAGGCGCGCCGCCTGCAGGCCGAGCACAACCTGAGGAAGGCCGCCCTGGCGGCCGGGATGACGGCCAACGAGTACCGCAAGGCCGGCCTGCTGGCCGAGCAGCGGCACCAGTACCTCGACCTGGACGTCGACAGCACCTGGCCCTGCCCGTACCTGCCCGCCGGAGGCCAGTCGTGAAGTGCTCCGAGACCAACCCGAACGAGACGTACCAGGAGTGCCAGAAGGAGCTGAAGCACTCGGGTGACCACGAGTACTACAGCCACCGCTGGCCGCGCCCCGAGCCGGCGGGGCTGGACGAGGACGTCGAAGACGCGCTGCTGGCCGCCGAACACCGTGTCCCGCAACACCTCCAGTGGAGCCTCCACAAGCGCGAGTACCTCGTCGCGTTCGAGGTGACGACCACCTACCTGGTGAGGGTCTCGGCCAAGAGCGAGGACGACGCCCTCAACCGGTACGCGGACTACTGCGACTACCCCAACTTCGCCAACGAGGACGCCGTCGACGGTTCTGTGGAAGCCCGCCGACTCACCGAGTGGGAACGCAGCGATCACGAGCACAGCCAGCAGCTGGGCCCCGAGATTGCGTGCCCGAGTTGCGGAAGGCTGTCGATGCATCCGCGCTGGTTCCACGACCCGTACAAGAAGTGCCACGGGCCGATCCAGTGGAAGCAGTACCCCAACGGCCGCCCCTATCGCGACCACGTCCAGACCCCGGCGTTCGCCGGAGTGCAGGCGGTGGCGTCGTGACCGTCCACCAGCACATCGTCCAGCTGGACCAGAAGCCCGCCTTCACCGTGAACGCGATCGAGCCCGTGCCCGGCTTGTACATCTACCGGGGCCTGCCCTACAGCCGCTGCGGCGAAGAGTTCCACTGGCACGTCAGCCACCACTCGGGCCTCATCATCGCGTCCGCTCCGGACGCGGTCGAGGCCCGCCGGGTCGTCGCCGAGATCGCCGACCTCGCCGACTGGTCCCGCTCTGCGGATGACCTGAAGGCCGATCCCAACGTGGACGGCGCCGAGGTTCGCGAACGGATCATCTACCGCACCGACGCGGTGTTCCACCAGAGCCGCCCCGCGGCCTAATACCCGCCGGGCCGGCGCATCCCACGGACCGTCTGCCCGGTGTACCAACCACCACCACAGGGCCCTGCACCGCCAGGGCCCTACCCCGCCACACCCTCCAACAGGAGAACCCATGCCTCTGACCCTCGGCCGCTGGCGGATCGACCGCTACGAGAACGCCATCTGGCTCCAGCGACAGCCCGACCCGAACTGCCTGGACTGCAACGGCGCCGGCCGCACCGACGACGAAGCCCAGGAGATCGAGACGAGCCAGCCCCGAATCGAGATCTGCGACTGCTGGAACCCCTGGGGCGGCATCCGCATCCCGATCCACTTCCGGCTCCGCAGCCCGATCACCGAGAGGTACCCGTTCTGATGCCCCGTACCTGCGCCCAGTGCGGCGACGAGAACGGCCCGTTCGTCCGGGTCGGCAACCAATGGATCTGCGAGGACCACGTCGAGAAGGACGACGAGCAGTGACCGAGGCGGAAATCGAGCCCGGCCTGTACGACATCCCGGCCGAGCTGTACCACTCCGACCCGGTCCCCGGCGGCAGTCTCTCTGCCTCGGGCGCCAAGATCCTCGCCGACTGCCCGGCCCGCTTCAAGTGGCAGCTCGACAACCCGCAGCCCCACAAGCCGGCCTTCGAGTTCGGGACCGCAGCGCACACCGTGGTCCTGGGCGACGGGCCCGAGCTGGTCGTTGTCGACGCCGAACTCTGGAACACCAACGAGATCAAGACCAGGGTCGCTGCAATACGGCAGGCCGGCGGCGTCCCCCTCAAGCACGCCGCCTACCAGCAGATCTGCGACATGGCAGAGGCGCTGGCCGCAGACCCGGAGGCCGCCGAGATCCTCACGCCGGGATCCGGAGCCGCCGAACAGTCGATCTTCTGGACCGACGGACAGATCTGGTGGCGCAGCCGCTTCGACTGGCTCCGCCCCGACCTGATCGCCGACTACAAGACCACCCAGTCCGTGCACCCGGACCGACTCAGCAAGACCGTTCACGAGCTCGGCTACCACATCCAGGAACACGTCTACCGGCGAGGCGCCGCCGAGCTCGGGCTCCTCCCCGAAGGGGCCAGCTTCAAGTTCATTTTCCAGGAGAAGCAGCCGCCGTACCTGGTGCAGGTAGCCGAACTCGACCCGGTCGCCCGGTACGCGGGACTGCGCCACACCCAGGAAGCAGCCGGTCGCTACCTCTACGGCCGCGAGACCGGCCACTGGCCCGCCTACTCCGAGCACTCCACCGTCATCTCGCTGCCGCCGTACATCGAGCGGCAGTACTCCTAGGAGCCACCGTGTCCCAGCTCCCCCCGCCCGTCCGCACCGGGCGACCGTCGGCCACTACGACCGAAGCACCGCCCACCTTCCGCCCCGCCAGCAAGGTCGGCCGTAAGGGCCGTCTGTCCATCCAGGGCATGTCCGGCTCCGGCAAGACCTGGACCGGGCTCAGCATCGCCCACGGCCTCTCCGAGGGCCGCAGGTTCGCCGTCATCGACACCGAGGCAGGCGCCGCCAGTCTCTACGCCGGCATCGGCGGCATCCAGTTCGACACGGTCTCCATGGACCGCTACGACCCCCGCGACCTGATCCGTGTTCTCGACGCCGCCGCCCAGGCCGGCTACCCGACCGTGTTCGTCGACAGCCTCTCCCACTTCTGGAAGGGCACCGACGGAACCCTCGCCCAGGTCGAGAAGGCCAGCAGCCGCTACGGCGGTAACAAGTTCGCCGGCTGGAAGGACGGCACCCCGATGCAGAACGACATGGTCGCCGCGATCCTCAGCTACCCCGGCCACGTCGTCTGCTCGATGCGCTCCTACACGGAGTGGGTGCTCGACAACGGCAAGCCCAAGCAGGTCGGCATGCGACCCGACCAGCGCAAGGGCATCGAGTACGAGTTCGACGTCGCGGTCGCCATGGACATCGACAACCGCCTCGAAGTCCTCAAGTCCCGCTGCCCCGCACTCAACAAGCGGTCATTCGAGCGCCCCAACGGGGCCCGCGACATCGCCAGCCCGCTCCTTGCCTGGCTGAGCGCGCCGTCCGACGGCGGCCAGCAGTAGCAGCACGACTTGGGCCGCCCTCGCCGGAATCGGGGGCGGCCCACCCCAGGACAGCACACGTGAGAGGACCACCGCCATGCCCCGTCGCCTCACCGTCGCCGAACGCCACGCCTCCGCCGCCAAGAACCTCCTCCTCGAGGAGATAGCCGACCAGTCCAGCTGGGACCAGTTCCTCGTCGAGCAGGCCGTCTTCGCCGCGCTCCGCGCCTACGGCACCTGCTCCGCCAACGACGTCCGCGACCTCCTTCCCCAGATGGCCCACGGCTTCCTCGGTGCCGCCATCAACGCGATGCGGGCCGGCGGACTGATCCAGCACACCGGACAGGTCGTCCCCTCGACGCTCGACAGCACGCACGGCCACCGACTGGCGGTCTGGCAGCTCACCGACAAGGGCATCGAGGTCGCCACCCGCAGCGCCGCGGCCCGCATGGGGAGGGCCGCATGAGCCCCGACGTCGTCTGGCTGTGCTGCACCCTCGCCGCCGCCCTCCTCCTCGCCTGGGCATGGAACGGCGCCTGCCGCGAAGACCGGCGCTGGCAGCGCAGCGCCCGCATCGGCCAGGACGTATCCGCCACCCGCATGTGGCGGCTGAGCCCGCCCCTCATCGAGGACGAGCCCGGCGACCCGTACAGCGACGACCGCATCGACGCCGAGCTCGCATTCATCCCCCACCAGACCCGCAGGACGGAGGAAGATCAGTGACCACCAGCGAAGCCCTGCGTGCGGCTCGGAACCGGCGCCAAAATCAGCGGCGCTCCCTGAAGGCCCAGGGTCTGTGGGACCCGTGGACCGACGCCGACATCGTCCGCGCCCACATGTGCGTCCTTCGCGAACAGGGCGTGACGCTCAGGCGGATCTCCGAGCTATCGGCTACCCCGTGGGGTGAGGTCAACAGCATCATCTACGGCACCGGTCGTGCCCAGATTTGCAGGGTGCGAACCGAGATCGCCAATCGCATTCTCGCCGTCCGCCCTACGTGGGACGGGATCCCCGACGAGGCCTTCATGCCGGCCACGGCCCTCACCCGGCGCCTGCAGGCACTCGTCGCCGTCGGTTGGCCGCCGCCGCTCCTGGCCGAACGGCTCAGTCTTCACCTCACCTACGTGAACAAGATCCTCAGGGGGGACCATGCTCGGATCACGGGCCGGTTCAACCGGTCGGTAGAGGCCCTGTACGACGAGCTGTGGAACGTTAATCCGGTCAGTCGCGGCGCGGATCAGCACGCCGTCAAGAGGGCGCGGAGCCGCGCCAAGAGCCACGGCTGGGCGGCTCCTGCCGCGTGGGACGACGACACCATCACCGACCCCGAAGCGACCCCGAACGCTGGCGAGCACACCCCTCGCTACATCGCCCTCGCCGAGGACTGCTTCGAGCTCGAGCGGCAGGAGCTCAGCCGGGCCCAGATCGCCGAACGCCTTGGCGTCACCCGCGACGGCCTCCAGCGGGCTCTCGCCATCTACCGGCAGAAGACCGGCACCCAGCCCGCCGACATGCGAAAGGCCGCCTGATGTCCCTGCGCATCGGCTCCCTGTGCACCGGATACGGCGGATGCCATGCCTAAAGGCATCTACGACCGCGCCCCCTCCGCCTGGAAGCCCAAGCCCAAGAAGGACTACGACCCCGCTCTCGTCGAGAAGGTCCGCGAGCTGTACGCCGCTGGCCACACCATGCGTGAGATAGCGGAGCTCGCCGGAACCACCGTCAAGATCCTCCAGCGCCTCATGCCGCGCCACGGCATCACACGCCGTACCGCCGCCAAGCGGGACCAGGCCGGCGAGCGCAACCACATGTGGCGCGGGGGCGAGGCCAAGTACCAGGCGCTGCACCTCCGCGTGGAGACCGCTCGCGGCAAACCCCAGCGGTGCTCCTGCTGCGACACCGATGACCCGAACGGCAAGTACGAGTGGGCCAACCTCTCCGGCCACTACGCCGACATCCACGACTACGCCCGGCTCTGCATCCCCTGCCATCGACGGCTGGACGCACGGCGCCGAGCGGTAACCGGGCAGCGCACCATGCCGCCCAAAGGAGGTGAGGGAGATGTCTGAGCTGCGCATTGGATCGCTGTGCTCGGGCTACTTACGGCGGTCTTGATATCGCCGTCCAGCGGGTGCTCGGCGGGACCACCGCCTGGGTGTCCGACATCGACCCCGGCGCCAGCAAGATCCTCGCCCACCACTACCCGACCGTGCCCAACCTTGGCGACCTCACTGCCACCGACTGGGGCCAGGTTGAGCCCGTCGACATCGTCCTCGGCGGCTACCCCTGCCAGCCCTTCTCCACCGCCGGCAAGCGGAAAGGAACCGCAGATGAGCGGCACATCTGGCCGTACATCGCAAACGCCCTCGGCGTACTACGACCCCGAATCGCGGTCTTTGAGAACGTCGCAGGGCACCTTCGACTGGGATTCGACACCGTCCTCGCCGACCTTGCCCGCCTCGGGTTCGATGTCGAATGGGCGTGTGTACGCGCGTCGGAGGTCGGCGCTCCCCACCAGCGGAACCGGCTCTTCATCCTCGCCACTGCTCAAGACCCCGACAGCGAACCTCGCGATCAACGGCGGCTCACAGCACCCGGACAAGCGCAAAGCCGGCGGACACGGGCCGACGCTGGCCGACGAGGTGGAGCACCTGCTGCCGACCCCCGCCGCACGGGACTGGAAGTCCGGGGAGTCGAACCTGATCGGCACGAACGCCAGGCCGCTGAACGAGGTGGCCGTCAACCTGCTCCCGACGCCACGAGCCTCGGACGGAGCGAAGGGCGGGCCGAACCAGCGGGGGTCGAAGGGCGACTTGGCGCTGCCAGCGGCAGTGGTGCAGCTTCTGCCCACGCCCACCGTGGCGGACTCGCGGGGAACCCGGAACGCGACGGCAGGCCGGAGGACGGACAACCCGAACGTGAACCTGGGCTGGACGCTGACGGACGTGACGTACTCGGGGCGGCTGACTGGGGCCGATTCGCCCCCGCCATCCACCGCTGGGAAGCCGCGACCGGACGACGTGCCCCCTGGGCAACTGACGATCGAAATCGGCTGAGCCCCACCTTCGTCGAATGGCTCATGGGCCTTCCCGACGGCCACGTCACCGCCGTCCCGGGCCTGACCCGCACCCAGCAGCTCCACGCCCTCGGCAACGGCGTCGTACCCCGCCAGGCCGAAGCAGCGATCCGGCTCCTGGTTGAGCGCTACCAGCCGGCCGCCACCGCCGCCTGACCGCGGCACCACCACCCGCACCAGCCAGCCAGAGAGAAGCCTGCCGTGACCTTGGACGCCATGCACTGGGTGTGGAACCACTCCCAGTCAAAGGGGAACACCCGGATCGCGCTGCTCTACGTCGCAGACCAGGTGCGGGACTCCAAGTGCGAGGTACGGATCGGCCAGCGAGAGCTGATGCGCGCCATGAACACCAGGTCGAAGGACACAGCCGAGAAGGCGATCCGGGCCGCGGTCGAGTCGAAGGAGCTGGAGATTGCGGCTGCTGCAGCTGGCCGTCGGCCGGCCCTGTACCGGCTTCCGAAGGCCTCCGGGTACGTCCGTCCGGCAGCCGCTTGTGCCCCGGATTCCGGGGCACAAGGCGACCCGACCAGCGACCGTTGTGCCCCGGAAAGCGGGGCACAAGCCTCAGCTAGTGCCCCGGAATCCGGGGCACAAAGTCTCGAGCAGGCCGACCGTTGTGCCCCGGTTTTCGGGGCACAAGCAACCCGTTGTGCCCCGAAAACCGGGGCACCTCCCCATAACTACGAAGTAGAAGAAGAGCAGCAGCCACAGCAGGACCCGTTCACGCTGTGCCAGCCGCTGATCAAGGCACTCACAGAGAACGGCATCACCGTCTCCTGGGGCATGCCCGCCGCAGACCTCATCACCGTCGCCAATGCGGTGCAACGAGCAGGCGTTAACGCCATGGTCCAGTTCGCCAAGGACACCCAGGGGCGCCAGCGCGACCGGATCCTCTACGCCCGCTACTTCGTCCGCGGCTGGGCCGGCCTCCCGCCCGCTGCCGCCGTCAGGCCGCCCCGCCAACGAGACGGCAAGCCGCCGTACTGCGGCGACCCCGAATGCGACGAGATCAGCCGCACTCGCGAGATCGAAGACGACCGAGGCATCCGAAGCCTCACGCCGTGCCCCGACTGCCACCCCGCCAGCAAAGGACGCGCAGCATGACCGAAGCCGCCTGGGACGACGTCCTCACGGACGCGCCACCCCACAACCACGAAGCCGAGCAGGCCGTCCTCGGCTCGATGCTCCTGAACCGCAACTGCATCGAGCCGGTTGCCTCCCTGATCGCCAGCCCCGACGACTTCTGGCCCGTCCGTCACCGGATCATCTACCGGACGATCCTCGACCTGTACGCAGCCAGCCGCGACCCCAAGGTTGACCCGATCACCGTCTCGGCAGCACTCCTCGCATCGGGCGAACTCACGAAGGTCGGCGGAGCCGTCTACCTTTCACAGCTCGTCAGCTCTGTACCCGTCCTCGGGAACGCCGACGGCTACGCCGAGATCGTCCGCGAGCACGCCCAACTCCGCGCCGTCCTCACCGCCACCCGCCGAGCCACCCAGCGGGCCATGACCGCAGCAGCCACAGCAACGGAGATCCTCGACCAGGCCATGGCCGAACTCCAGGCCGCCGCCACAGGAGTCGCGCCGGCAGACGTCCGGCTCTCCGTCTCCGAACGCTGGATGGACTTCCTCGACGAACTCGAAGCCGGCGCCGACCCCAACGCCCTCGACACCCCATGGAAGGACCTCAACGACGTCATCGAGCTCAAGCCCGGCCAGCTCGTCACCGTCGGCGCCGCCACCGGCGGAGGCAAGTCCCTGTTCGGCATGAACCTCGCCGCGCACATCGCCCTCACCCGCGGCAAGCCCGCCCTCGTCGCCAGCATGGAGATGGGCGGCTCCGAGCTCATGGCCCGCCTCACCTCCGCCGAGGCCGGCGTCCCCCTCGACCGACTGATCCGACGCAAGCTCGACGACAACGACTGGGCCAAGATCTTCAAAGCGGCCCCCGCCATGCAGAACGCCGCGAACTTCATCCTCGACGACTCCGCGAACCTCACCCTCGGCAAGATCCGAGCCCGCCTCCGCTGGATGGCCTCCAGGAACAGCCCCGCGGCCATGGTCGTTGCCGACTACCTCCAGCTCATGACGCCCGAGAACAGCAAGTCCAACGCCACCCGCGCCAACGAAGTCGCCGAACTCTCCCGCGGGCTGAAGTTGCTGGCGATGGAGTTCGAGATCCCGGTCGTCGCCCTCGCGCAGTTCAACCGCAACGCCGTCGGCCGCCAGCCAGTGGTCACCGACTTCAAGGACAGCTCGGCGATCGAGCAGGACTCCAACGTGATCATCCTCATGCACCGGCCCCTTGCTGAAGACGGCTCCGACACCGGACCGCGAGCTGGCGAGATCGACCTCATCGTCGCCAAGAACCGCAACGGCGCCGCCGGTCGCACCGTCGCCCTCACCTTCCAAGGCCACTACGCCCGCCTCCGCTCCATGGGCCGGATCTGAAGGAGCCGCCGTGCAGTACGGCACCAACGAGCCCCACGACCTGTTCGACGCCCTCCTTGACTCCCTCGCCACTGCCGAAGCCCGCAACAACCACACTGCCGACAGCGGCCTCCGCATCGAAGCCCAGCCGACCGTCTACGCCAGCACGACCTTCCGGTCCGCCCTCGAAGCCTCCTGGGCCGCGACCCTCGACAACCTCGGCATCGACTGGGAGTACGAACCCGAGCTCGTCACCCTCCCTTCCGGCACCCGGTACCTGCCGGACTTCCACCTCCCCGCCATAGGCACCTGGCTTGAGGTCAAGGGCGATGGCGTACCCCGCATCGAGAAGGCCTACGAGTACGCCGCCACCCTCGCCTGCGACTGCCCGCGCTTCAGCTGCACCTGCCGCTGGCCCGGCGGCGAACTCGTCATCATCGGCCGGCCGCCCACAACTCGCCGCGACCACGACGAGCACGGCTACGTCCGGCGCCGCACCCTCTGCACCGAGTGGGCGTCCGCACGCCGGCGCGGAGCCTGGCTCACCCGCTGCAACGACTGCCTGCAGATCACCTGGTTCGACAGCCCCATCTGTCGATCCTGCCGTGGCCCGCTCGCCGGAGCGCACGGCCATCAGTCCGGCGACACGGCCTTCGTGTTCACCCGCATCACCGGTCCGGCAGCACCGAAGGCCGCCGCGTGACCGCCATCGGCGCCCCCTACCGCCACACCCCGACCCGAAAGGCCGCCTGATGAACCAGATGGTCGCTCCCTGGACCAGCCAGCAAGTTCAGGCCCTCAACGACTACCAAGCCACTGGCGACGGCCCCGTGTACACGTGCTTCGCGCTGCACGCCTCCGGACGCAGCCCGGCCCTCGATGCCACCCACTCCGGGTGGGTCTGCCCCGACCCCGACTGCGATTACCCGCAGGAGAACTGGGCGTGGGACCACACCACCACACCTCCGGCCGCCTGAACGCAGGACGGACGCCCTCGAGGTAAGCGAGGGCGTCCGCACCCAGAGCCTCTCACGACAGGAGACCCCGATGGGCATCGACTTCAGCCACGGCGGAGCGCAGTGGCCCTACAGCGGCTTCGCGCAGTTCCGCACAGCCATCGCCACCCGTGAGGGCATCGCTCTCGAGGACATGGCTGGCTTCGGCGGCACCCAACCCTGGGACGCCACCACCACTCCGCTTCGCCCCCTGCTGGACCACTCCGACTGCGACGGCGAGATCAGCGCAACCGACTGCGCGACGATCGCCCCCCACCTCCGGGCCATCGTCGAGGAACTCTGGCCGGCCGCCCTCACCTGGGAGTCCGATCCCCTCGGCGTCTACCACCGTCGCGCCGGCCTGGCCCTGGCGGGCGGCATGGAGCAGGCGGCCGAAGCCGGTGAGCCGCTGGAGTTCATGTGACCGGGCTGTCCCGGGCGGAGCTGACCGAGCACCAGCTCCTCGTCCTCGAGCGGATCGCCGCCGGACGCACCCATGCGGAGATCGCCGCCGAGCTGGTGCTCACGCCCAAGGGCCTGACCGCCGCGGTCAACCGAGCCATGGCCAAGCTCGGCGCCCGGAACGCGCCGCACGCCGTCCTCCTCGCCTGCCGGGCCGGTCTCCTCGACGGCCGCCCGTTCCTCCGCCACGGCGACCACGCCGGCTACGAGACCCACCGCAAGCGCCGGATCCCGATCTGCGACGACTGCCGGGCCGGCGAGAAGGCCTACCGGGACGGGCTCAAGGCGGCCCGAGAAGCAACCTGAGATTCCCTCCCCGACAAACGACCCCCGAGAAGGCCCCTGCACGCCCGCCTGACGGCCTGAAGTCCCGAGTTGGACCCGAGCGGCATCCCGGGGAGCCGAGAGGCCCTCAGGGGGCCGCACAACGATCCGCCTCCACAACCGGCCGACCGCGCCGGTACCCCGACCCGCGCACAAGGAGAAACACATGCCCTGGAAATCCCAACTCGCATGGACCCGCGACTACCGCACCACCCACAACAACCACACCTACGCCCTCGACGCGCACAGCTACCAGCACAGCAACGGCACCTGGTCCGCGACCGACGACTGGCACCTGCACCAGATCCCCGCCGGCGGCGACGGATCACCGGACCCGCGCCCGCTGTGCGGGCCGCTCGGCACCAACTCGCGCCGGGCGCGGCGCCTGGCCGAGCTGATGCTCCTCGGCTGGACGCGAGCCCAGGCCCAGGACCGGGAGCCGGGGACGGGGCGGGACCGGTGGCGTAGCCCCGACGGCGCCCTCGTAGCCCTGGCCGACCTCCTCGACGGCACCGCCCCGCACTGACCCCTCCCTCACCGGCCGCCCTATGCCGGGGCGGCCGGCCCCAGCCCTCACCCCAGGAGACGCACGTGACCGACATCCACATCCCCATCGACCCGATCCACCTCTCCACCGGCACCATCACCGAACTCGTCTTCCTCGACCCGGACCGACCGCACACCGTGCCGGACGAGCGCGGCTGCCCCGACTGCGACGGAGACGTCTACGACTCCGGCTGCCCCGCGGCAGGCTGCACGGGATACGCCTGCCCTGACTGCGGCACCGGCTGTGACCTCGACTTCGTTTCCGCCGACGACGGCGGGCGCTGCGCCCAGGCCGTCGATGAGGGCGACGCCGATGACGTCGCAGAGGAGGCCGGAGCATGACCGCGCCATACCCCGCTGACGACGAGTGGGTCGTCGAACGCCTCGGCGAGCGCGACTGGCTCGTCACCAGCGCCCACTACGAAAGCCACGACCGGGCTGCCGCCTGCCTCGCCGAGCGTGAGCGGGACTTCCCGGGCGCCCGGCTCCGCATCCTCCGCATCACCACGACGTACACGGTCGAGCCGGCGTGACCTCCGAGCAGCTGGCCCTGTGGGTGCCGGAGCCCTGCCACGACGGCGAGGCCCCGGCACCCCAGCCCCGCACCACCGCCGCCCCCCGGCCCCGCACCCTCCGCGACCGCCGTATCCATCCCGACGCCGGACGGGCCGCCGGCGGCTGGCGGCGCTGGACACCAAGCGGCCACGACATCCACATCACCACCGTCCGAGTCCAAGGAGACCTCCTATGACCGACCAGCCCCGCCGCTTCCACCTCCTGCGCCACGCCGACGTGTCCGGGGTATCCGGTACTGGCATCGTCGCCGACGGCATTCTGTGGCCCGACGGCACCGCCTCCATGCGCTGGAGGGGCGACAGGCCGTCCAGCGTCCACTGGGACCGGCTCGACGACGCCATCGCCGTACACGGCCACGGAGGCGCCACCCGGATCGTATGGACGGACATCGACCTGCCGCCCGCCCCCGATTACGCCTCGGCCTGGACCGAGCTGACCGGCTACGTGCAGGAGGCCGTGGACGACGGAGGCACCATCACCCCGGCCGACCTGCTCGCATACATGGCCGAGCTGCGGCGCAACGCGACCGCCCCGGCCCGCGAGTGGGTCCGCCGAGTAACCGGCGGGAGCACCGCCCTCGACCCCCAGGAGCCCCGACCGTGACCACCGCATCCGCCCTCAAGACCGCAGCCCTCAAGGCGGTCGACGCCAGGCTCGCCGCCCGCGGCTACTGGCTGCCCGCCGAATCCCGCAGCATCATCGCCGAGGCCATCGCCGTCGTGTTCGACGCCGAGGTCGACGAAGCCCAGCGGCTCGCCTGCCGGTTCCAGACCCGCCTCGACGCCGCCCGCGTACTGGCCCGCAGCCTCAACCCCGAGCAGCAGCACCAACTCCTCGCCATCCTCGCCGGACGGGAGGACCGGCCGTGACCACCGACCCGCTCCGCGACGCCATCGCCCGCGACTGCCCCCACCGGCTTGCCGACTACGACGGCCACCTCGCCGGCCGCCAACCCACCCCGGCGGTCACCCGGCTGTGGCGCATCGAGCACGCCATCAGCCGAGACCCCGCCCTCGAGACCTGGTTCGACGAGCAGTACCGGGCAGCCCAGGACACCGACGACTACACCGAGGCCAAGGCCCGCCTCGAAGCCACCAGCCAGCGCCGAGCTGAGATCACCGAGGGACTGAAGTGACCGAACGGCGCAACTCCCGCCCCACCGCCTGACCCGCCCGCACCGCCGCACGAGGAGCAACCGTGAACGTCGTCACCGCCTGCGCGATATGCCGGAACCCTTCCACCGTCCGCGTCCACCCCGGCTGCCAGGAACGCCTCACCGACAACCTGGCCGCCCTCCCCGCCCTCTACAGGCAGCTCGCCGAACACCTCGCCCCCAGCCGGCGCGGCGACAGCGGACGCACCGGCAGCCGGACCGCACCCCTCCCCGTCAACGAACGCGTACTCGACCTCCGAGCCCGCGGCGGAATCGAAGGCGTCGTCACCACCTGGGAACGAGCAGCCCGCGAAGACCTCGGCTGGGACGAACCCCCCTTCCGCGGCGACATCCAGCAGACCGTCGACGGCGCCGTCGCCTTCCTCCTCGCCCAGGTCCCCTGGTTCTGCGACAGCCACGACGCCGTCGACGAACTCGCCCACGACGTCCGCCGGCTCCGCGCCGAATGCGGCGCCATCATCGGAGGCGAGAAGCCGCCCCGCCGGATCCCCGTCGCCTGCCCCTGCGGCACCGTCCTCCGCGTCACCCTCGACACCCCCGGCATCCGATGCGGCGGCTGCGAGACGCAGTACGGGCACGCCGAAGTATTCCAGCTGCCCATGGCGGAGAGGTCCGCGGCATGAGGGCATCCGAGCCGGACCCGGGGTCGCCGTAAGTAACCCAAAGTAGTCAATCTTTTGCTTCACGTCAGGTTGGCAGAGCCCGCAGCCCGGTGTTAGCTTGGCACCACTCCTCCCCGCCGTCCGGGCCTAGCCCGCACTGGCGGGGATTATTCGTTCAGGGGGTTCGTTGAGCGACAGAGTCGTCATTTTCTACGACTACCAGAACACCTATATGGGCGCCCGCCGCCTCTACCACGAGGCATGGGACGGCTGGTCAGCAGGCCAATTCGACCCCTTCTCCCTCGCCCAGCACCTCGCGGCCGACAGCCCCTTCCAGCGCCACCTCCACCAGGTACGGATCTACCGCGGTCAACCCGACGCCACGCGGCAACCCGGCTCCTACGGGGCATCCCGCCGCCAGCACGCCGCCTGGGAGAAGAACCCCCTCGTCAAGGTCATCACCAGGCCCCTCCGCTACCCGCAAGGCTGGCCAGCCAACGGCGCCAAAGCCCAGGAAAAAGGCATCGACGTCCAGCTGACCATGGACTTTGCGGTCATGGCCACCCGCGGTGAATACGACATCGGGATCATGGTGTCCACCGACACCGACCTCAAGCCCGCTCTCGAATACGTGACCGAGCTCACCGCCGCCGGCGGCCCCCGCGCCGAAGTCGCAGCATGGTCCACCGCCGGCCAGCACTGCCGTCGCCTCTCCATCAAGGGCCCCCGCCAGCTCTACTGCCACTGGATAGGCGAAGACACCTACAAGCGAGTCCGCGACACCACCGACTACACCGTCGGCGAATAGCAGGCCCAGCAACCACAACGCAGCCCCCGACCTCAGTTGAGGTCGGGGGCTGCGTTGTGTCCGGGGTCAGGCGCTGAGCGCGATCTGGTCCCCGTGCTCGAACGCGGCGATCAGGTCAGCCATCCCCGCGTACACCTCCTCGAGCAGCGGCCGGTCGTCCTCCGTGTACACGGCGACCTTGTCGATCCGGGAGCCGGCCGGACCCGCGATCTTCTCCGGCCGTCGGCCGTGCCGCTTGAAGAACGCGTTCGACACCCGGGCGCCGAACCCCGACTGGAACTTGGCCACGGTCTTCGCCTTGTGGCCCTTCTCCGCCAGGAACGTCGCCGCGTACAGCGGGGTCTCGGACGAGTCCAGCTCCGGCCGCTCACCCATCGCGCGGGCCAGGATCACCTTCGCCGTCGCGGTGGCGTAGGGCTCCGGCAGGGCGGGGCGGAGGATCGCGAGGATCTCCGCCTGGTCGCGGTACGAGACCGGGCCCGCCGCGGCGGTGATCTCGCGAGGAGCGGGGGCGGGGGTGACGCGCTGAACTTCGCCCGTGACGTACCGGTACAGAGCGTCAGCGAGTTCGACCTGGGCGCGTTCGACCTTCTTCCGCTTCACCTCGTCGGCGATTCGGCTGGTGGTGACGTTCGCCAGCCACATCGGAAGGATGCGCTCGTGGACCAGGAACTGAGGGTAGGCGCGACTCTGGCCGGGGAGCATGACGTGCATGACACACGTCTTGCCCTCCGACCAGGCCTTTCGCTCGATCGTCTGACGCTGTCCGTTCGGGTCCAGAGCCAGGTTCTGGCACAGCTGACCGAGGACGGCCCAGCTGCCCTGCTCGTTGGTGACGACCGTGACGGTGTCACCGTGGAATGCGAATGAGCCGATCTCGGGCGATTGCTCCTGGCGTGCGACCATGGTCATGGTCTCTCCGATCTGTTTAGGCACAGCGGAATGATCGACAAGGCCCGTCCCGTGCTTGGCCGTTCGGGGCGGGCCTGCCACCTGAAAGTTAGGCTTTAGTTGGTCATCAACGCAAGCTCTTCTCTACTTTCGGAGGCTTTAACTTGGCTATGTTCATGCTTCCGTGCAGGATGGGGGCATGGAGCAGAACTGGAAAGCCGTCGCTGAGGCGCTGCACGCATCAAGGCTCGCGGCTGGCCTCACCCAGGAAGATCTGGCCGAGCGGGCTGGCACGTCTCGATCCACCATTCAGAACCTTGAAATGGGCGTGACGCGCCGACGGATCAGCCGGAAGACGATCGAGGTCCTCGACATCCTCGACTGGCCGGAGGGGTACGTCGATCAGCTGCTCGCCGGCGAAGCCGTTGGCCCGCCGACGCGGCGGACGCAGGCGGAAGTCTCCGCTCCCGAGCCCCGCAGTGATCTCCCGCTGGCCATTGCGCACGAGTTGGGCCATGGCGATCTGATCGACACGCAGGTCGTTGAGCTGGGCGGGTCGGACGCGCGCATGATCGTCGTTGTGCGCGCCGGGGATGGGGCGAGCCCTGAGCAGGTCAGAGAAGCCCTGGAAGCGTGGCGTCGAGTGCAGCAGAGTCTGCGCAACGCCGACTCCCGCTCGGAATGACAATGCAAGACGGGGGCTCCGCCACGTGATGGCGGAGCCCCCTCGGCATGCAGCGCCGATGATGTCGCTGGCCGAGCAACTTCAGCCGACGGGCCCCTCGGCGACCCAGCTTCGTCCAGGCGCATGCCAGTCGATCGCATATTCGGTCGGCTCGCCTTCCTGATCGACGTACCGGTTCGTCACCTTCAAGACTCGCTCGCCAGGAGTGACCCCGAGGTGACTTGCGACATCCTCTGGAACGGGGGCCACTGAGTACGTGTCCCGCTGTCGCGCGGCTCGACGCTGGGTGCGGTCCTCGATGAGTCCCATGGTCATCTTCGGCAGCTTTTCGGGTTGCGTGAACTCAGGCAGCACCGCACCCAGGGCGGCCGTGATCCAGGTGGACGAGACGACCGACACGCCTGCCGGATCCACGTAGCGACGCCGGCGCATCACAACGTCGCCGCCCGCTTCGATTCCTAGCGCGTCGGCTACCTCCTGGCTGGCCGATTCGGCTCGCGCTTCCACGAACTCGACGGTCTCGCCGTCGAGTAGACCGCTATCGCCGCGGCGGATCATGCCGATCCGATTCGCGCCTTGAGTCATCACCGTCTGGGCGCGCACCACGGTCCGACGCCCGGGTGAAGTGTCGGCCCAGCCTTCGTCTCGCAGCGTCCCCAGCACTCGTGCGGCCGTGGCGCTGCTGATCCCCTTCTCCTCGACGATCTTCCGCGCCGAAGGAATCGGGTCTCCCGGCTGAAGCTCACCGCTCTTGATGCGCTCGATGATCTCGTTCGCGACCTGCCGATACGCCGGCAGTCGCTGAGCAGCACTCACTATCCGATCCTTCCCGTCTTAAGATTCTTAGAGAACCTGCTTGACTCCACCAAGAGTCTTAAGACATCGTAGTGCCATGCCCGCCGGAACGACAGGTTGGGGCAAGTCAGGCACGCAAAAGGCCCCGATGGGGGTGTCTCGGTGCTACCAACACCGAGCCCATCGAGGCCATGCATCCGGCGTCTTAGGAGAGAAACCGATGCAGGAGAACTCTACCCTGAGGGTGGCAGAAGCCGCCCCTTCCACCGGCCCACTGCGGGCCAAAGAAGTCGCTGCGGCCTTGCGCGTAGACGTGTCGACGGTCTACCTCGCCATCCGGCAGGGCGACCTGCAGGCGTACCGCGTGGGCGCCGGCCGCGGGACCCTGCGCATCAGCCGCGCCGCCTTCGACCAGTACGTCGCCGAGCGCGGCATCCCGTCGGACGACTTGGCGGTGGCGTAATGACCACCACCCGCGTCGTCCCGGCCGTGATCAACGGCTGCACCTGCTTCGTCGAGTGCCCGTCGTGGTGCGTGATCGATCACGTGTCCCGCCCGAACCGATTCCTCGAGGACCTGTGGCACTCGGGCACCTTCGCTGGCCTGATGGCCCCGTCGATGGGTCGGGACCCGGAGGTGACACTGCTCGCCCGCCTGGGCATGGACCCGTACTCGCGGAACGCCGACCGGCGGAGCCCGTTCGTGAACGTCGACGACGGCGGCGAGGGGCTCGACATGACCCCGTCGCAGGCCTTCGAGTACGCCGACAACCTGGTCGCCTTCGCGGACCAGATCCGGGCGATGGCGCGGACCGCGGCGGGGGTGGCCCGATGAGCGAGCAGTCGAAGCCCGCCCCGTCCCGCCAGCTGGTTCTCGTCGGCCGCAAGCTGGGCGCCGGCCGGTTCGTGATCGAGCCGTCCCTGCCGCCGGTCGACGTCGCCTCCGACGTCCGCTCCGTCCACGTGCTGCCCGGCGGGACCACCCGCGGCGGCAAGGCGGTGGCCCGATGAGCGAGCAGCAGCACTCCATCGTGGATCAGCCGGCGACCGTCGAGGCCTGCCAGGCCGACCTCCACACCGCCGCGCAGGCCGCTCAGGCCCAGGCCGACGCCCGCAACAACGTGGGCGCCCTCGGCACCGGCCAGCAGCACACCCACCGCAGCTGACCACCCCCTCCCGGTACGACACCTGAGGAGCACCGTCATGCCCGAATCCGCTGACGCCCTGCGCGCTGAGGCCCTGGAGTGGCGTGAGAGCGCCGCTCTCGCCGACAGCGAAGGTAAGCCCGACCTGGCGCGCGTCTGCCGCGCTGAGGCTGTCGCCTGCGAGAAGGCCGCCGAGACCCGCTAGACCCCATCCATCCCGGCACGACCAACTGAGGAGCACCGTCATGTCCTTCTTCAAGCGCCGGCAGCGCCCGGCCCCCGCCCCCCAGCCCTCCGCCGAGCAGGTCGCCGAGGCCATGCACGTCTACATCGCCGACCTCCTGGCGGGTGACGCCGCCGCCGTCGAGATGGCCGGCTCCGCGTCCGACGGGATGCCGGTCACCGGCCGCGACTGGGTCGCCTACCCGACCAGCCCGTACCGCCTGGAGCGCCTCACGTACTTCGGCGGCCCGTCCCCGGACGAGCTGCCCGACGAGGCCGTCGACACCTTCATCCGCCGCCACGCCGCCTGACCACTCCACCCGAAAGGACAACTGCCATGGACTTCTTCAAGGACAAGGCCGCTGAGGCGAAGGCCGCTGTCGAGAGCGGCAACCCGGAGCGTGCGGCTGACATCGTCTACCACGCCTTCCTCGAGGGCGGCGAGCAGAACCTGGTATCGACGATGGACAAGCTGTCCGACGAGCTCCGCCAGCAGAAGCGCAGCTGATGGCCGACATCCGGATCGTGTCCTTCGGCTACGGGCATGCCGCCCCGCCGGAGGCCACGATCACCCTCGACCTGAGGCAGGCCTACCGGGACCCGCACGTGAACCCGGCGCTCCGCGGCAAGACCGCCCGTGACTGGGCCGTCCGCAAGGCCGTACTCCGCACGCCGGGCATCCGCCCGCTGATGAAAGCGACCGTCCAGCAGGTGGCCGCGTTCCGCCAGGGCCCTTCCGAGAGCGAGATCACGATCGCGGTCGGATGCGTCGGAGGTAGGCACAGGAGTGCGACCGTCGCGCACTACCTCGCCCGTCGGCTCCGCCGCCGCGGCCTCCAGGTCCAGCTCCAGCACCGCGACCTGACCAAGCCCGTCATCACCCGCTAGCCCCACCGAAGAGGAGCACTGACATGTCCGAGCAGACCCCCGAGCAGCTCATGGAAGCCCTCCGCAAGGCGGCCGAGGAACTCGAGCGGGCCAGCCAGAGGCAGGCCGAAGCGATCGCCGAGGCCGCCCGCCGCGACGGCGGCTGCTGAATCCCCACCCCATTAAGCCCGAAAGGACCACGATCATGCTCGCCACCGTCACCCCCATCCACCAGCCCGACGAGACCGACGCCGCCTGGGCCGAGCACGCGTACCGCCAGGACGTCGTCCGCCGCTACTACCAGGCCGTCGAGGCGAAGGACCGGATCGAGGCCGCGTTCGTGTGGCTGGAGGCCCACGCCCACGACAAGGCCAACCAGCACAACAGTCCGCTGGTCGACGAGCTCGACGCCGAACTGCCCGCCGCGGCCTGACAGCCGCCGCTCTACCTGAAGGGAGGAGCCATGAAGAGGATCAAGCAGAGGATCCGGGGGCTGAACGCCTTCGCCATCCTCGAGAAGGGTCTCACCGGCGCCGCGCTGGTGCTCATGGCCGCGACCGTCGGCCCGCAGCTCGGGCAGATGCTCGGCCTGCACGGCGACGCCGCGACTGCCGCCGGCTGGACCATCGCCCTGGTCTACGACGCCCTGTGGATCGGCGTTCTGCGGATGTCGGAGGTGGCGATCCGGCAGCGGTCCAAGGTCGGCATGATCGTGATGCTGAGCATCTCGGCCGCCGCGATCGCCGTGTCCGTGACCACACTGCTCAAGCTCGGGCACGCGCAGATCTTCGCCGGGGTTCCTGTCGCCGCCGCCGTGTTCATGGGGCTGCGGCTGTTCACGGACAACATGCTGGCCGACGCGGAGACCTCCGGGCGGATCGCGGAGCAGTCCGCCGCCGCCCGCAACGCCCGGGCCCTCGCCGCGGCGGACGCCCGGCACCTGGCGTCCGAGGCGCAGACCGACGTGCTGCTCGAGACGGCGGATCACCTCGCCGAGATGGAGCGTCAGATCGCCCGGGCCAAGGCGCTGACCAAGGCGCAGGAGAAGATCAGCAGGGCGCGCGCTGAGGCTGAGGAGCTTCTCGAAGCGGCCGACGCGGACTACGGCAAGAAGGCTGCCGCGTTCGCCTCCCGGGAGCTCCTGATGATCGGGCCACGCCCCGTGGCCACGGGCGCTGGCCACACCCCGCCTGAGCAGGGTGGCCACACAGTGGCCACGCAGGTCATCCCGGAAATCGAGGCCGCGGCCACCCCGCCCGTGATCCCGGACGAAACGGACAGTGAACCGAAGGTGGAGCAGGTCCCCGTCGAGGATGCCATGAGCCTCAAGGAGCTGGCCCTGGCCGCAGGCGTTGAGACCCCCGAACCCGACATGACACTCAGCGACGAGCAGCTCGAGATCGTCGTGCGGTGGCTCCGATACGCGATGGAGCCGCCTCGCTCCTACCGGCAGGCGTATGCCGCCTTCCTGGAGGCCGGCTTCAAGGCGCGCGAAGGGCGCATCCGCCGCATCTGGGGCGAGATCGAGACCCTCGAGGCCGAAGCCGTACCCGCCTGACCCCTCCGGCACCACCAGTGAGGCCCAGCGGTCCACCGCTGGACCTTGCTGCGACTGCCGGAGCAGTCGAATCCACAAACCCACAGGCCAGCCGACGAGTGACCCCGGCGAGCGGAACTTTCGCAGACCCGGCAAGCAGACCCGGAAGGCCTCACCACCCAGCCGAAAGCGGAGGACGACATGAGCGGATCCGCCTACTGGGCCAAGGAGATCAAGCGCCGGGACGCCAAGTCCCCGAAGGAAGGGGCGATCCGCCGGTTGGACCGGCTTCGCAGCGAGCTCCGCGATCTCGATCCGGTCGTTGCGAATCGCGCTTGGCGCGAGGTCGCAGATGTCCTCCAGGCCATCACCGACCGCTACGCACGGTAATCATTCACTCGTTCATTCACCCGGGAGGACGTGAACTCGGATCCGTGCTACGCGCGCACGTGCGCGCACGATCCAGACGTTCACCTTCTCCCGTCGCAGAACGTAAGGAGACGCGATGGAAGTCCTGCTCGCCGCCTGCCTTCTGGCGTGGGCCGCAGGGGCGCAGAGCGAACAGGCGAGGCTGGGAATCAGTCCAGCCGAGCGAGACCTGAGGCGGGAGCGGGTCCGCCACGAGAAGGCCGTCCGCAAGATCGCCGACAAGCACGGCACCGACCCGGCGGAAAGCGACGAGGAGCCTCTCACGATTCCCGAGGCCTTCCGCTCCGGGTACCGGCGCCACACCCCGATGGAACGTGTCGCCACCCCGGCCGGCCGCCACCTGGGGAACTGGACGGCCAGGGGCGTCTACTGGGCCCGCGACACCGGCCGTTCGGCTCTGAAGGAGTACCGCCGGCGCCGCAAGGCCGAAGGGGCTCCCGATCCGGCCCCGGTCATCGCTCCGCCGGTGATTCCGCCCACGCCGACGGAACCGCCAACTGCGGGGCTTCCCGGTCAGGTCGTCCTGACCAAGCCCGTGGGCGCGGCCGGGCCGGCTCCCGTGGAACCGGTACCTGCCGCACCCGCTCCGGACCCTGCTCCGGCCCCCGGACCGGCGCCCTCCCAGCCCGAGGCGCAGACCGCACCGGACCCCATCGCGGTACCGGCGCCCCGCGAACCCGAACCGCCTGCCGCACCCCCCGAGGCCGTCGAACCGGCCGCCCCCACGACCCCAGCCCAGCCCAGCGAGAACGGAGTCGGCCGCATGGCATCCGAAGTCACCTACGAGTCCGTCAGGGACGAGAGCGAAGAGCTCTCCCTCATGTGCGAAGACGACCTCACCGTCTACGACCGCCTCCAGCAGCGCTGCGAACGGGAGATCAGCCGCGCCGACGAACTCATCGCGGCCCTGCGCAACGCCGGCGCCGGCGACCGGGTCATCGGCTGGGTCACCCGCTGCATGGAGCAGTACCAGCTCATCAACAGCCAGCTCGGCCACCTCAAGCAGCACACCTACGCCCAGGACGAGGCCGTGATGAAGGCCAAGAAGCTCCTGGAGGCCGGCCAGGGCGTGTACGCCGGGATCGCCGCCGACATGGAGTCCGTCGCCGAACGCCCCTTCTACGTCAGCGACGCCGTCGACGCGGAAGACACCGCCGCCCACTCCGAGGCCTACGAGACGACGGGAGCCTGACCATGGGAATCACGAAGGCCATCGGAGTGACCGTCACCTACGCGGCTGTCATGGCCAGGGCCGCCGCCTACGGCATCCGAGCCGCCCGCACCCGCCAGGCTGTCGAGCGGATGCAGGACCGGTTCGAGGACCGGGCCGCCTCCGCCCGCTACCTGTCCGAGGCCATGACGATCCTCAGCGTCGACGAGCCCACCACCACCGCCTACATGGAGATCTCCACGATCTCTCACGCCATGGCGGGCAGCGTCGCCGCGATCGTGTCCGCCTCGGACGCCCTGGCGACCGCCGCCCAGGGCCTGGCCGGCGAGACGGAGAGCCAGCACGGCCGCATGGCCGACGCCAACCGCACCCACAGCGTGCAGATGGCCGACCGCAGCTTCAACCAGCGCCGCTAGACCACCCCGCAGGGCGGGGCCCCCTCCGGCCCCGCCCCTGCCCACCCTGGAATCGGAGACGAGCGGATGGCGACGACGACCGTACCCACCCCGCGCACCACCACCGAACCGACCACGCAGGAACTGACCGGCATCCGTGCCCGGATCGCCACCCTCAACAACCCCGGCCTCTACCTCGGCACCGGCCTCGGAGCAGCCTCCATGCTCAGCGGCGACCCCCTGCTCCTCACCACCGCAGGCGCCGCCGGTGCGGCTGCAGGCTGGGCCGCCCTCGGGATGCTGCCCGGCCCCTGGCGCTGGCTCCCCGGACACGGAGAGCCGTGGGAGTGGATGTGCCGAGCCAGCCGCCGCCGCTACCGGCGCACCCTGCACCGGATGCGCCGCCGCCTGGCCGCCCAGCACACCCCGAACCCCACCGTGGACAGCGACGGCATGCTCACCCCCGTCCTGCAGGCCGCGAACGGCTGGTACGACCACGAACAGCGGCCTGCCCTGATCCGCGAGACGACCGCGGCGGCCCACCGGGCCCGCTGCCAGATGCTGCGCACCGTCTGGGTACGGGCCCTGCCCGACTGGGACAAGGGCTGGTGGCGCCGCTACAGCGCCACCGAGATGGCCCTGCGCGCCGGGCCGCTCGCGGCCATCCCCGCCACCGGCTACCTGCCGCTGCCCTGGTGGGCTGACCTGGTCGTCGGCTCGATGGCCGCGACCTGGGGCGCCCGGATGTGGACCAAGCCGGCCCCGGCCGTCCCCGCCGCAGTGCAGACGCGGGATGCGGACTGGTACCTGGCCCGCTGGAACGAGTGGATCGCCTGCGAGCGCGGCCCGCTGCCCGACTCCAGGCTCGTCAACGTTCGCCTCGACGACGACAAACTCAGCGCCGTCATCGTCTCCACGACAGCGAAGCCCGCCGTCGGCGTGGGCCAGGATCCTGTGTCGATCGCCTTCGAGGTTCCCCCGCGGGCCGTCAACATCTACCGGCCCGACGACATGCCGGCCAGCAGGGCCAAGCTCACCGTGACCCTCCGCGCCGCCACCGCCGGCCAGCTGGACCTGGACGACCTCCCCGCGGTGTGGAAGGAGTTCGGCCCCTACAACGGCAGCGAACTGTACGACGTCGAGCACACCCAGTTCGGCCGCCGCTTCAAGATCGTCCTCCCGCGCCGCGGTACCTCCGTCGCCGAGGTCCAGGCCCGCGACATCGCCCAGGCCCTCGACATGGAAGGAGAAGGGGCCGTCTCCCGCCTCCAGCTGCGGGTCCTCGACGCCCGCCGCATCGAGGTCAACGACATGGCCACCAACCCCCTCTCCGGCGGGATCCCGCTCGACCTCGACGCCCTCACCATGGACGACCAGGGCTACATCTCCGTCGGACAGGACATCTACGGCCAGCCCGCGAAATGGCGCCTCCTCAAGTTCGACGCCACCCGCCGAGGCCTGTCCGGCCGCCCCTCCGCGTCCGCAGTCCACGCCTTCGGCTCCGGCACCACCGGCGCAGGCAAGACCAGCCTCGAAGAAGACCTCCAGGTCGCCCAGCGGAAGAACGGCTTCATCTCCTGGCTGGCCGACGGCAAGGGCGGCGCCGGATACGCCCCCTGGGCCGGCGACCTGGACTGGCTCGTCAAGTCGGCCTACGGGGCCATGCTGATGGGACAGGCCGCCAACCGTGTCAGCGAGTACCGCTACGCCGAGCAGATGAAGATGCAGTGGCTCGACGCGGAGGGCTTCACCGAGACGGGCCGGTCCTTCTTCGTGCCGGGCGAGCCGTTCGCGCCCATGGTCGTCACCTGGGACGAGTTCAACGAGATGGTCCTCAAGGACCCGATGGCCGATCACGTCAAGCCCCTGCTGCGATCCGTCTCCAGCGTCGGCCGGCTCTCCCGCGCCGCCGGCATCGCGGCACGCATCTGGGTGCAGATCCCCAACCTGGACAGCCTCGGATCGGACAGCAGCGCCAACGCCATCCGCGACATGCTCCAGTCTGGGAACATCGCCCTCTTCCGCACCGCCCGCGCCGACGTCGACATCATGTCGCTCGGTTCCCGCTCACCAGAGTTCCGCCTCACCCCGCTTCCCGAGCGTTTCCCGGACGGCTCCGAGACCGGCGGCCTGTGCTACCTCGCCGACGGCAAGGCCCAGTACACCCAGTCCCGGGCCATGTTCCACACCAACCCGGCCCGGATCGCCCGCCAGTTCCCGCTGGAGACACTCACTGCGCCCGAGGCCGACTGCGCCGGCCCGGCCTACCAGCACCGCGCCGAGTACCGGCACCTGGACGCTGCCGACGAGGAGGCCTTCCTCCGCGACCTCATGGCAGGACGTCAGTCCGGCCGCCAGGCCGCGGTCATCGACCTCGCACCCTCCCAGCCGGCCGTCGAGGACGACGAACTCGACGACCTCGTACCCCTCACGCGGTCACGGCTCGTCTGGGACGCGGTCGACCACGGCGCCCGACGCAACAAGGCCATCAGCGAAGTAACCGGCCTCAAGCCCACCAACGTCGCCAACGCCACCGCCCGCCTCGAACGCCTCGACAAGCTCCGCAAAGTCGAACGCGACTGGCACACCGCTGAACTCCTCGACACCCCCCTCGCAGAAAACCGGAGCGCGTCATGACCCTCACCACCACCGCCCTGTTCCTTCTCGTCGCCGTAGGCCTTGGCATCTGGATGAAGAAGGACGCCAGCTTCAAGCGCCGCGAGTTCCTCGTCGTGAGCCTCTTCTGGGTCCTCCTCGTGGCGACCCCGTGGGGTGCCACAGGTGTCGCCAAGGTGCAGGAGGTCATGGGCACCGGAGTCCGCACGGCCAGCGACGCCGTCAACGACGTTTCCAGCAAGTGAGGCCAGCCATGACGACCGATGCCAACCGCCTCATCGCCGCGGTCAACGAGGCCCTCCGCCCCGCGACCGCCTACCGGGACGACTCCCCGCTCCCCAGGGTCGGTGCCACGCCGCCCGTGGCCCAGCCCGGCCGGCCTCCGATGTCCCAGCGGGCGACGGACATCAGCAGCCTGATGCTCGCCGCCGGACTGGCCACCGTCCCGCCCGGACTCGTCGCGATCGGCGTCCTCGTGGCCTCTGGGTACGCAGACCCCGCCGTCATCGGGATGATCTGCGCCATCCCCGCGGCCCTCGCCATCCCCCTGCTGGCCGTCGCCCGGCTCCTCCGCGGCGCACAGGGGATCGTGCCCGCCGAGCAGCACCACCACTACAACGGGCCTGTCAGCCAGCAGCACCACAACGTCAGCACCCAGACCCGCGGCCTTTTCGCCAAGACCATCAACAAGCGGTAGCAGCCGTCCTACCCGCGGCCCTGGCCCTCACGGGCCGGGGCCGCCGGCGCGACCGCCCGCGCGATCCACCCCGGACCCGACGCCTGCATCGGCGCGGTAGTCGGCTCGGCGCCCAGCAGCAGGCACAACCGGTCCAACTCCCGCTGGCACTCGGCCTCCGTGGACCCGCGAACCATGTACGAAACGGCCATGCCATGCAGTGTTCCATCAGGCCACATCCCTTGACACGAGTAACCCGCCGAAGTCATGATCTGCTGAAGTAGCACTCGTGCGCGCTCAGGCCGTCCTTCAGGGGCGGCCTTCGTCATTCAGGGGGTGCGTATGGACCGCCCCCAGCTCGTCACAGCTGCGGACGCCGCCTACTACACCGGACGCCCCATCGGAACCATCTGGCGCTGGGCATCCGAAGGCCGCATCAGCCGGTACGGCACCGGCAAGGCCGTCCGATATGACCTCCGCGAACTCGACCGGAAGACCGTCGACCCGTGGACAGGCGAGACACACCTCGGTGAACCCCCACCGCTCCCCGCTGGAGCACGAGCCGCCTGACCGACGAGGAGGTCGAACCTTGCCAAGAGCGACGGCACTCGGCATTCCGAGCCCATGGTCAGGCGATGAAGCCGACCCGATTCCGCGCAGCTACGCCACCTGGCACTGGCTCTACCGCACCACCCGATCCCTCCGGCATGCGATCGGCCTTCACGACTACGTGCGATGGGGAACCGACGGCGAGAGCCGCTGCACATGGTGCGGCAAATTCACCTGACCGACGAGGAGGTGTCCAATGCCTCTGCCCGTCGGCCTGCAGACCGTGACGGTCACGGACATTCGCTCTCACCCTGATGGCGCCCCGATGCGCGGCAAGGTCATCTTCCGCCCGCAGGTAGGCGTCATCACGTCCGCGACCTACGGCGCGATCATCATGGGCGACGCGGTCGGCATCTGGGTTGACGGCGTCCTCAAGGCCGAGGACGGCTCCACCGGGGTTGAGCTCCTTGCCTCCGACGCTGCGGACTGTGTGCCGACGGGGTGGACGTACAGGGTTATTGAGCGGCCCTACGCCGCCGCGGGCCGCAGCTACTCCATCCTGCTGGCGAACTCGCTCGGCCCGACGGTGCAGCTGTCCGACCTCGCGCCCACCAACCCGGCCAACGGCGACTACGTGACAGTCCCCGGTCCCCAGGGGCCAGCTGGACCCACGGGTCCGGCAGGACCGACTGGAACAACGGGCGCTACGGGGGCCACCGGAGCAACGGGCGCTACCGGCCCGACGGGGCCAACCGGCCCCCAGGGCCCCGCGGGCGTCGACGGCAACAACGCTGACGCGGAGGCCTACACCGACGCGGCCATCGCCGACGAGGTCGCCCGCGCCAACGTCGCCTACGAGACCCCGGCCAGCGCCCAGACCAAGGCGACGACCGCACAGACCGCGGCGACCACGGCCGCGGCCTCGGCCCTGGCCGCGCACGAGGCGGACACGACTGCCGTCCACGGCATCGCCGACACGGCAGCCCTCGAGACGGCGAGCGGCGCACAGGCCAAGGTCAACACGCACCGGGACGCCACCGACCCGCACGGCGACCGGAGCTACGCCGACAACAAGTTCGCGACCCAGGTGGAACTGTCCGCGCTCGACGGGTTCGTCAACGACGCCCTGAGCCGAGTTGCCGCGATCGAGGGGGGTACCGCCTGGCTGGCAGGCCTTCAGGTCGCCGGCAACGCCACGGTCTCGGGCGGCGACCTGACGATCACGGACTTCACTAAGGGGTACCGGCTGAGGCGCGGCGGTTCAGCGCTCGACTTCGAGGGCACCGGCGCCGATCTGATTCTCTCGGTCTGGAGCGGTACTGGGTTCAACGGTACCCAGCGGGCGTACCTCCGGCTGTCGGCCGACGCTCAGAACGCGCAGGTCGCGGGGAAGGTCGAGTTCGTCGACGCCTTGTATGGGGCAACCAAGCACGCCCTCGACCCGGCAACCGGCATTGCCTCCCTCGGCGCGAAGAACAGCCTCACCAGCATCCGCCTCTGCGGCCGGCGCGCCAGTACCGGAGCACCCACAACGGGAACGTGGACCGCCGGCGACGCGGTGCAGGACTCCGCAGGTGCATGGTGGCTGTGCACCGCGGACGGCACACCCGGCACCTGGACCAGCCCGCCCGCCACGCCGACCGCGCACGCGTCCACGCACGGATCCGGCGGCAGCGATCCCGTCACCGTGGCGCAGTCCCAAGTCACCGGCCTTGCCGCGGCGCTTGCCGGCCTGCTGCCGCTCACGGGCGGCACCATGACCGGCACTGTCACCAACAACGTGGCCTCAGCGGCTACGACCGCGCACGGCGGCGGGGTCAGCGGCGACACGTTCGACCGGTGGCGGGTGCTGGGCAGCGGGACCCTGGAGTGGGGCCCTGGCAACGCAGCCCGAGACACCAACCTGCGGCGCTCCGGGGCGAACGAACTCACCACCGACGACGCGCTCATCGTCAGCCTGATGCTCCGGCACCTCGGGACGACGCTGGGCTTCTACGGCGCAACGGCGGTGACGAAGCCAAGCGTTACCGGCTCCAGGGGCGGGAACGCGGCGCTCGCGTCGCTGCTCAGCGCGCTAGCGTCCCTCGGCCTCATCACTGACAGCACCACCGCCTAGTGGTACGGCGTCAGATGACCGTAGGCCTGCTGCTCGGACTCGTCGCGTGCACGCCTACCCAGGCGGCCCCGTGCCCGACGATGTCCGAGACGGTACGGCCTGCCGTCAGGGTCATGCCGCTCGGCGACTCCATCACCCAAGGCGTCGGCAGCAGCACGGGAGCTGGCTACCGCGGACCGCTGGAGCAGCTACTCGGCCAGGACGTCGACTTCGTCGGATCCCAGCGGGGCGGGCCCATCCCGGATCCGAATCACGAGGGCCACAGCGGCTACATGATCGGCCAGCTAGGTGACGGCATCGACGGATGGCTCGCCTTGGCGCAGCCCGACGTCGTCCTGCTGCACGCCGGCATCAACGACCTCGACCGCGGACAAGGCGACGGTGCGGCCGGCCGACTCCTCGCCCTGATCACCCACATCAAGGCGGACCGGCCAGGGAGCGTGGTCCTCGTCATGGGGCTCATCCCCACGACAGGGGGCGTTGAGCAGCAGGCGGTACGCTTCAACGCCGCACTACGCGCCCACGCAGGTGAGGCCTTCACCTACGTCGAGCCACCCTCCCTCGGGCCGGACGACATGGCGGACCGGCTCCACCCCAACGACGCGGGCTATCAGCGCCTGGCCGAAGCATTCGGTATCCCCCTGGCCCAGGTGACGAGCAAGACACCCCCGGGTGTGCAATGCCCCCCGCCCCCCGAATAGCCCCCCCCATCGTCGTACCCCCCCCCGGTGAACCCCACCCCACCGCAGGGCCTGGGGTGCAGTGAGAGACCAGGTGGACCAGCGAAGGGGGACACTGCCGTGCCCATGGCTCCGCCGTCCAGATGCAGCGCGATGGGCTGCAAGCAACTCGCGCTCAACCGAGGGCGATGCGAGGAGCATCAGCCTCCAGCGTGGGCGAACCGTGCACGCAAGCAAGACCGTTACGGGATGAGCTCGGGCACGATGCGGTCACTGAAGAAGCGCGTCACGGTCCGTGACAACGACACGTGCTACGTCTGTGGCCGCGAACGCGACGAGGGCGAGATCTACGACCTCGAGCACAAGCGGCCGATCAGCCAGGGCGGAGCCTCAAGGGCCCTGGAGAACCTCGGGCTCATCTGCAGCGACTGCCACGCGATCAAGTCCAAGGCGGAAGCCGCCCAAGCCAACAGGATCAAGAATCAGACCAGGCGTCAGGCCAGGGGGTAGGGGAGTCAGAATCCCAAAACCCCAGGTCAGGGGGCCCGCCGCGGTCAGAGAAAAAGACCGCTGCACAGATCTGGGGATAGGGGGTCTGGATCATGGCCACAGCACAGCCTGCCGCTCTGAAGCTGATCAAGGGGCGGGCGCCCGGAAAGGACTCGGCCGGCCGGCCGGTCAACCCGGGCCCGGCGTTCCGGCGGATCGCCCCGGAGCCCCCCGACTGGCTGTCGGCTGAGGCCGCGGCGGAGTGGCGGCGGGTGGTGCCCGGCCTGACCCGGCTCGACATCCTCAAGGAGGAGGACCGGGCCGTCCTGGCCGCCTACTGCGAGACCTGGGCGACGTTCGTGGACGCGATCCGCCAGCAGCACCAGGAGGGCCTGACCATCGAGGCGAGGCAGGGCACCCTCGCCCACCCTGCCGTCGGCATCGCGCGTGCGGCCGGCCGGGAGCTCCGCAGTTTCGCGGCCCACTTCGGCCTGACCCCTTCGTCGGAGCAGGCCCTCGCGAGAGGGGCCGACGATGGCAACGAGGACGACAACCCGTTCGCGTAAGCGCGCGCCCGCGGGCCTCGACCTGGAGCGTCTGCGGCTATCGCCCGAGGTGGCCTGGTACCTCGAGGACCGCGGCTTCCCGGTCCCCGACTGCCCGCCGCTGATCCAGACGCCGTCTCCTGGCGAGGCGCCGGGCGCGGTCTTCGACCCGGACCGCGTAGACAAGGTGATCAAAGCGTTCAGCCTGCTCCGCCACACCCAGGGCCAGTGGGCTGGGCAGCCGCTGAAGCCGGACCCGTGGCAGGTGGCCTACATCCTGGCGCCGGTCTTCGGCTGGGTCCGCTGGGACGAGGACGCCCAGTCCTACGTGCGGATCGTCCGCGAGCTGTACGTCGATGTGCCCCGCAAGAACGGCAAGTCCACCCTGGCCGGCGGCCTCGCGATCTACATGACGTGCGCGGACGGCGAGCAGGGCGCACAGGTCATCACCGCGGCCACCACGAAGGAGCAGGCCGGCTTCGTCTTCGAGCCGGTGAAGAAGCTCGCCGAGGCCGCGCCCGCGCTGAAGAAGCACGTACTGCCGCTGAAGGACAAGATCCTGCACAAGCGGTCCGGCTCCTACTTCAAGCCGATTGCCTCCGTGGCCGGCGCCCAGCACGGCGCGAACATCCACTGCGCGATCGTCGACGAGCTCCACGAACACAAGACCCCGGAGCTGGTGGAAACCATCGAGACGGGCACGGGCTCACGCCGGCAGCCGCTCGTCGTCATCATCACGACGGCCGACTCGGGCAAGCGGGAGTCGGTGTACGACCGCAAGCGCAAGCGGGTCGAGCAGCTGGCCCGCCGGGTGTTCGCGGCCCCTTCGGTATACGGCGTGGTGTGGGCAGCCGAGAGGGACGACGATCCGCACGTCGAGGCGACGTGGCGCAAGGCGAACCCTGGGTACGGCGTCAGCCCTACGCGCTCGTACCTGCAGGCGAAGTCCGACGAGGCGAAGCAAAGCCCGGCGGACCTGGCGAAGTTCCTGCGCCTCCACCTCGGCCGGCGGACGAAGCAGGAGACGAAGTTCCTGACCATCGAGTCCTGGAACGCGAACGCCGGGATGGTCGACGAGGCCCGACTCGCCGGCCGGGAGGCCTATGGCGGGCTTGACCTTGCGGCCACGTCCGACCTGTGCGCCCTGTGCTGGCTGTTCCCGGACGACGAGCGCGGCGGCTTCGATGCCCTGTGGCGGCTGTGGACGCCCGAGGAGAACATCAAGGCCCTGGACCAGCGGACGGCCGGCGGAGCGAGCGTCTGGGTCCGTGACGGGCTGCTGGTGGCGACTCCGGGCAACGTGGCGGACTACGACTACATCCAGCAGCAGATCGAGCGCGACCTCGTCGCCTTCGACGTCCGGAGCATCGGCTTCGACCCGTGGTCGGCGGTTCCGCTGACCAACGAGCTGGCCAAGGTCGACGCGCCGATGGTCAAGGTGCGGCAGGGCTTCGTGACGATGTCCCCGCCGCTGAAGGAATTGCAGCGCCTGCTCCTGAAGGGCACCCCGCAGGCCCCGCAAGTGCGGCACGGCGGGAACCCGGCGGTCGCGTGGATGGTCGACAACCTCGCCGTGGCCATGGATCCGGCCGGCAACGTCAAGCCGGACAAGGCCCGCTCCGCCGAGAAGATCGACGCCGTGTCGGCGCTGGTGACGGCGCTCTCGGAGGCCATGACCCGTGAGGAGCCGACCCAGTCGGCCTATGAGGACGGCGACCTGATGGTCCTGTGAGGAGGTCACCGTGTGGGGCTGGTTCCCGTGGCGTCGTACCGCAGTCCGTAAGCGGGTGGTGGTCAACCTGACCGACAAGGCCTTCGCCGGAGTGCTGTGGGCCAAGCGAGGTCCGCTGCTGATCCTGAAGGACGCCGTTCTGATGCAGCACGGCGCCGCAGACACCCCGATGGACGGCGAAGTCCTCATCGAGCGGGCCAAGGTGGACTTCATCCAGGTGGCGGGAGGCGGCTGATGGCCTTCGTCGTCTCCCAGGGGCAGCTCGCCGGCGTGTCGGTTTCGCCGGCGATCGTGGCGCCCGCCTACGTCCAGCTCGCGGACAACGTCTACAGCGAGTACGGCCACCTCTACCGACGCCAGCCGCAGGTGAGGACCGTGGTGTCCTTCCTCGCCCGGAACATCGCCCAGCTGGGCCTGCACTGCTACCGCCGGGTGTCGGACACGGACCGGGAACGCCTCGCCGACCACCCGCTGGCCCAGATCCTGGCCGCACCGGGCGCGAAGCTGACCCGGTACCGGCTCGTCGAGCGTCTGGTGTCGGACATCGCCATCTACGACGCCGCGTTCTGGGTGAAGGTCCGCATGGACTCCGGTGAGCTCCTCGGCGTGATCCCGGTGCCGGCCCCAAGGATGGAGATCCGGGGAGATTCCTGGCTCCAGCCCGAGCAGTTCGTCGTGCACGGCTCGAAGGGAGAGCTGAAGCTCACCCCGGACGAGGTCGTGCACTTCCACGGCTACGACCCCGACGACCTGCGCTCAGGCTCCTCCCCGATGGACGCCCTGCGAGCCCTTCTCCAGGAGGAGTTCGAGGCGACCCGCTCCCGCGAGCAGATGTGGCGCAACGGAGGCCGGATGTCCGGCGTCCTGAAGCGCCCGGCGGACGCTCCGAAGTGGGAGCCGACCGCCCGAGCCCGCTTCGGTGAGTCCTGGAAGGCGTACACGTCCGGCGGCAGCGCGGCCGGCGGCACCCCGATCCTCGAGGACGGCATGGACTACGTCCAGCTCGCCCTCGACCCGGCCAAGGCCCAGTACATCGAGGGCAGGAAGCTCACCCGGGAAGAGGTTGCCGCGGCCTACCACATCCCGCTGCCCATGGTCGGGATCCTCGATCACGCGACGTTCTCCAACATCAAAGAGCAGCATCAGCAGCTCTACCAAGACACCCTCGGCCCGTGGCTGACGATGATCCAGGAAGAGATCGCACTGCAGCTGATCCCCGACCTGCCGGACTCCGACAACGTCTACGTCGAGTTCAATCTGCAGGAGAAGCTGCGCGGCTCCTTCGAGGAGCAGGCGTCGATGCTGCAGACCGCGGTCGGAGCGCCGTGGCTGCTGCGCAACGAGGCCCGCGCCCGCATGAACCTGCCCGCGATCGACGGCGGCGACGAGCTGGTCACCCCGCTGAACGTCCTCGTTGGCGACATGGCGTCTCCGACGGACACGGCGCCCGAGCCGGCGGAGGCTGGAGCGCTCCCAAAAGCCCGCGGCCGCCTGGTGCTCATGAAGGCGGCCTCCTCACCGGACGGGCTGGGCGACTTCGACGAGGAGCGTGACGCGTTCGCGGCCGCACTGTCCCGCTGGACGGAGCGCCAGTTCGCGCGCCTGGAGTCCCGGGCAGCCGCGAAGGCGGGCGGCATGCCGGACCTGCTCGGCTGGTGGGACGAAGGCGCGGACAGCAGGGTGGCTGAGCTGACAGCCCTGATCGCCGAGCACGGCTACCGGATCGCGCAGCTGGCGGCCTGGGGCGTGCTGGACGAGTTCAACCCGCAGGCGGACGGCTGGGACTCGGAGGTCATGCTGCCGTGGCTACTGGCCGCGGCGGAGACGCACGCCGAACAGCACGAGGCATCCGGCCGCGCGTCTGTGGCTGAGGTGGACGACGACGGCGATGGCTGGCTGGCCAACCTGCAGCACGCCGGCGATGTGTGGGACTCGGCCTCCGACCTGCGTGCGATGACGGCCTCGACGGAGGCGCGCGGGTTCGGCTCGCACGATGCAGCCGGTGCTTCCGGGCTGACGAAGAAGGTGTGGCGGACCGGCGGCCAGAACCCGCGGGCGTCGCATCGCGCGCAGAACGGCGAGGCAGTCAGCCTCGACGACGTGTTCAGCAACGGGCTCCGCTGGCCCGGCGACGGCGCCGGCAGTGCCAAGGAAACAGCGGGCTGCAAGTGCCGTCTCGACTACGCAACGGAGTGACGATGCGAATCAAGAGCTGCCCCGTGCGCATCAAGGCGGCGGGCGAGAACGAAGGCACCGACGACGGCGTGTTCGAGGCGATCGTCGCCGCGTACAACGTCGACAGCGTCGGAGACAAAATCATGCCGGGGGCGTTCGGGGACACCCTGAGCGAGTGGAAGTCCAGCGGGAACCCCATCCCGGTGCTCTGGTCCCACATGTCCCACGACCCGGACTACCACATCGGCGAGGTCCTGGAAGCCGAGGAGCGCCCCGAAGGCCTGTGGGTGAAGGCCCGCATCGACCTCGACTCACCGAAGGCCGCGCAGGTCTACAAGCTCCTCAAGGGGCGGCGGGTCACGCAGTTCTCCTTCGCCTACGACGTCCTGGACGGCGGCCCCGCCAAGGGCAAGGCCGACGACGGAGAAGAGGGCGAGGCCTTCGAGCTGCGCAAGCTGAAGCTGTACGAGGTCGGCCCGACCCTGATCGGCGCGAACCAGGCCACCGAGCTGCTGGACGTGAAGTCCGCCGACGGCGCCACCATGCGCATCGCGGTCGAAGGCGCGTCCGCGGCCCAGGCTGACGAGCTTCGCCAGGCCCTGACAGGGGCCATGGCGGTGAAGGCTGGGCGAACGCTCAGCCAGAAGAACGAGGAGCGCGTGAAGGAGATCGCGCGCCTCGCCAAGGAGCTGCTGGACTCCCTTTCCTCCAGCGCCGACGACGCAGAGAAGGCCACGCCGACCCCGCCCGAGACCGCCTCGCCCCAGGTCAAGCCTGAGGCCAAGGAGGCTCCGGCCGGCCCGAGCCCCGCCTCGCTCCGTCAGCTCGCCGACCTTGCGGCCCTCGAGGCCGAGGTCTCCACGCTCACGGGATGAGGAACCCATGACTGTCAAGGCTGAGGAGCTCACCGACGAGCTCGTCCACCACCTGAAGGAAGCACGCGAGATCGCGGCCAAGGCCGAGGCCGAGGACCGCGACTTCACGGACACCGAGCGGACCCAGCTCAACGAGCACATGGCCAAGGCCAAGGCTGCCAAGGAGGGCCTGGAAAAGGCCAAGGCGACCAGCACCATGCACCAGGCACTGCTGGAGCTCGGCGAGGGCGTCGAGCTCACCGAGAAGAGCGGCGAGCGGCGGACCCCGTCGGGCCTGATCGTCCCGCCGGCGGGAAAGAGCCTGGGCGAGACGTTCACCGAGTCCCCGGAGTTCGCCGGGCTGATGGCCCAGGCCCCGCGGGGCGGGTTCGGTCAGAAGTCCCGTGTGCAGTCCCTCCCGGTCGGCTACAAGTCCCTCGTCACCGGCGCCTCCGACACGTCGGCCGGCGCCTGGGTGACCAACGACTACCTCGGCCAGCGCGTCGGCCTGGATCTGTTCCAGCGCCCGCTGCGCCTGAGGGACGTGGTCACCAACGGCCGGACCTCCTCGGACACGATCGAGTACGTCCGGATCACGTCGACCACCAACAACGCGGCCCCGGTCGCCGAGGCCACGTCCTCGGCCTCCCCGACCGCGCCGGCCTCCGTTCCGGGGGCGCTGGTCCTCAACGCGGGCGGCGGCTACAAGCCTGAGTCGGCGCTGGCCGCGGCCAAGGTCACCACGCCCGTGCGGACGATCGCGCACTGGATCCCGATCACCAAGCGGGCCCTGTCCGACGCGAGCCAGATCCGCACCCTGATCGACTCCTTCCTGCGCTACGGCCTAGAGGAGGAGCTCGAGGACCAGATGATCTCCGGCGACGGGACCGGCGAGAACTTCGACGGTCTCGGCAACGTCTCCGGCGTGCAGGCGCAGGCCTGGGACACCAACGTCCTCACCACCCTGCGGAAGGCGAAGACCAAGGTACGCACGGTCGGCCGCTCCGTGGCCAACGCCTACCTGCTCAACCCGGCCGACCTCGAGACGGTCGACCTGCTCCAGGACAACGAAGGCCGCTTCTACTTCGGCGGGCCGTCCGGCGTCGGCTCGGCGTCCGTCCTGTGGGGCCTGCCCGTCATCGAGACCGAGGCGGTCCCGGCCGGCACCGGCTACGTCGGCGACTTCCGCAAGGCGATCCTCTGGGACCGCGAGCAGGCCTCCATCACGGTCACGGACACGCACGCCGACTTCTTCATCCGCAACCTCGTCGCGATCCTCGCCGAGATGCGCGCGGCCTTCGGCGTCATCCAGCCGTCCGCGTTCGTCGAGGTCGACCTGACCGCCTGAGGAGGCTGACATGGCATACCTGAACCCGGGCGCCGGCGCTGCCCGCGCAGGCATCCAGACTGCCGCCGTCGCCAACGCTGCTGCAGCAACTGCGGCCGCCGCGGCAGGGGCGAACCCGACGAAGGCCGAGTTCGACGCGCTGCTGGCCGACACCAACGCGCTGCGCACGAAGCTGAACGCGCTGCTCGCGGCCATGCGGACGTCGGGCCAGCTCGCGCCGTGATGCTGCAGTCCTCACGACTGGTTCGGGGGCGGTGTCCGTGCGGCGCGCTCCACGCGGCATGCGGTCCGCCCTCGACCAGTACGCCAGTCGACGAGACCCTGGAGGTGGCCGCCATGGGCGGGCCCCTGAAGCTGTACGACGTCGTCATGCACGGCGTGAGCACCCGCATGAAGCTGAATGAGGCGGACGCAAGGCGCTACAACGCCGTCCTCGTCGAACCCGCCCCTGGCTCTGCTTCTGTCGAGGAGGGGAGCGCGCCGCCCGAGAAGGCCCGCGGCGCGCAGAACAAGGCTCGCCAGCCCCGCGGCAAGGCCGCCCCCGGTGACGGCTGACCTTCTCGCCGACCCGCAAGAGCTGGCGGCGTGGCTCCAGGTCGGTGCAGACGACCCGAAGCTGGTGGCGGCCCTGACGGCGGCTTCACGGCGCTTCCAGGGCGCCGTCCGTCACCCGGTGATCCTGGTGGCAGGCGACACGGTCGTCCTGGACGGCAGCGGCGACCTGTCTCTGCTGCTGCCAGCAGCGCCCGTCACGGAGGTGGCGTCCGTCGCGGTCGACGGGCAGGCTCTGACGGCGGGCACCGACTACTCCTGGTCCGCCGACGGATACCTGCACCGCATGGGCTGCGCTTGGCCGTCGACCCTGCGGTCAGTGACCGTCGTCTACAGCCACGGCTACGCCGAGGTCCCTGGCGACATCCAGGAAGTCGTCATCGACCAGGCGCGGGCGCTGTACGCGGTGCTGCCTGGCGTGCAGCAGCAGACCGTCGGCGCGCAGAGCGTGACCTTCGGGGTGCAGGCGGCGACCGGCATCACCGCCCAATGGGCGGCGGCCGTCGAGCGCTATCAGCTCAACCGGGGTGAGCGGCCGTGATGTTCAACCAGAGCGCGGTACGGGTCCGGGCCGGCACCCGTACCGACCGCGGCGGCAACACGGTGCCCGACTGGGCTCCGGGTGCGGTAACCCGCCTGACTGTCTCCGGGCTGAACATCCAGCCGGCCAGCCAGTCGGAGGCAGCCGACGAGCAGCGCACGGCCGTCGTCACCGGCTACAAGGTCCAGTCCGCTCCCGGAACTGACCCCGACGTCAGGGCAGCCGACCGCATCGAGTGGGCTGGCCGGCTCTACGAGGTGCAAGGCGAAGTCGGCCGCTGGCCCCAGCTGTTCAGCGACACCGTGCACCACGTCGAGTTCGTGATGGACCGCGCCACCGGATAGGAGGCGGCGATGCTGATTGAATGGCGCCTGGACGCCGCCGGCGTCCGGGAGATTCTCAAGGGTGACGAGGTCCGCTCTCTGATCGACGGGCTGGCCTCGAACGTCGCGGACAACGTGAAGGCGCTCGTGCCGTCCGGAACCACGATCGAAGTCCGCCCGTACACGACCGACCGCGGGGCGGCGACGGTGGTCGTGGCGAACCCGCAGGCGATGGCCTGGCAGGCACGGGACGGCGTCCTCACCCGCGCGGCAGGATTCGCCGGCCTTGAGGTCAAGGCGACAGAGCGGTGAAGCCGCTCGTCGTCTTCGGTGACGCGCAGGCTGCCGCTGCCGGCGTACTGCGGACCGCGCTTGCCGGGCGACCTGAGGGCTTCGCCGACGGTGCCACGGTCGGCACGCGGGTCCCCGACGCTCGCACCCCGGAGTCGCCGCATCTGCCCTACGTCCTGGTGCGCAAGGACGCCGACCTGCCGCACTCCTCGATGGCGAACGCCCGGTGCACGCTGCGTGTCACCGTCTGGCACGAGGACGCCGACCAGGCCCACGACCTGGCGATGCTCTGCCAAGGCCTGCTACTGGTGCACTCCGGCCCGGTCATCCGGGGCGTGCGCGCCGGCACGGGACCCCTCGCGGCCACCGACCCAGACAGCGGCGTCGACCTGGCCACGCTGACTGTCCTGGCCAACGTCAAGCCAACTGTCCTAGTCGACGCGTAAGTTGGTGAGCAAAGAACCCCGGCGGTGCGCTAACACCCCGGGGCTGTGGCCAACCTGACAAAGGCGGGTTGACGGTGACCGATGCTACATGCTCGATTCCGGGCTGCGCTCTACCCCTCAAGGTCATTTCGCGCAGGCTATGCGCCATGCACTACACCCGCGTTCTCCGTAGTGGGCATCCAGGCGAATCCGACGCACGGCGAAGCCGGAATGTCGGTGCGACCTGCGGCGCAGACGGATGCGAGGCGCCAGCTGCAAGGCGCGGGTGGTGCCGCAAGCACTACCGGGTCGCCCTCCTCGCGGAACGGGCATCATGCGCGGTTGACGGGTGCGTCAAGCCGTGGGAACAGTCCGGACTATGCGGTATGCATCACTGGCGGCAGGCCCAAGGGGACATAGGCGGGCCGACGTACAAGCTGCAGCGATACGGACTGCAGGAGTGCACGGTTAACGGCTGCCCGAACAGGGCGGAGACTCGATGGATGTGCAGATTGCACTATGCGTTTCTGCAGCGCACGGGACGGCAACCTTCAGTGTTCATGGACTGTCTGACTTGCGGTGATCAGATCGATCTCCGCGACTCTGGCACCCCCGGAACCCTGCTTGCGCAGAGGCCTCGCCTCTGTCGTGAGTGCCTTCGGCTGCGTCCGCGCGGTCGCTGGTGCCTTTCCCCGTCCGAACTGGCGGAGAGGGACGGGCCGAACTGCTCGATCTGTTGCGATGTGGTGGATCTGACGGTGGTCTGGCCAGAGCCCTTGTCGCCGAGCGTGGACCATCGGGTGCCTCGCTCCTTGGGGGGCCAGGACGAACCGTCCAACGTGGCCTTGGCGCACCTTCGCTGCAACATCTCGAAAGGCATCCGCGCACCCGCCTGATGCTGACTTCGCTCCCGGAGGCCCCTGTCGATTGGCGGGGGCCTCCGCATTTCCGAAGGAGAATCTGCCATGGGCGGCTCGCCCCTCAACGCCAACCTGTGGACGGACGCGGACGTCTACATCTCCACGAACCTCTCCGCGACCCTGCCCGCCAACGCCTCCACCCCCTTCGGTGTCGACTGGGACCTCGTCGGCCTCCTTGACGGCGACGACGGCATGCCTGAGACCCGCGACGAGGACACGGACGACAAGTACGCCTGGGGCGGCATCCTCGTCCGCACCAGCCGCTCCCACTTCAAGCTGACGAAGTCGTTCACGGCGCTCGAGGACAACGAGACGACGGCCTCGCTGCTGTGGCCGGGCTCGACGTCCACGCAGATCAAGGTGCCCCGGCCGGCCAAGGTCCTGGTCGCGTTCGAGGTCCGTGAGGGCGACAAGGTCCGCCGACTGATCACCGCGAACTACGCCGAGGTCAGCCTCGATGGTGACCACGGCGAGACCGAGACCGACCTGGAGTCGATGACCTTCGCGGCGACGATCTTCCCGACCGGTGCCGGCGTCCTGTTCACCAAGCAGACCACGCCCACGCTGGTCAGCATCTCCATCCCGGCCACCCTCTCCGTTGCCGACGGGGCGATCGGCTCGCTGACCGCAACGGCGACCTACGACGACGCGTCCACCGCGAACGTGACCGCCCTCGCGAGCTGGTCCTCGTCCGCACCCGCCAAGGCCACCGTGCTGGCCGGCTTCGTGACCGGTGTCGACCCCGGGTCGGCGACCATCACGGCCACCTACGAGGGCCAGTCCGACACCTGCGCCGTCACCGTCACCTGACCCCGCTACCGCCGGGGCGCAGCCTTTCGTCGCGGTTCGGCCGCGCCCCGGTGCCAACCAAACCGCGACAAGGAGCCGTGCCATGCCCAGGTTCACCGAGCAGGAGATTCACGACCAGGCAGTGCGCCTGGGCTGCATCTCACCAGGTCAGGAGCTGCCTCGGAACCTCCGCAGCCGGGTCGTGGCCAGCCTCATCACACTCGACGCCCCCCAGCCGGTCATCGAGCCCTCGCCACCCAGCCTGGCCGGCGAGATCGTGATCCAGCCGGGCGGCGCCGTGCTGGTCGACGGCCGACCGTTCCCATGGCTCCTCACCCGGCAGCCCATGGAGATCCACCTCGACCCCGACGGCACGAGCAGTGTCCGCCTGACCCTTATGGCGGCCACCGTGCGCATTCTCCAGCCCGAACCGCGACCCGAAAGCGAGTAGGCCATGGCCAACCGAACCGCGACCAGCCCCGACAACCAGCCCTTCGACTTCAACCTCGACACCGTCGAAGCCGAGGTCGAACTGAGGCCATTCCGTGTGCACTTCGGGGGCCACCGATACACGTTCACGCATCTGCAAGGCCTTGATGTGTGGGGCCTCGTCGAACTCGCCGATAGCGGCGACACCAAGGCGACGCTCGGCATCCTCAAGGCAGGCCTCGGCAGCGAATTCGACGAATTCCGCAAGAACCCCCTCCCGCAGTACAAGCTGAAGCAGCTCTTCAAGGCCTACCAGAAGCACTGCGGGCTGGAGCCGGGGGAATCCGACGCCTCCGAGAGCTGATCCGGAGGCACCCGCGCGCCCTGGAAGCCGACCTGCGCGCCGAGTACGGGATCCGCCTACGGGCGCTGTACGACGGCGGCATGACTTACCGGGAGCTCGCCTCCTACGTACAGGGCCTGTCGCCGCACGCCCGGACTCGGACGGCCTTGCGGGATGGGCGCCAGGAACCCAACGGCCAGGAGATCCTCCTTGCCGACCTCTTCGACATGGTTCAGCGCCTGAACTGGACGCTCATGGCCGTCAACGCCGACAAGTCGAAGACCCCGAAGCCTCCCAAGCCCTATGCACGCTGGTGGCTTGCACCGAAGGGGCAAGGGGCCGAGGACGGCGGGCGCCGCCTGGCCCGGCTGGAAGACGCACGCCGTCGGGCCGCCGAACGTAACCAACAGATCAAACAGGGCGCCATCGCCTGAAGCCGCGAGGGGGTCCTGTGCCGAACGTCGGCTATGCCACGATCCAGATCATCCCGTCCGTGCGCGGGATCTCCGACGAACTGCGCCGACAGCTGGGCGGCCCCGCGTCCGAGGCCGGGGACCAGGCAGGCCGGGAGTCAGGCGGCCGGTTCGCCGAGCGCTTCAAGGCCGCTCTGGCCGTCGGCGGTGCGGCAGCCGGCGCGGTCCTCGCCGCGGCAACCATCTCCGCCATCGAGAAGGAAAAGCTGTCGGATCGCCTGTCCGCACAGCTGGGCCTCTCGGGTAAGGGCGCGGAGAAGGCTGGCAAGCTCGCCGGAACCCTCTATTCGAAGGCGGTCGTCGACTCCTTCGAGGACGGCGCCGCCGCCGTCCGCGCGGTCATGGGCTCCGGGCTGATCCCGGAGAAGGCGACTTCTGCGGCCATCGAGTCGATCACCACGAAGGTGGCTGACCTGGCCACCACATTCGATCAGGATCTCGGCGGTGCGGCCAACGCCGCCGCGCAGATGATCCGCACGGGCCTCGCCAAGGACGCCCCTCAAGCCCTTGACCTGCTCACTAAGGGGCTTCAGTCTGGGGCCGACAAGGCCGGGGACTTCCTCGACACGATCAACGAGTACGGCACCCAGTTCCGCAAGGCGGGCCTGGACGGCGCTTCCGCCATCGGCCTCCTCAATCAGGCTATCGCCGCCGGCGCCCGCGACAGCGATGTTGCCGCTGACGCGATCAAGGAGTTCTCGATCCGGGCGGTCGACGGATCCAAGACCAGCATCGAAGGCTTCCAGCTGCTCGGCCTGTCCGCAGAGGACATGGCAAAGAAGTTCGCAGCGGGCGGCAGTTCCGCCACCGGCGTCCTCGACACCACCCTCGACCGGCTCCGCGGCATCAAGGACCCCGTCATACAGGGCACTGCGGCAGTCTCCCTGTTCGGCACGCAGGCGGAGGACCTTGGGGCCGCCCTGCTCGCCATGGATCCCACGACGGCTGCGGCGGGGCTGGGGAAGGTCGACGGCGCCGCCAAGGCGGTTGGGGACACGATTCGCGACAACACCGCCACGCAGCTCGCCACACTCTCGCGCGAGCTGATGAGCGGCGTAGGGGTGGTCGTCGACACCTTCGTCCTCCCCGCCCTCCTCGGCCTTGTCTCGGGGCTGCGCAACATCGATGCCGTTGTCGGGCCGGTGATCAACTGGTTCCGCGAATGGGGTGCATGGCTGCTGCCCGTGATCGTCCTAGTGGGCGGCCTCACGCTCGCCCTGAATGCCCAGGCCATCGCCACCGGGGCCGTAACCCTAGTCTTCTCCGCCTACCGCGCCGCGATCCTGATCGGCACCGCGGTCACCACCGGCTTCGCTGGCGCGCAGGCGCTGCTGAACGCGGTGATGGCACTCAACCCGATCACACTCATTGTGATCGCGCTCGTCGCCCTGGGCACCGCCCTGGTCGTGGCCTACAAGAAGAGCGAGACCTTCCGCGCTGTCGTCCAGGCAGCATGGGAGGGCATCAAGACGGTGGCCCTGTGGGTCTGGGAGACCGTCCTCAAGCCCGCCTTCGACGGCTTCATGGTGGGGCTCCGCGCCATCGCCGACGCCGCGCTATGGCTGTGGGGCGTGCTCCAGCCGGTCTTCTCCTTCATCGGGGCGGCTGGCCGGATCCTGGCGACGATCATCTTGACCGTCCTCATCACGCCGATCGTCCTGGCCGTCAAGGCCCTTGGAGCGATCTTCGGATGGCTGTGGGACACCGTCCTCAAGCCCATCTGGGACCTGATCGCCGCAGGCGCCAAATGGCTGTGGAACAACGGGATCAAGCCCGCCTTCGACCTCATCATGGCCCAGGTCAAGAACCTCGGAGCCATCTTCGGCTGGCTGTGGAACAACATCGTCAAGCCGGTCTGGAACTACATCGCCGGCCTGATCGCGGAGAAGTGGCAGCAGATCAAGGTCATCTTCGACGTGCTGGTCACCTACGTGAAGCTAGTCCTCATCCCCATGTTCATGAGGTTCTGGAACGAGACGATCAAGCCCGCGTGGGAGGGCATCAAGAGCATCATCTCCAACGCCTGGAACACGGGTATCAAGCCCATCTTCGACCTGCTCAGCAGGGGCGTCGACCGAGTCAAGGACTCCTTCCACAACGGCATCAACGGCATCGGGCTGATCTGGGACAAGCTCAAGGAGATCACCAGGAAGCCCGTGCAGTTCGTCATCGACACCGTCTACAACAACGGCATCCGCAAGGTGTGGAACACCGTCGCCGACTTCACCGGCGCCGGCAAGCTCGGCGTCGTCACCTTCGCGGGCGGCGGCCGCACCTACGGCGGCACTCCCGGCAGGGACTCCATCCCGGCCCTGATGATGGCCGACGAGTACGTCATCCGCCGGGACTCCGCCCGCAAGCTGGGCTTCGGCACCCTCGACTACCTGAACCGGTACGGCAGCCTGCCCGGCTTCGCGGCCGGCGGCCCCGTCCAGCACTTCAAGGACGGCGGGATCGTCGGCTCCATCGGCTCCTTCTTCAGCGATGTCGGCGACCTGATCACCAACCCGAGCAAGGCCTGGCAGGCCGCGACCGGCTTCGTCCGCGACAAGATCGCAGGCATGGCAGGCTCCGGCTACGGCAGGCTCATCGCCAGCATCCCCACCAAGATCCTGTCCACCCTGAAAGAGAAGATCGTCAGCCTCGTCGGCTCCTTCGGTGGTGGGGACATGGGCGGATCCGGCGTGCAGCGCTGGGCCCCCGTCGTTCTGCAGGCTCTGCAGATGGTCGGGCAGCCGGCCGCCTACCTCGCCACCACGCTGCGTCGCATGAACCAGGAGTCCGGCGGCAACCCCACCATCGTCAACACGTGGGACTCCAACTGGCAGGCCGGGTATCCGTCGGTAGGCCTCATGCAGGTCATCGGGCCCACCTTCCAGGCCTACGCCGGAGCCATGCGGGGCGTGGGCCCGTTCCTGTACGGCACCTCGGTCAACCCGCTCGCCAACATCTACGCCTCCATGCGGTACGCGCTGGCGGCCTACGGCAGCCTGCCGCGGGCCTACGACCGGGCAGGCGGCTACGACTCCGGCGGCTGGCTCCAGCCCGGCCTGACCCTCGCCTACAACGGCACCGGCCGGCCCGAGCCCGTCCTGACCAGCGGCCAGTGGGACGCCATCGGACGCGGGGAGGGAGGATCCGCATCCGATCAACGCAGCTACCACATCACCCTCCAAGGCTCCCAGATGACCTCGGCCGAACAGGCTGCGGATCTTCTGCGGCACCTCCAGTTCACTACATGAGGGAGGCCCGATGGCGACTCAGCTCGGCTCCATCCCGATCACCCTCGGGAACCTCCAGCTCGCCGTCGCCGACGACTCCGGGGTCGACTGGGTCGTCACCGACGTCAAAGGGTGGGACTCCCCAGGCCTGCGCGCCGAGTCCGCCACCCGACAGGCTGACCACGGGGCCTGGCCAGCGCCGGTCTACCTCGACGCGAGGCCCATCACAATCACGGGCAGCATCGAGGCCCCAACGCAGGAAGCCCGGGACGCGGCGGTCGACGAGCTGACCGCCGCGGTCGCCCTCACCGACACCCTCTTGGTCGTGGAGGAAACCACGCCCAAGCAAGTGGTGGTCCGCAGGTCAGGCCAACTCCTCATCCAGCTCGAGGGCCTCTACAACGCCACCTACAGCGCCATGGTCACCGCCTACGACCCGCGCCGGTACTCCACCACCCTGCAGACACAATCCACCGGCCTGCCGTCCGTCTCAGGCGGCCTCACCATCCCGGTGTCCCTGCCGATCAGCCTGACGTCATCCATCACTGGCGGCGCCTTCACGTTGATCAACGACGGGTCGATCGACACCCGCCCGGTCTTCACCATCAGCGGTCCCGCGGTCAATCCCATCGTGGTCTGCACCCATCCCGATGGCAGCACCGACCAGCTCACCTACAGCGCAACCCTCGTGCTCGGCGATCAGCTCGTCATCGATACCGACGCACACACGGTCACCCTCAACGGCACCGTCAGCCGGCGCCGCTACCTGTCAGGCACCTGGCCCGAGATCGGCCCGTCGAGCTCCCTCGCCGTCCAGTGGTCAGCCACCGCCTACGATGCCGCCGCCCTGCTGACCGGCACCTGCCGATCCGCCTGGATGTAAGGAGGCCCCCACCATGGTCGCCACCGATCCCCTCTGGCTGGGGCCCCTCACCTACGACCAGGCCGAACTCCGCGCCATGGACTCCATGATGGTCATGGCCAACGGCTCCGCCCTTGGATCCCGTGCGGGCATCCGGGCCGGCGATCCGGGCCTGGCCGTGAGCCTCGCCGGTACTACGGTCAACGTCACCGGCGGCGTCGCGATCCTCCACCGGGCAAGCCAGGGCGTCTACCGCGCCCAGCTCGCCGCCACCAGCCCCGGCACGCTGAGCGCCGCGCACGCCTCCTTCACCAGGATCGACCTCGTGTACCTGCGCGTCTGGGACACCACCGTCGACTCCTCCGGTCTGTCGAAGGCGGACACCGTCTACCTCGCGGGCACCCCGTCCGGGTCTCCGGTGGCTCCGACACCGGGCGGGACGGAGATCTACATCCCGCTCGCCACGATTACGGTCCCCTCCACGGGTGGCGGCGGCACCGGCGCTGCCACGGTCTCCTCGACGGTCCGGCAGGTGACGGTCGCACCGGGCGGCATCCTGCCGGTGACCTCGGCAACGGACATCGCGATCTCCGGCACCTACACAGGCCAGACCCGCTACAACACGGTCCGCGGCACCATCGAGACGTGGAACGGCTCGGCGTGGGTGGCGCCCGGTGACTGGGTCGCCTACACGCCGACATGGACGGCGACCGTCAACCCCAGCCTCGGCAACGGGACGATCGTTGGCCGGTACTCCCTGATCGGGAAGACGTGCCACGTCCGCATCAACATGATCATGGGCTCGACCACCACCTACGGCAGCGGCGAGTACAAGTACCTGCTGCCGTTCACCGCGGCCACGCTCTCCAACGTGGAGATGAGCTGGATGGGCTCCGCCCTCGGGATCCGCCCGTCCACCTCGTACCACCCCTGCGTCGTGCGCATCCAGTCCGCCGGCGCCCACTGCAAAGTCATGGGGCCGACCGCGGCAGACGGCTCATCGGGCGCGACCTGGAACCCGACGGTACCCATCACCTGGGCCAACACCCACCAGAAGAACATCTCCGCGACCTACGAGATCGCGTAGATGGGCGCCCCGTACACCCTCGCCTGGTACGCCTGCGACCTGCGGACCGGGCAGGTCGCGGAGGAACTGCGGGCGCTGCGGCCGACGCAGGCCATCAGCCGACGCCTCGGAGCCATCACCTCCTGCTCCCTCGAGCTGGCCCTCGGCGGCGCCCCTCTCGAGTGGGAGAGCGCCACCGACCCGGCACGGACCCTTTTCGTCGCCGTGGACGAGCTGACCGACACGCCGATCTGGTCGGGGATCCCACTGTCCCGCAAGGGCGGCGCCGGCGAAGCGCTGTCCCTGACCGCAGCCACCGCCGAGGCCTACCTCGACCGCCGCTACACCTCCTACAGCGCGACCGGCACAGACATCTCCACCATCATGGAAGGCGTCGCCGCCCCGCTCCTGGTCAGCGGCCCGCCGTTCACCATCGACACCACCCTGTGCGGCACGACCGCGGACTACACCGTCCTCGACACCGACGACAAGACCGTCCTCAGCTGCCTCCAGGAACTCGACTCCCTCGAGGGGGCCCCGGAGTGGACCGTCGACACCGTGTGGGCGGACGCTGCCCACACTGCCGTCGACCTCGTCCTGCGGATCAGGCCCCAGATCGGCACCACCGAGACCGTCGGCGAAGCGGTCTTCGATCTCCCCGGCTGCATCAGCGACTACGAGTTCGAGGAGTCCTACGAGCGCGGCAAGGGCGCCAACAGCGTCAGCGCCCGCGGCGAGGTCGAAGGCGGGAGCCGCAGCACCTCCTCCACGCTCACCGACGGCGACCTCCTGGCTGACGGCTGGTGCCTGTGGGAGCACCACTACAGCCCGGCCTCCGGCATCGTCTCGGCGACCCAGCTGGACGCCCATGCCGCGGCCTCCCTCGGCCTCATGCGGGGCGGCGCCCAGGCCTGGACCGTTCAGGCCGTCGCCTCCCAGGCGCCGCGGCTCGGCATCACCTGGGGCCTCGGCGACTACCTCACCGTCGCCATCGCCCGCTCCCCGCGGCACCCCTCCGGCCGGACGGTCACCGCCCGCGCCTACGCCTGGGAGCTCGACCCCGCCGCCGACCGCATCAGCCCGATCCTGCTGGAGGACTCGTGACACAGCGCCGAGCACTCCTGCCCGCCGACCCCTCCGACCTCTGGCGGACCCTGAAGCGGCTCGAGCGGACCATCTCCGAGCGCGCCGGCCAACTCCTCACCGCCCTCCGCCGCCCCGACGGCACCCTCGCGTTCAGCGGGACGGCCGGCTGGACGTGGTACGACCAGGGCGGCACAGCGATCCTCGCCGAGGACGCGTTCAGTGGGCAGGGCCTCGCGCTGCCGTACCTCGCGATGGCCGCGGCGCCCGCCCGGTACACGGACTGGCCCGGCAGCACCTCCGGCACGTTCGAGGACATCCACCGGATCAGCGCCTACAAGCAGCAGGCCAGCGCCTTCGTCATCGTCGGGCACACCTCCGACGCCGGCCCCACCACGGGCGAGTTCCAGGTGACGGTCAACGGGAGCACAGTCGCGGCTGCCACCGCTGTCACGTTCTCCCAGGCCGCGACAACCATCGGCCCCTTCGCCCTCCCGGGCGCGATCCGCGACCAGATCGACATCCGCGTCCAGGCCCGACGCACCGCCGGCGCTGGCAGCGTCAAGACGACCGTCCTGGCCGCCTCGCAGATCCAGTCCTAGGAGGACACCGTGGGCCAGCCCATCGAAGTCCCGCCCGGCAGCCTCGACGTCGTCCTGCCGCTGCCCATCTCCGAGCAGCCGCTGGAGCCCGGCGAGGACCCGCCCGAGCCGCCGCCTGTCATCGGATAGCCAACCAGCCCCCGCCGCGACGGGGGCCCTTTCATGTCCAGGAGGTACCGCCCATGGGTGAGATCTGGATCCCCGAGGCCGTCAGGCTCGGCGACGGCACCATCGGCGGTGCGATGGACACCCCGAACGCTCCGCCCCGGGCTGTCGAGCACACCACCGAAGGCAGCTCGGGCACGCCCGCGGCCTTCAGGGGCACCGCCGACTACCTGATCGAGAAGACGTCCGAGCCGCACCTGCTGTACGACCCGATCACCGACATGCTCGGGCAGTTCGGCCCCCTCAACCAGAGCGCACGCGCACTGCGCAACGACGGCACTCTGCGCACGAACCGTACCGGCCTGGTCTGCGTACAGGTCGAGTACCTGGCCAAGGCCGCCAAGCCGTTCACCAGCTACTGGACCCCTGGCCCGAACTACCGCGCCATGATGCGCGCCATCCGCTCCTGGGGCGTCCCGGACGTCTTCCCCGCCGGCCGGCTGTCGCGGGCCGGGACGGATGACGTGTCCCGCTCGCGTACCACCTGGACGACCCAGGGCGGCCACTACGGACACTGCCAGGTCCCGGGCAACGACCACTGGGACCCGGGAGCGATCGACATCGCGGCCCTCTTCTCCGCCGCCGGCAGCACGGCCCCGCCGCCGAAGCCCTCCTACGAGCCCTTCCCCGGCGCCGGCTTCTTCACGTCCGGCCGCCGCAGCCCGATCATCGCTGCGATGCACGCTCGGCTCGAGGCCGTGGGCTGCAACCGATACCAGAGCACCCTCGACAAGGACGTCTGGGGCTCCGGCGACAAGGCCTCCTACGCGGCCTGGCAGCGGAAGCTCGGCTACTCCGGCAGCGACGCCGACGGCATCCCCGGCCCCACCTCCTGGAACAGGCTCCAGGTCCCCAACGTCTAACCCCTCGAGAACGGATCACCATGGAACTCCTTCCCTCAGGCGACACCGTCATCAAGACTGGCGCCACCTACGCCCGCGACCTTGTCGAGCGCGTCATCACCACGTTCCTGCAGGCGTTCATCGCCGCCCTGGTCGTCACGCAGCCGTTCGACCTCAGCATGTGGCGCACCGCAGCCCTCGCCGGCGTCGCTGCCGCGGTCGCGCTCGTCAAGGGGGCTGTCGCGCGCGTCATCAGCGTCACCAACTCGGCCTCCCTCGCCAAGGGGGTCTAGGTGTGGCGCTGCCGAGCGGCCAGGCTGATCCGCGTAAGGCTCGGCCGCCGCGGCGCGATCCTCTCCTGCTACGGGATCGTCTGGGTGCTCTACGGCTACGGACAGCTCGTCACCCCCCAGCCTGACCAGCGCGGCCTCGAGTTCCTGCTCCGGCTCATGCCGCTGACCGCATGGAGCTGGTGCTGGATCACCGCGGGAATCATCGCGCTGGTGTGCGCGTGGGCCCCGCCGGGCCGCGACGCCGGCGCCTTCTACGCCCTGCCCCTGGTGGTCGTGCCGTGGATGGCGTCATACCTCGTCGCCTGGCTCGCGGGCGGCCTAGCCCGCGGCTGGGTGGCAGCAGCTGTGTGGGCGGTCATCACCGCCCCGGTCCTTGTGGTCGCGGGGTGGCCCGAGCCGCCCCGCACCAAACGAGCGGAGCCACCGTATGAGTGCTGAGACCTGGGCGTCCATCGGCGTCACCGGAGCGACCGCCCTCGCCGGCGTTTTCGCCGGCCGGGCGGCGCGCCGCACTCGGCGCCAGGAGTCCCGCGACGACTTCGCCACGGTGACCGACCGGATGGACAAGGAACTCCTCCGGCAGGGCGGGGAGATCAAGGCGCTCCGCGAACGCGCCGACGTCGCCGAGAAGCGCGTCGAGGGCGCCGTCGTAGCCGTCGGCTATCTCCTCGACCGGGTGCGCGGCCTCACCATCCTCATCCGCTCCGTCGGCATGGAGCCCCCCGCCGCACCCCCGATCCCGACCAAGGCGCGGGAGTTCATCCACGGCATCGACGTCTGAGAACGGAGTCGAAGCAGCCCCCACCGCCATCGGCGGTGGGGGCGTTCTGCTGTGCTCGGGGGTGGGTGGTCCGCGATAACCCCCACGTACCGCCGGTGTCGAGAAACGATCGTCTGTCGTCATCAGTGCGTCTACCGCCCCACTGCAGCACGGAGATGACGGAAACCCGTGTCCTTAACTATGTCGCGCTAACCCTCCTTATCTGTACGCTCATTCCATGAGGATCGGATACGGGCGGGTCTCCACCCGCGACCAGAACCCCGAAGCCCAACACGACGCACTCACCGCGGCCGACTGCGACCGCATCTTCGTCGACAAGGCCTCCGGCAAGCTCGCCTCCCGGCCCGAGCTCGACAAGGTGCTCCTCACCGCGCGCGAGGGCGACGAGGTCGTCATCACCAAGCTCGACCGGCTCGGCCGCTCCACCAAGAACCTGCTCGAACTCTCCGAACAGCTCCGCGCCAACAAGGTCAACCTGGTCGTCCTCGACCAGGGCATCAACACCAGCACCCCGGCCGGCGTCCTCTTCTTCACCATCATCGGCGCCATCGCCGAGTTCGAGCACGCCATGATGGTCGAGCGCACCCACGACGGCCTCGCCGCTGCCCGCGCCCGCGGCCGAGTCGGTGGCCGTCGCGCCGTCCTGAAGCCCCGCCAGGTCAAGCTCGCGCAGGAGATGTACGACGAGCGCGGCGTGGACGGTAAGCGCAAGCACACCGTGAAGGAAATCGCCGACGAGCTGGGCGTCGCACGCACCACCATCTACCGGTACCTCAACAGGGGGAAATGACATGCCCGTCGAGATCCACCTGCCACTTCCCTGGCAATGACCAGGCTGTCCTGCTCCCCGCCGTGCCGCGGAAAGGTGACACCGTCGAGTGGACTGACGAGAACAACGACACCTCGGAGTGGGTCGTCACAGAGATCACGTTCACCGCGCACCCGGACCAAGAGGGCTCGATTCACGTGAGCCTAGACCCCGCTCCCTCCGCCTAAGGGAACGTTATGCGCTACCCCGCGATGAAGGAGAAGACGTGCGCGAGTTCAGGATCGTCACCCTGCGATGCGTCGCCGAGGTGGAAGGCGATGGCCGGACGGTAACCAGTTCCGTGGCAGTGGCTCCCGAGGTCTGGGAGGCTGCCGACGAATCCACTCGCGACGTCATCAGGGTCGACGTCCGCCGCCAGCTCCTCGGTGCCGCAGAACGGCAGCTGGGTTTCACGCTGAACGCCGAGGATGTGGGGCAGTTGGCGGTGACCATCGGCAACGAGCCGGCTCGCATCGGCGTCGTGCGGCATGTCTGACGCCTGTCGGTGCCGCGTGCCACACTGAGACCGGCATTCGGGTGCGAGACCCGGCGTTCACGCTACGCGCTGCTTGAGAGGCGGCCCACCTAGCCTTCGGGCAGGTGCGAGACCCCTGTGCCTCAGCCCCCACCTTCGGGTGGGGGCTCTTCTCGTTTCCGGAACTTCCCCTGTCATATGCCTACCGCCGCGCCCGCCCCGGGGTCTACGGTGCTGCCACCGGACCATCCCGGGCCGGCGCCCCTCCCGGCTCCCCACGGGAGGGCCGTCGCGCGCCTGGCGCTAGACGTCGTTCGTCCACACCTCGGGCCCGCCGCCCTCCCACCGGATCGGCCCGTCCTCGGACAGGTCGACGTCCTCGAGGCCGGCCCGCCGCAGGAACTCCGACACGTCGCTCGGGTCGAAGGCGCGGCCGAGGTCCGCGTCGACGCCGTGGACGTGCGCGGTCACCTTCCGGCCGCCCTTCGGCGACACGGGGTGTACGACGATCTCCGCCCGGTCTGGCATGCCTCCAGCCTGCGGGACCGCGGTCAGTCCAGCACGCCGAGCGCGGTGTCCGGCCGGCAGTGCGTGCACGCCTCGACGCCCTCGACGAGCGCCCGCCGGGCGAGGTCCGCGGTCGCTGGCTTGCAGCGGCTCTTCGTGTCCCAGCATCCGCCCACGTGGACGCGGACCGGCGGCCGGCCGGTACCGATGCCGTGCTCGATCAGCCAGTCCGGCGGCGGGGGAGGCGGCAGCCGGTGCGCCTCGACCTCCAGGAGCTTCTCCTCCGCAGCGATCCAGTCCCGGGTTCGGGCGAGGTCCTGAAGCTGCACCCGCTCGAGGAAGCGGAGCTGAGCGAGACGGGTGGCGGGACTGTCGGACATGCGTTCGAGTCTACGCCGATCGGCGCAGGTCATTGTCGGTGGCGCCAGCTAGCGTGGACATATCAATCCGGCACTAGCTTGCGGGGATGCTGCTGGGCTGGATGTGCACCGCCCCGGTCGTGATGCGTCGACCGGGGCGGCGTACTGTCAGCCTCCGGCCGGCGGGGCCGGGTGGCGGACGGCCTTCTTCACCGCGGCCTCCAGCTTGCCGCGATCCTGGCCGGTCGCCGCCGCGTGCACGGTCACGGCCTCCTGGGCCTCGCCGGCCAGCCGCCGCCACTCCGCCGCTGCCGCGCCCCAGGCCGCGTGCTGCTCGCCGGTCCAGCCGCCCTCCTGGGTCGGCCGGCCGTACTCCTCCTGTAGGCGCCGCACCTCGGCGTGCGCGTCATCCGCTGCCTGCTGCAGCGCGATCAGGTCGTCGTTCAGTTCGATTGCCACCCGGGGATCCTAGGTGGAGGACGCCAGCGAAGCGTCGAGGCCCACCGCCGGACGGGGCCGACGGCCCGGATGGCGCGTTAGCGTGCGTTCACGGCTACAAATCTTCGCGCGTTAGTTCGAATCAAGCCCCACCAAGTCACAGTCCGCGCTGGAGAGTTACCCGCCGAATCGCACGGGGTGCGAAGTATCCGTCTGCATATATCTATTTACGGTCTGTTGAATCTTGTACCCAGCAGGCAGACTGGAAACCGATCGCCTGGCCGAAACCGACCGGGCGACGCCTATGGCAGCAGGTCTCGGACGTGACAGCGGAGGACGGCGGCAATGCGCAGTAGGTGGCTATACCGAGCGTCCGCCTGTCCGAGCTCGATCCGCTGGTAGGTGTTCCGAGGGATGGCGGCGGCCAGGAAGACCCCCTCCTGACTCAAGCCAGCGTCGGTCCTCATGGCCGCGATGCGGCGACCTAGGCGCTCGGCAGGCGTTGGCGGCGACGGTCTCGCCGCCTCTCGCGCCTGCTGTGGATCCCGGTCGTGCACCCACAAACGTTGCAGGTTCCATGATCATAAAGTCAGCCCCATGGGTGGGGCCGTCTGTGATCTTGATATCGGTCGGCCGAGAGGAAGACGATGACAGAGCCGGAGCTCACCGACTGGCAGCCGGGCCTTTGCTTCCGGCACCCCCACGAAGGAGAGCAGGACACGACCTTGGTCGACGTCCTACACCCCCGCGAGTCAAGCGACATCGAGGTACGGGCATGCCGGCGCTGCACTGAGGAGCTCAACCAGGAGCGGCGGCGCGCCTCTGGCCTGCCCTGATCTGGGGAGCCGCTGGGGAGAATCTGGGGGGTGGGGGGTGTTCGGGGAGGCTCAGATCCCCCACCAAATCTCACCAAAGATTACGAGGGAGTACCAGGTATCCCCAGGTCAGACACTATATGGCAGACCTTGACGGCAAAGCCGCAGACCGCGAGGTCTCCGGGTGACAGAACCCGGCGTACAGGCCGACTCGTCTGTCGTTCTCCTCTTCCCCCTCGCGGCCCGGCTCCCGCCGGGGCGGGGCCGGGCGTGCCGGGGCGGCTACTTCACCGGGGCGGTGTAGGTCTTGCCGATGAAGCCGTTCCGGAAGGTGACCGACTTCGCGGTGATCTTGCCCTTGACCGTGATGGTCCCGGTGGCCTTCTCGCCCTTGGCCAGCTTGACCGTGTCGATCTGGTCCTCGGACGCCGCCAGTTCGATCTGCTTGCGCGTGCCGTCCTCGGCCGTGACCTCGAAGTAGAAGACGTTGACGTCGACTTCCTTGGCGGCGTTGTTGACGATGGTCACCTGCACGGAGGTGTAGTCGCTGCCCTGGGCGAGGACGCTGGGCCTGAAGGCCGTGGACGAGGCGGTCAGCACCACGTCGGCGTTCTTGTCGGCCGTCCCGGAGGGCGCCCCGGAGGACGCCCCGGAGTTGCCCGGCGCGGGCTGCATCGGCGCCGAGTTGGGGGTGGAGGGGGCGCCGGGCGGGGTGGACACCGTGATCCCGGTGTCCTTCTTGGCTCCGCTCTTGGCCGCGCCGGTGACCGCCACGCCGCAGGCGAACAGCACCAGCCCGAGGAGGACGATGCCGCCGCAGCCGATCCCGATGATCTTGCCGGCGTTGCTCTTCTTCGGGGGCTGCGGCGGGGCCGGGTAGCCGCCGTAGGGCGGCGGGGGCTGCTGGCCGTACGGCGGGGGCGGCTGCTGGCCGTAGGCCGGGGGCTGCTGGGGGTACCCGTAGCCGGGCTGCTGGCCGTAGGGCTGCTGCGGCTGCCCGCCGTAGGGCTGGTCCGGCTGCTGGCCGGGGTAAGGGGTGGTCACGGGTACTCCTCTGCTGGGTGGTTGCCGTCTGGCTCAGGGCCGGATGCCGAACACCCTCGGAAGGAGCGCCGTGAACGCGGAACATGAGCGGCGCCCAGCTTAAATAAAACGCCAAAGCGTGACATAGGAACTTCCAAAAATGAGACGGTCTCCTCCGAATCAGCCGCCGCACCAGCCGCGCCGACAGGGAGAACCACCCTTGAGAAGCACCGCCCCCGGCGGGCGGGTCCACCCCGCCCACCCCGGCGACCCGAAGACGATCGGCCCCTACCGCATCCTCGGGCGCCTCGGCACCGGCGGCATGGGCACCGTCCACGCCGCCCTCGACCCCCGGGGAACGCGGGTCGCCGTCAAGGCCGTTCACCAGGCGCAGGCCCAGGACCCGGAGTTCCGGGCCCGGTTCCGCCGCGAGGTCGCCCTGTCCGCCCGCGTCCAGGGCCCCTGCCTGGTGCCCCTGCTGGCGGCCGACACCGAGGCCGAACGCCCCTGGCTGGCCGCGGAGTACGTACCCGGCCCGACCCTGGACCGGCACCTCGCCGCCCACGGCCCGCTCACCGGCGGCAGCCTGTACGCCTTCGCCGCCGGGACCGCCCGGGCGCTCTCGGCGATCCACCGCGCGGGCGTGGTCCACCGGGACGTGAAACCGCAGAACGTCATCCTGAGCCCGGCCGGGCCGCGGATGCTGGACTTCGGCATCGCCCACGCCGCCGACGGCACCTCCGTCACCCGGACCGGCGTCATGACCGGCACACCGGGCTGGATCAGCCCCGAGCACTACCGCTCCGGCACGACCGGCCCGGCCGGCGACCTCTTCGCCTGGGGCGCCCTCGTCGCCCACGCCGCCACCGGCCGCCTCCCCTTCGGCAGCGGCGCCCCCGACGTGGTCGCGTTCCGCGTCATGTCCGGGGACCCCGATCTCGACGGCGTGCCCGCCGCACTCCGCGAGGTGGTCGGCGAAGCCCTCGCGAAGGCCCCCGCCGACCGGCCGACGGCCGAGCGGGCCGCCGCGCGCTGCGCCGCCCTGCTCGCCGCCGAGGCCACCCAGCTCCTCGCCGCCGGGGCGGCGCCCACCCTGGCCGCCGACCCGATCGCCGCCCAGTGGCACCTGCCCGCCGTCGACGACCCCGCCTGGCCCTCTCCGCCGGCCCCCGGCCGGGGCCGGCTGCTGCTCGCCGTCACCGTGGGCGCGGCCGTCCTGGGCGGGGCCGTCGGCGGGCTGCTCGCGCTGCCCGCCGCCTCCCGCGACGGCGGCCGGACCGCCGCCGGGCCCGCGGCCGTCGCCACCCCCGGGAACGCGGCCCGCACCACCGGCACCCCGGCCGCCCCCGTCCCGTCCGGCAGCGGCAGCCCCGCGGCCGACGCCAAGGGGGCGGTGGACGGCGGGCCGACCCTCGCGACCTGGCGGCAGGCCCGCGCGGCACGGACGCCCGCCGAGCACGACGCCCACCCGTCCATCGGAACGGGAGCCTGGCTCGACGAGAACGCCCACCCCGTCCAGGAGTTCGCCCTGACCTTCCACCAGCCCCGGGGCGAGGTGTACGTCACCTCCGGCGGCCCGGAGCTCGACGGCGGTGCGCTCCGCGAGGTGGCCCGGACCGTGTGCCTGGGCCTGCGGCACCTCGGCGGCGGCTATCCGGACCTCCCGTACGACACCTTCGTGATCGTCGACACCGGGCGCGGGGGAGGCCCCGCCGTCGTCTGGACGGACGACTTCCGTACGAACACCACCTGTTCCGCCTCCCTCACCGACCGGGGCACCGACCGGGGCACCGGCGGGGGCGGCACCGGGGACGCCGACCGCGCCGGCGCGGGGCGGACGGGACGGGCCGCCGACTGGTACCCGGCCGCGGGAGGGCTGGCCGTCGCGAAGATCCCCTCCAGCGACGCGGACGAGATCCGCGTCGCCGACCGGACCGCCACGGCGGTCATCGACGAGTGGAACGGCGGCAGCGGCGCCGCCGCCGGGGGCCGGCTCGGCCACGGGAACCTGGCCGTCGGCTTCGACCCGGCCGGCCGGGTCATGTACGTCTGGGCGGTCAGGCCCCAGTGGGACCGCGGCACCCGCGAGGACTGGGCGCTCAGGGCCGCCCGGCGGGCCTGCGCCGACCTCACCGCCGAATCCGCACGGTCGGCGGACTGGCCCTACGCCCGGTACGCGGTCTTCGCCGAAGACGCCTCCGGCGGCGGCGAGTTCCTGCGCTGGGGCACCGCGGGCAGCTGCGGGGACTGAGCACGCGAAGGCCCCCGCCCGTGGGACGGGCGGGGGCCTTCGCGTACCCGTGGCGCGGACGTCAGCGCAGGTGCGAGGTGTCGTTCAGCAGCCGGACCGAGGCGTTGCCGTCGGCGTAGTAGGCCACCGCCGACAGGGAGGCCGCGGAGAGCTCCATCCGGAACAGGGACTCCGGCGGGGCGCCCAGCGCGAGCCGGACCAGCGTCTTGACCGGCGTCACGTGCGTGACCAGCAGCACCGTGCGGCCCGCGTGCGCGGCCAGCAGCCGGTCCCGCGCCGCCGACACCCGGCGGGTGACGGCCGTGAAGCTCTCGCCGCCGCCCGTGGGGGCCGCCCTCGGGGAGTCCAGCCAGGCCTGGAGGTCGTCCGGGAAGCGCTCCCGCACCTCGGCGAAGGTCAGGCCCTCCCAGGCGCCGAAGTCCGTCTCGCGCAGGCCCTCTTCGACCGCGACCGGCAGCCCGAGCCGGTCGGCGACGGCCTGCGCGGTCTCCCGGCAGCGGCGCAGCGGGGAGCTGACGACGGCCTGTACGGTGCCCCGCGCGGCCAGTGCCTCGGCGACGGCGGCGGCCTGGCGGCGGCCGGCCGGGGACAGCTCCGGGTCGGTGCCGCCGCTGCCGGAGAAGCGCTTCTGCGGGGTCAGGGCGGTCTCGCCGTGACGCAGCAGCACGAAGGTGGCGGGGGTCCCCATGTCGGGCCCGCCCCAGCCGGTGCCGGTCGCGGCGGTCCCGGTCGCGGCGGCCGCGGGCGCGCCCGCCGGGGCCGGGACGCGGGCGGAGGACGCGGACAGGGCCTCGGCCGCGGCGTCCACGTCCGCGAAGAGGGTGTCCGCGCCGGAGGCGGCCGCACTGCGGGCGGCCCGCACGTCGGCGCCGGCCGCACGGGTGCCCGTACCGCCGCCGGAGGCCAGGGCGGCACGGACCGCCGCCGCGCCCTTCGCCGCGTCACCGGGGGGCCCGGCGGGGGCCAGGTCCGCGGTGGAGGCGGACGGCTCCCACTGCTTGCCGCGCTTGCCCGCGTCCATCGCCTCGTTGGCGAGCCGGTCCGCGTGCTTGTTCTTCTCGCGCGGGATCCACTCGTACGTGACCTGCGCGCGCGGGAGGATCTTCGCCGCCTCGGCCGCGAGCGGCTTCATGTCGGGGTGCTTGATCTTCCAGCGCCCCGACATCTGCTCCACGACGAGCTTGGAGTCCATCCGGACCCGGACCACCGCGTCGGGCGCCAGCTCGGCCGCCGCCTTCAGCCCCGCGATCAGGCCCTTGTACTCGGCGACGTTGTTCGTCGCGACGCCGATGAACTCGGCGCGCTCGGCCAGGGTCTCACCGGTGGCCGGGTCGAGGACGACCGCCCCGTAGCCGGCGGGGCCCGGGTTGCCCCGGGAGCCGCCGTCCGCCTCCACGACGAAACGCGGCATCAGATGCCCGAGTCCGCCGCACGGACCAGGATGCGGCCGCAGTTCTCGTGCCGGACGACCTGGTTGCGGGCCGCGGCCTTGATCTCGTTGATCTCGGCCATGTCGAGCTCCAGCCGGCAGCCCTCGCAGCGGCGCTGGTACAGGCGCGCGGCACCGACCCCGCCCTGCTTGACGCGGATCCGCTCGTACAGCGCCATCAGGTCGGCCGGCATGGAGGCCACGATGACCTCGCGGTCCTTGGTGACCTTCGCGGCCTCGGCGTCGAGCTCGCCGGTCGCGGCGTCGCGGCGCGCGGTGGCGTCCGTCAGCTTGGCCTCCAGCGCGGAGACGCGGTCCTTCAGCTCGGTAACCCGCTCCTGCGCGCCCTCCAGCCGCTCCATGACCTCCAGGACGACGTCCTCCAGGTCGGCCTGGCGCTTGGCGAGCGAGGCGACCTCGCTCTGCAGGTTCGCCAGGTCCCGGGCCGAGATGCCCGCGCCGGAGTCGAGCCGCTGCTGGTCCCGGGCCGCGCGCTGGCGCACCTGGTCGACGTCCTGCTCCGCCTTGGTCTGCTCGCGGGCGGCGTCGCTGGCCTGCGTCTGGGCGGCGACGAGCAGGTCGCGCTGCTGGCTGAGGTCCTTGGTCAGGGAGTCGACCTCGGCGTGCTCGGGCAGCGACTTGCGCTTGTGGGCGAGCTGAGACAGCCGGACGTCCAGGGCCTGGACGTCGAGAAGTCGGATCTGGTCGGCGGGCTCGGCGTTCAGTTGGGGGCTCCAGAGGCACTAGAAGGGGGTGTGGCGGACGGCGCGTGCGCCGTCCAGGGGTCGGTGACCGTGCGCGAGACGTGGGTCCGCAGACCCCAGCCGTGGCGCTCGGAGATCGCGTCGAGCTGGGCGGCGGCCTGCTCGCACCAGGGCCACTCGGTGGCCCAGTGCGCGGCGTCGACGAGGGCGAGCGGGGACTGCTCGCGGGCCTCGGACACCGGGTGGTGGCGCAGGTCGGCGGTGAGGAAGGCGTCCACGCCGGCGGCGCGGACCTGCGCGAAGAGGCTGTCGCCGGAGCCGCCGCTGACGGCGACGGTGCGGATCAGGGCGTCCGGGTCGCCGGCGGCGCGGATGCCCTGCGCGGTGCGCGGCAGCCGGGCGGCGGCGCGGGCGGCGAACTCGCGCAGGGTCTCGGGGTGGTCGAGCTCGCAGATCCGGCCCAGGCCCCGGCGGCCCGCCGGGTCGGTGGGGTCGGGCACGAGGGGGCCGGTGATGCGCAGGTCGAGGGCGCCGGCGAGGGCGTCGGAGACCCCGGGGTCCGCGGTGTCGGCGTTGGTGTGGGCCACGTGCAGGGCGATGTCGTTCCTGATCAGGGTGTGCACGACACGGCCCTTGAAGGTGTCCGCGGAGACGGTGGTGGTGCCGCGCAGGTAGAGGGGGTGGTGGGTGACGACCAGGTCGGCACCGAGCTTCACCGCCTCGTCGACGATCTCCTGTACGGGGTCCACGGCGAACAGCACCCGGGTGACCTCGGCATCGGGGTCGCCGCAGACGGTGCCGACGGCGTCCCACTCCTCGGCCCGCGAGGGGGGCCAGAGAGCGTCCAGCGCGGCGATGACTTCAGAGAGACGGGGCACGGGCCAAGGCTACCGTCCGTGGCGACCCCCGGTCCCCTGACCGGGGCGCCAGCACAACCGCATCCCCCGCCACCGGCGAATCGGCGGTCGGCCACCCGTACGTGTGAAGCGGGCTGGGTGGTGTTGTCCGGCCGGAAGTACGAAACCTAGTTTCCTCTGCGGAGGTGACGGCCCGGATGACTGTCTGTGCCACCGAGATCACGACGACCACCGCGCTCCCGGACGACCCCGAGGCCCCGGAGGCCCCGGAGAGCCCGGAGGCTCCACCGGCCCCGGCTCCCGCGGCTCCGGCCCTGGTGGTGTCCGCCGACGGGGCGTACGCCGCCCGGCTGGCCGGGGAGGGGGAGGCCCGCTATCCCGAGCGCTGGACGCTGGGCGGGCCGGAGCCGTACGCGGTGCCGCTGCCGCTCGCGCAGCCGGAGGAGGCCGACAGCGAGGTGCTGGCGCTGGCCGACGGTCAGGTGCTGATCCACCGCCGGGTCGCCGACCGGCACGAGTTCTCCCTCCTCTACCCCTCGGGCGCCGCCTCCGGCCCCCGCACCGGGGAGTTCCGGCTCGGCTCGGTCGACGCCGGGGAAGGGCTGCGGGTCCGCCTGCTGCCGCCGTCCCCCGACGGGTGCGGGGCCTTCGCCCTGGCCGTGGGGGACGGGGAGAGCACCGTCTGGCAGGTGGCCGGGGGCTCCGGCGGGCCCGAGCGGGTCGCCGTGGTCCCGGGCCGCTGCTCGGGCGGGGTCTGGCTGGACCGCTCGGGCCGGCTCCTGGCCCTGGACCGCGAGCTCGCCGGCCGCACCAAGGCCGTCGCCGTGGACCTGGGCCGGGGCGGGGTGGTCAGCCCGCTGCTCCAGATCGCCGAGGACAGCGACGACCGGCTGCTGCTGGCCGCCCCGGACAGCGGGCTGCTGCTGATCCGCTCGGACGCCCCGGGCGAGCCGCGGCTGGGCTGGGGGGTGCTGGGCAGCGAGCGCCCGGTGCGCTTCCCGGAGTGCCTGCGGCTGGAGGACGCCCACCCCTTCGCCGTGCAGCCGGGCCAGGTCCTGATGCCGGAGACCTGCGGGGTGGCGTTCCGGGTGGGCGGGGCGGGCCTCGCACTGTGGCGTCCCGCCGACCGGTACGTCTTCCGGCTCGGCGCCCCGGAGGGCTGGCTCGGGAGCGGGCTGTGGACCCCGGACGGGCGGCTGTGCCTGCCGTACGCCACCCCCGGGGTGCCCTGCGGGGTCGTGGGCCTGAGCCAGCCCGCCGCCCCGCCGCCGCCCGTGCGCGTGGACCCGCCCCCGCCGCCGCCCGCGCGGCCGGTGCCGCTCCAGCAGGCGCCGCTGGGGTGACGGCGCGCGCCGGCGGCCCGGGGGTCCCCTCCCCGGGCCGCCGGCGGACTCCGCTCAGCCGTGCTTGAGGCCCAGGACCTCGGCCGCCGCGAAGGTCTCGTTCGCCGGACGGGAGTCGTAGTGCGGGGTGAGGAGCCCGTCGAGTTCCTCGTAGGAGAAGGCCTCCTTGGCCGTGTCGAACTTCGCGGCCACCCGCGGGCGTTCCATCACGACGACGATCCCGCCGTGCACGACGAAGAGCTGCCCGTTGGCCTTGGCGGAGGCCGGCGAGGCCAGGTAGCCGACCAGCGGGGAGACGTGCTCGGGGGCGAGTGCGTCGAGCTTGCCCTCCTCCGGGACCTGGAAGCCCGCGAAGACGTCCTCGGTCATCCGGGTGCGGGCGCGCGGGCAGATGGCGTTGGCCGTCACCCCGTACTTGGCCAGGGCCAGGGCGGTCGAGGTGGTCAGGCCCACGATGCCGCCCTTGGCGGCCGCGTAGTTGGGCTGGCCGGCCGAACCGCCGAGGAAGGCCTCCGAGGAGGTGTTGACGATCCGCCCGTACACCGGGCCACCGGCCGCCTTGGACCGCTCCCGCCAGTGCGCGGCGGCGAAGTGGGTGGTGTTGAAGTGGCCCTTGAGGTGGACCCGGATCACCGAGTCCCACTCGTCCTCGGTCATCGAGAAGACCATCCGGTCGCGCAGGATGCCCGCGTTGTTGACCAGGACGTCGAGCTTGCCGAAGGAGGAGACGGCGAGCGCGACCAGTTCGCGGGCCTGCTCGAAGTCGGCCACGTCACCCAGGTGCGCCACCGCCCGGCCGCCCGCCGCGCGGATCTCCTCGGCCACCTCCTCGGCCGGGGCGGCCGAGGCCTCGCCGGAGCCGTCGCGGCCGCTCTGCCCGAAGTCGTTGACGACGACGCTCGCGCCGAGCCGGGCGAGTTCGAGCGCCTCGGCCCGGCCGAGGCCGCGGCCGGCTCCGGTGACGATGGCGGAGAGCCCCTCAAGTGGCAGTGACATCCGTGGCGTTCCTCTCAGCGGTCGGTGGGCGGGGGTCTCAGAGTTCGATGCAGGTGCGCAGGGCCACGCCGGTCCGCATCTGGTCCAGGGCGTCGTTGATCTCGGCCAGGTTCACCCGGTGGGTGATCAGGTTCTCCAGGTCGATCCGGCCGGCCCGCCACAGCGCGATGGTGCGCTCGTAGGAGCGGAGCACGTCGCCGCCGCCGTACATCGACGGGAGGACCTTCTTCTCGTCGAAGAACAGGGAGAACATGTTGACCTGGAAGTTGTCGTCGAGGGCGCCCGCGCCGACCACGACGACGGAGCCGCCGCGGCGGGTCATCTCGTACGCCTTCTGCGCGGTCGCGGACTTGCCGACGACCTCGAAGACGTAGTCGAAGCCCTCGCCGGCCGTGATCCGGTTCTTGGCGTCGGCGAACTCCTCGGGGGAGACCGCCTCGGTGGCCCCGAACCGCAGGGCGGCCTCGCGCCGCGAGGCGACCGGGTCGACGGCGGTGATCTGGGCCGCGCCCTGGACCTTGGCGCCCTGGATGACGGAGATGCCGACGCCGCCGCAGCCGATGACGGCGACCGAGGAACCGGCCTCCACCTTCGCGGTGTTGATGGCCGCGCCGAGTCCGGTGGTGACCCCGCAGCCGATCAGCGCGGCGATGTCGAAGGGCAGGTCGTCGGGGATCGGGACGGCGCAGGCGGCCGGGACGACCATCTCCTCGGCGAAGGTCCCGGTGCCGGCGAAGCCGAAGACGTCACTGGCCGCCCGCTTGAAGTTGGGGGTGGCGACGTTCCCGAAGGCCTCCAGGCACAGGTGGCCCTGGCCGCGCCGGCAGGCGGGACAGTGGCCGCAGGGCGGCAGCCAGCAGACGAGCACGCGGTCGCCGATCCGGTGCGAGGTGACCCCGTCGCCGACGTCCGTGACCACTCCGGAGCCCTCGTGGCCGGGTATGAAGGGGGCGGGCTGCGGCAGTACGCCGCTCATCGCGGAGAGGTCGGAGTGGCACAGGCCGGTGGCCTTGATGCGGATCCTGACCTTGCCGGGGCCGAAGCCCACGGCCTCCATGTCGTCGACGACCTCGAGCTTGTCCTGGCCTATCTCGCTCTGCAGTGCTGCGCGCACGGTGCGGCTCCTTGGTGGGTGGCTACGAGTGTTCGACGACGGTGTCGGCGAGGACCGGGGCGTCGTCCCGTTCGGCGGCGGTCACCGAGACCAGGACGCGGCCCTCCTCCCGCCACATCCGGATGCGCAGGGTCTCCCCGGGGAAGACGATCCCGGCGAAGCGCGTGCGGTAGGCGCGGACCCGGGAGACGTCCCCGTCGAGGACGGTGTCGACGACGGCCTTGAGGGTCATCCCGTACGAGCAGAGGCCGTGCAGGATCGGCTTGTCGAAGCCGGCCAGTTTGGCGAACTCCGGGTCGGCGTGGAGCGGGTTCCAGTCCCCGGAGAGGCGGTAGAGCAGCGCCTGCTCCTCGCGGATGTGCCGTTCCTCGGTGCGGTCGGGGGCGCGTCCGGGCAGCTCCTCCTTGACGGAGGGGCCGCGCTCACCGCCGAAGCCGCCCTCGCCGCGTACGAAGATCTGCGCGTCGCTGGTCCACAGCGGCCCGTCGGCGTCCGCGACCTCGGTGCGCAGCACGATCACCGCGGCCTTGCCCTTGTCGTAGAGGGCGGCGACCTTGGCGGAGGAGGTGGCGTCGCCCTTGACGGGGATGGGCCGGTGCAGCTCGATGGACTGGCCGCCGTGCAGGACGTGGGCGAGGTTGACCTCGATTCCGGGGGCGGCGAGGCCGCCCATCATGGCCATGCCGGCTCCGGCGACGGTCGCGAAGCTGGGCAGGACGTGAAGCCGGGACTCCAGGGTGTAGCGCAGTTCGTCGGGGTCGGTCGCCAGGTCCTGCCCGTGCAGCGACGCTCCCGCTCCGAGGCCGAGGTGGTAGAGCTGGATGTCCTTGTGGTCCCAGCCGATGGTCCCCCGGCGGGGTTCGGCGGCCAGTGCCCTCGCGGCATCGATCGGCATGAGGATGCTGCTCCTTCGGTTCCTTGGAAGACCTCGGCACGGCCGTCCGCACCGTCGGCCGCACCGAGGTCGTGTGCGGAGCCTGGCGCCGGACGCGTTCTAGAACGCGTTCTAGCGTCGGCTGAAGGCATGTATAACGCACGCCCCAGCACTTGGGAAGACTCCTGACTTCACGTCAGATCACCTTTGGCCGAGGCGTGTTGCCCCCCGCTCCGGACCCGGCCGGTTACGCTTCGCCGGTGGACGAAATGCCCGTGACGCACCGGCCCGCGCGCTCGCTGCGGGTCCTGCTGGAGCCGCCGGACCCGGCCCTCGCGCTGCTGCTCGGCCTCCAACCGGACATCGAGGTGGTGGACTCGCCGATGGCCCGGCCCGAGGTGGCGCTGGTGGAGGAGGTCGGCGCGGTGACCGCCCTGCTGGCCGAGGATCCCGAGTGCCGGGTCCTGGTCACCGCCCGCTCCGCCCACCCCGGCCTGCCGGAGGCGGCCCTGGCGGCGGGCGCGGTGGGGCTGGTCCTGCGGGACGGCCCCGTCGAGGACCTGGCGGACTGCCTGCGCCGGGCCTCCATGGGCGAGACGGTGATCGACCCCGCGCTCGCGGGCCCGTAGGCGCTCGTACGGACACGCGGACGTCCCGGGGCCCCGCCTGTGGCGGCGGGGCCCCGGGACGCAGCCGTACGTACTCAGCCCGCCGGCTTCGTCCAGTCGTCGACCGTCCGCGACGGGTCCAGCGCCACCGGCAGCCGCTCCAGCCCCCGGAAGGCGGGGAACGGCCCCTTCAGCCAGTCCCCGCCGTGCGCCGACGGCATCGCCAGCACCATGTCCGGGAAGCGGTCCAGCAGCGACGTCAGGCAGATCTCCAGCTCCAGGCGGGCCAGCGGTGCGCCCAGGCAGTAGTGCGCCCCGTAACCGAAGCCGAGGTGGTTGCCCTGGAGGCCCTCGCGGGTCACGTCGAGCCGGTCGGGCTCGGGGAACTTCTCCGGATCGCGGTTCGCGGAGGCGAGCGCGATCTGCACGACCGCGCCCCGCGGAATGAGCGTCCCGCCGATTTCCAGGTCCTCCAGCGCGTAACGGAAGGTGGAGGTCTCCACCGATCCCTCGAACCGGACCATTTCCTCGATCGCCTGCGGCAGCAGTTCCCTGTTCTCCTGGACCGCCTTCAGCTGCTCCGGATGGGTCAGCAGGCTGTACACGCAATTGCCGATCTGGAGGGTGGTCGTCTTGTGCCCGGCGAAGAGCAGCACCCAGATCATCGAGACGAGTTCGTCGTCCGTGAGCGGTTCCTCGTCGTGCGGGGTCTCGGCCAGCACGCTCAGGAAGTCGTCCGTGGGGTTCTCGCGGGTGCGGTGGATCAGGTCCGTGAAGTAGTCGCGCAGCCAGTGCTCTGCCTCGACCAGCTCGTGCTGCAGCTCCCGGCTGAAGCGCGAACGGGTCACCTGGGCGAACCACCTGAGCACCTCGACGCGCTCGTCGCCGACGATGCCGAGCAGCTCGCAGATGACCATGACGGGCAGCGGCAGGGCGAAGGCCGCCATCAGGTCGACGGGCTCGTCCGTCGGGCACCGGTCCAGCAGCCCGTCCACCAGCTCCTGGATGTGCGGGCGCAGGTCCTTGACGTGGCGCGGGGTGAAGGCGGTCTTGGCGATGTGGCGCAGCCGGGTGTGCCGGGGCGGGTCCGCGAAGAGGAGGTTGTCGTCGAGCGCCTCGCACGCTTCCCCGAAGAGGGCGTGGTAGGTGTCGATGGCCTCGTGCATGTCCTTGCCGATGCGGTGGTCGGCGAGGACGGCGTGGGCGTCCTCGTACCGGGTGACCAGGTACGTGTCGACCCCGTGCCCGGGGGTCAGCCGGGCGATCGGAGCCTGTTCGCGCAGCGACCGGTAGACCGGATAGGGGCACTGCCGGTATTCCGGGGTGCCCTTCGTCACCGCCGCCACCGCGTCTTCGAGGGCGGGACCGTCCCCCACTGCCACCGTCGGTTCAGTCGTCACGCGCCCCTGCCTCTCGGATCACCCGGAATGGACAGTCGGCTCCTTTCCCTGGGCCGAATGAACGCAAAACCGCGTTGACCCGTTCGGAGCCGAATCCTCCCCCTCGGGAATGTCCGGGCGGCGGCGGCCCGGGGCCGCCCTAGGGTGTGCGCTGATCCCGTTCCGCGAACGTTCCGCGGCACGTTCCGCGGCCCGAAGAGAGGGAATGCGCGCATGCCGGAATACGGTGCCGGCGGTTTCACCGCCAGTGGTGCGTCACCGACCGAATCCGCGGCCCCGGAGGACGACGGCAGCCGGGCCGTGATCGACGTCCACCACCACTTCTGCGCCCCGGAATGGCGGGAGTGGGGAGAGGCGCGGGGGCTGGTGAACCCCCGGGCGCTGCCGCCGTGGGCCCACTGGGACGCGGAGTCCGCGCTCGCGCTGATGGACCGGGCCGGGATCGCCACGGCCGTGCTCAAGCCGATGCTGCCCGCGCGGTACGAGAGCTCCGCGCAGCTGCGGGAGGCCGTCACGGTGACGCTGCGGGCGGCGGCGGAGGCCGCCGAGGCGCACCCGGGCCGGTTCTTCTTCCACGCCCCGCTCTTCCTGGAGGACCCGGAGGTCTCCTCCTGGACGCTGCGCCACGGGCTGGACGAGCTGGGCGCGGTCGGGGTGAACGTCACCGCCAACCACGGCGGGGTGTACCTGGGGGACCCCTCGTACGACCGGATCTTCGCCGAACTGGACGAGCGGGCTGCGGTGGTGGACACCCACCCCCACAACCTCCCGGCGGGCCCGCCGGCGGGGGCCGGGGGGCCGCACGCCGCGGGCGGCGGGCCGGGTGCGGCGGGGGCCGCAGGGGCCGCGGACCGGCCCGGCGCCCGGACACCGGACGGGCGGCCGGGGGCCGGGGGGCCCGGAGCCGACCGACCGGGAACCGGAGGGCCGGGAGACGGACGGCCGGGAACCGGGCGGCCGGGAGGCCCGGGAGTGCCCCGTGTCTCCGCGCCGGCCGGCGGGCCCGGAGCCGGGGGGCCGCCCGGGGCGACGGTGCCCGGGGTGCCGAACTTCCTGTGCGACTTCCTCCTCGACACCACCCGCGCCGCCGCCAACATGATCCGCAACCGGACCCTGGACCGCTTCCCGGACCTGTCGGTGATCCTGCCGCACGGCGGCGGCTTCCTCCCCCACATCGCGACCCGGCTGGAGGCCTTCGCGGGCTCCTTCGACCCGCCGGTCGAGCCCGCGGCGGTCCGGGACCACCTGCACCGCTTCTACTACGACACCGCCGGCCCGATGTCCCCGGCCGGAACGCTGCTGGCCACCGTGGACCCCGCCCGGATCCTGTTCGGCAGCGACTGGCCGGCCTGCCCCGCCGACGTGGTCGTGGACCTCGCCGTCCCCGCGCTGGCCGCGGACCCGGCGCTGACGCCCGCGCTCCGCCGCGCCGTCAACCGGGAGAACGCGCTGCGCCTGATGCCGCGGCTCGTGCCGGCGTAGGGGCGCCCGTGGACCGGACCGGACCGCGCTCACTGCGCCCGGCACGCCCCGCCTGGGCCGGACCGGTCCGCAGAAGCCCCCCCCCCGCCCGCGTGAGCTACTTCCGCAGCAGGGTCACCACCGCCGCGCCGCCCAGCCCGATGTTGTGCGCGAGCCCCACCCGGGCGCCGGGGACCTGGCGGGCGCCCGCCTCGCCGCGCAGCTGCCACACCAGCTCCGCCGCCTGCGCGAGCCCCGTCGCCCCGAGCGGGTGGCCCTTGGAGATGAGGCCGCCCGAGGGGTTGACCACCCACCGCCCGCCGTACGTCGTCGCGCCGCTCTCCACGAGCTTGCCGGAGGCCCCGTCCGCGCACATGCCGAGCGCCTCGTAGGTCAGCAGTTCGTTGACGGAGAAGCAGTCGTGCAGTTCGACGACGTCGACGTCCTCGATGCCGAGCCCGGAGTCCTCGTACACCCGGCGGCCCGCGGCGGCCGTCATCGGCTTGCCGACGACGTCGATGCAGGAGCCGCCGAAGCTCTCGGCCGTGTCCGTGGTCATCGCCTGGGCGACGATCTCGACGGCCTTGCCGTGCAGTCCGTGCGCGACGAGGAACCGTTCCGAGACGACGAGGGCGGCGGCCGCCCCGTCGGAGGTGGGCGAACACTGGAGCTTGGTCAGCGGGTCGTGGATGGTCTTGGCGGCGAGGACCTCCTCGACCGTGTACACGTCCTGGAACTGCGCGTTCGGGTTGTTCGCGGAGTGCCGGTGGTTCTTGGCCCCGACCGCCGCCAGCTGCGCGGGCGTGGTCCCGTAGCGCTGCATGTGCTCGCGGGCGGCGTTCCCGAAGATCTGCGCGGTGGGCGGGGACATCTCGAAGCCGTGCGCGGCCGCCATGATCCCGTAGTGCCGGGCCACCGGCGAGGTCTTGAAGTCGCCCCCGTCCGCCCCGCCGCCCAGCGCGCCGCGCTTCATCTTCTCGAAGCCGACGGCGAGCACGCAGTCGGCCAGGCCGCCCTGGACGAACTGCCGGGCCATCATCAGGGCCGTGGAGCCCGTCGCGCAGTTGTTGTTGACGTTGTAGACGGGTACGCCGGTCAGGCCCAGCTCGTACGCGGCGCGCTGGCCGGCGGTGGAGGCCTGGAAGCAGTAGCCCACGGGCACCTGCTCGACGAGCCCGTAGTCCACGCCCGCGTCGGCGAGGGCGGCGGCGCCGGCCTCCCTGACCATGTCCCAGTACTGCCAGTCCCGTGACTCCGGCTTCTCGAACTTCGTCATGCCGACGCCCACGATGTACGACTTCATCTGCTCCGACTCCTAGTCCTAGTCCTGGCACCGGTCCGTTGGCCGTTCAGTCCCTGGGGAGGCCGAGGATCCGCTCGGCGACGACGTTGAGCTGAACCTGCGTGGTGCCCCCGGCGATGGTCAGGCAGCGGGACATGAGCATCCCGTGCACCGCCCGCTCCCCCGCGCCCTCGCGCACCGCGCCCGCCGGGCCGAGCAGTTCGAGGGCCAGTTCGGCGGTGCGCTGCTGGTGGGGGGTCTGCACGAGCTTGCGTACGGATGCACCCGCGCCGGGTTCCAGTCCGGACACCTGCTGGAGGGTGGTCCGCAGTCCGATGCAGGCGAGCGCGTGCGCCTCGGCGGCGAGCGCGCCGATGCGGGCGCGGCAGGAGTCGTCGAGTCCGGCGGAGCGGGCAATGAGCGCCTCCAGGCCGGTGCCGAAGGTCATCTGGTCGGCCATGTGGACGCGTTCGTTGCCGAGGGTGTTGCGGGCGACCTTCCAGCCGCCGTCGGCCGCTCCGACGAGGGCGTCGGCCGGGAGGACGGCGTCCTCGAACCAGACCTCGTTGAAGAGGGCCTCGCCGGTGATCTCCTTCAGCGGGCGGATCTCGATGCCGGGGGTGTTCTTCATGTCGACGACGAAGTAGCCGAGCCCCTTGTGCTTGGGCGCGGCCGGGTCGGTGCGGGCCAGCAGGATCCCGAAGTCGGCGGTGTGCGCGGAACTCGTCCACACCTTCTGTCCGTTGACCTTCCAGGAGCCGTCGGCGGTCCGCTCGGCGCGGGTCCGCAGGGAGGCCAGGTCGGAGCCGGCGCCCGGTTCGGAGAAGAGCTGGCACCAGGTGGTGTCCCCGCGCAGGGCCGGCAGGACGTGGGCGGCGCGCTGCTCGTCGGTCCCGAAGGCGATCAGGGAGGGCAGGACCCAGGTGGCGATGCCGAGGTCGGCGATCCTGACCCCGGCCGCCGCCAGCTCCTGCTGGACGACGAGCTGTTCGACGGGTCCGGCGCCGCGTCCGTACGGCGGCGGGAGGTAGGGGGCGGTGTAGCCGGTGGGGGCCAGGGCGCGGCGGGCGGCGGCCGGGTCGAGGCCGCGCGCGGCCCCGATGGCGGCGCGGGCGGCCGCCCGGTGGGCCTCGGCCTCCGGCGGCAGTTCGAGGCGCAGCTCGCGCCGGGCGCCGGCCGCGGCGAGGCCCGCGGCGCGGATCCGGTGGCCGTCGCCGGGGCCGAGGAGCTGGCGGGCGACGAGGGCGCGGCGCAGGTGGAGGTGGGCGTCGTGCTCCCAGGTGAAGCCGATGCCGCCGAGGATCTGAATGCAGTCCTTGGCGCAGGTCCAGGCGGCGTCGAGGGCGGTGGCGGCGGCGAGGGCCGCGACGAGCGAGCGGGCGGCGGGTTCCCCGTCCGCGCTGTTGGCCGCGTCCCAGGCGAGGGCGCGGGCCTGTTCGAGGCGGACCAGCATGTCGGCGCACAGGTGCTTGACGCCCTGGAAGCGGCCGATGGGGCTGCCGAACTGCTCCCGGGTCTTCGCGTACTCGGCGGCGGTGCCCAGCGCCCAGGCGGCGGTGCCGCAGGCATCGGCGGCGAACAGCACGCAGGCCAGGTCCCGGACGAGCGCGGCGTCCAGCTCCAGCAGCCGGCCGGGCGGGAGCGTGAGGGCCCGCGCGCGGACCTCGGCGGTGGGGCGGGTGGGGTCGGCGCTCTCGTGGGTGCGGATCTCCAGCTCGGCGGCGTCCACGGCGTACCAGCGGGTCCCGCCCTCCGTCGCGGCGGCCAGCACCACGAGGTCGGCCTCGCCGGCGCCGAGCACGGGCGGTGCGACCCCGTCCAGCCGCCAGCCGCCGGGGGCGGCGACGGCGGTGACCCCGCCCGCCCCGAGGGCGACGGCCCCGACCCGCCCGCCGAGCGGTTCGGCCCCCGCCCGGTCCAGGAGTACGGAGGCCAGCGCGCTCGGCAGGAAGGGCCCGGGCAGCGCCGCCCGGGCGGCCTCCTCCACCACGACGGCCAGGTCCAGCAGGGTCCCGCCCTCCAGGTGCGGCGCCAGCAGTCCGGATGCGGCCAGCCCGTCCCAGTAGCCGGGCCGCGCACCCGCCTGCGGCGGGGCGTCGAGCAGCTTGCGCACCTCCTCGGGCGGTACGGCCCGCGCCACCCAGCCGCGCACGGCGTCGGCCAACTCCCGCTGCTCTTGCGTGATTCCGATGCCCATGCGCGGCAGACTAGAACACGTTTCAATCCGACGGAAGGTCAGACAACGGTCTTCTCGGAACGGCCTTGCGGCGCGGGCCGGGGTGCGGTGGGCTGTCGCCATGAGCCCCGACTGCCCGCGCTGCGGGAGCGCGCTGACGGCGCTGAGCGTCACGTACCGCCGCAACCGGTGGGGCGGCGCACCGCCGTCCCCGAGGCCCGAACAGTGGTGGCGGTGCACCGGCTGCGGCTGGCTCGGCCACCGCCGGGGGCCGGACCTGCCGCTGCACCCGATGCGCCTCCTGGAGGGCGACGAGGGGACCTGCCCCTTCTGCGGCGAGGAGGACTCCAACGCGGTCGGCGAGCCCTGGGAGACGGACACCGGCGAACTGCGCGACTGGCTGGTCTGCCTGAGCTGCGGCACAAGCAACCCCCGCCGCCTCGGGCCCCCCGGCGGGGCCTGAGGGGCCGGGGCGCCGGGCCCGGGGCCGCGGCCGGAAACCGGGATCCAGGCCCGGGAACCGGGCCGGAGCCGGAAGCCGGGCCGGAGCGAGGCCCGGGAACCGGGCCGGGTGCCAGGCCGGGGCCGGGAGGCCGGGACCGGGAGCGGGGCCCGGAGGGGTCACGGCAGGCCCGCGGCTCCCGACGCAGGCCCGGGGGTCGCGTACCGGGCCGCCAGCGCGGCCACCGCACCGGCCACCGCGGCCCGCAGTTCCGGCGGGCCGAGCACCTCCGCCTCCGCGCCCAGCCGGAGCAGGTCCCCCACCGCGACGGCCTGCGACTCCACCGGCAGCTCCACCTCCGCCCAGCCGTCCGCGTCCGGCGGCCCGGCCGCCTCCAGCGCCCGCGCCCCCGGCGCCCCGAACTGCATCGGCAGCAGCCGCTGCGCACGCGGCGAGAGCCGCAGCCGGGCCACCCCCTGCCGCAGCGCCGCCTCCAGCCGGCGGGAGGACTCCTCCCAGTAGGCCGCCAGCCCGAAGCCGGCCGGCCGCTCGAAGCCCTCCCCCGTCTCCTCCACCGACAGCAGCCGCGACACCCGGTAGGTGCGTACGCCCTCGCCCGCCGGCGCCGCCGCCAGGTACCAGATGCCGCCCTTGAGGACGACGCCCAGCGGGTGCAGCTCCCGCCGCCGGAGCTCGCCCGACCAGCGCCGGTACTCCACCCGCACCGCGCGCTGCTCCCACACCGCCGCCGCCACCGCGGCCAGGTGCGGCACCGGGTCGGCGTCCCGGAACCAGGCGGGCGCGTCCAGGTGGAAGCGGTCCCGCACCAGCCGGGCCCGGTCCGCCGGTCCGGCCGGCAGCGCGGCCTGGAGCTTCAGCTGCGCGGTGGCCAGCACCGCGCCCAGCCCCAGCTCCCGCGCGGGCCCCGGCGCCCCGGCCAGGACCAGCGAGGCCGCCTCGGCGTCGGTGAGCCCGGTCAGCCGCGTGCGGTAGCCGTCCATCAGCCGGTACCCGCCGGCGGGCCCCCGGTCGGCCCGTACGGGGACGCCGGACGCGCCCAGCGCCTCGACGTCCCGGTACACCGTGCGGACCGACACCTCCAGCTCCGCCGCCAGCTCCGGGGCGGTCATCCGGCCGCGGTTCTGGAGCAGCAGGAGCAGGGAGAGGAGCCGGTCGGCGCGCATGGGCCCATTGTGGCCGCGGTACCTGACAAGAGGTGTCAGGTATGCCGTCCAGCCTGGTCACAGCACGGGGGAAGGCCCCGCGCCGCCACCGGAAGGACCCCCATGCCCACACCCGCGCCGACCCCGACGCGCACCGCCACCGGCCACTTCTCCTTCGCCGACTGGGAGGAGCGCCCCGCCGGGACGGCCTCCGCCGCGCCCCGGCTCGCGCAGGCCACCGTCTCCAACACCTTCTCCGGCGGCATCGAGGCCGCCGGGACGGTCTGCGCCTACACGATCGCGTACCTGACGGAGACGACCGGCTCCTACTCCGGCACGGAACTGCTCGCGGGCACCCTCGACGGCCGCGCGGGCGGCTTCGCCCTGGCGGAGCGCGGCACCTTCCACGAGGACGGCACCACCCGCTGTTCCTTCGAGGTCGTCCCCGGCTCCGGCACGGGCGAACTGACCGGCCTGCGCGGCACCGGGAGCTTCCTGGCCCGGCACGGCGAACCGTCCGTCCCCTACACGTTCGAGTACGTCCTGGACTGAGCCGCCCGGACGGCGCGGACCCCGGCATGGTGCCCTACCGGGCAGTAGGGCACCATGGGCCGCCACACCCGCTCACCGCCGGAGGAACACCCATGGCAGCCGCCGCCCCCAAGCCGGAGACCCTCGCCGCTTTCGAGGCCGCCAAGGGGTTCATGCCCGTCCGCGAGGGCCTCGCCCTGTACGGGGCGGCCGCCGGGGCCGCGGCCCTCGGGCTGCCGCTGCTGGAGGTCGGCACGTACTGCGGGCGTTCCACGATCCTGCTGGCCGACGCGGCCCGCGAGGCGGGCGTGCCCGCGATCACGGTCGACCACCACCGCGGCAGCGAGGAGCAGCAGCCCGGCTGGGAGTACCACGACCCGACCGTCGTGGACCCGGAGATCGGGCTGATGGACACCCTGCCGACCTTCCGCCGCACCCTGCACCGGGCCGGTCTGGAGGAGCACGTCATCGCGATCGTCGGCCGGTCCCCGCAGGTCGCCGCCGCCTGGGGCGGCAAGCTCGGCTTCGTCTTCATCGACGGCGGCCACACCGACGAGCACGCCACCGGCGACTACGAGGGCTGGGCCCCGCACGTCGCCGAGGGCGGCACCCTCGTGATCCACGACGTGTTCCCGGACCCGGCCGACGGCGGCCAGGCCCCGTACCGGATCTACCTGCGCGCCCTGGCCTCGGGCGCCTTCGAGGAGGTCTCGGTGACGGACTCCCTCCGCGTCCTGCGGCGCACCGGCGCGGGCATCTAGTACCCCTCGGCCGGCGGGGCCGGCGGCCCGGCGGGGCTCCTCGGCCACGAGGCGTCCCGCCCCGGCGCTCACCCCGGGGCCATAAGAAGACAATCGCACCACGCCCCCGGATGGCCCATGGTCCGTACGGGGCCCGGGCGGGCGTTCTAGCATCGCGACGTGCGCTACGACGACACCCCGCTCCCCGAGTCCCGGTCCTCGATCAGCCCGGACCGGCCCTGGTTCGCGCGCCGGCCCGCCCTCACGGTGGCACTGGCGGCGCTCGCCCCCACCTGCCTGGCGGGCTGGGTACTGACCCAGGTCCTGACCGGCTCCGAGTCCGGCGGGCGGCCGCCCGAGGGCATGCCGCTGACCGCCTCGCATACGACGGCGGGGTCGGACGCCAAGTCCAGCACCTCCCCGACCCCGGCCCCGGGCACGGCCGCGAGCCCGGCCGCCCCGGCCGCCCCGGCCCCCGCCCCCGCGAAGGGCCCGCTGGCCGGCCGGACCGTGGTCATCGACCCCGGCCACAACACGGGCAACTTCCAGCACTCCGCCGAGATCAACAAGCTGGTGGACATCGGCACCAATCGCAAGGAGTGCGACACCACCGGCACCACCACCAACTCCGGTTACATGGAAGCGGAGTTCTCCCTCGACGTCTCCCGCCGGGCGCGCGCCCTGCTGGAGGCCAAGGGCGCCAAGGTGGTCTTCACCCACGAGGCCGACCGCCCCTGGGGCCCCTGCATCAACGAGCGGGCCCGGATCGGGAACGAGGCGGCGGCCGACGCCGTGGTCTCCGTACACGCCGACGGCGCCTCCTCCGGCAACCGGGGCTTCCACGTCATCCTCCCGGCCCGGGTCAAGGGCGGCGCGGCGGACACCTCGAAGATCGTCGGCCCCTCCCGGGACCTCGGTGAGCGCATCGCGAGCAACTTCGGCCGCACCACCGGCTCCTCCCCCGCCAACTACCTCGGCAGCGGAACCGGATTGGTGGTCCGCGACGACCTGGGCGGGCTCAACCTCTCGACCCGGCCGAAGGTGTTCCTCGAATGCGGCAACATGCGCGACGCCAAGGACGCGGCGCAGCTGATGGATCCGCAGTGGCGGCAGAAGGCCGCACAGGGCATCGCGGACGGCATCACCGGCTTCCTGGGCGGGTAGTCCACGGGTAGGCGTCCCGGGGCGGCTCGCCGCCCCGATCCTCTCGGCCGTGCGAAGCTCCGTACCATGGGGGCGCCCGCTCCGCCCCAGCCAAGACCGAGAAGGACACCCCCAGACGTGAACATCCGCTCCCTCACACGAGGTGACGGCGTGGTGATCGGAGCAGCGGTACTGCTGTTCATCGCCTCGTTCCTCGATTTCTACTCCGCCACCGGCCTGGACCTCCCGAGTGCGTGGGACACCGACGTCTACGGGCTGGCGCTCCCCACGGTCTTCCTGACGGGCTTCATCGCCGCCGGCCTGCTGATCGGATCCCGCTTCCAGCCCGAGGGCCGCAAGCTCGGGAGCCTGACCCTGACGGCGTGGGGCACCGTGCTGGCCGTGGCGGCGGCCTGGGCCGCCCTGTGGTCGCTGATCACCAGCCCGGCCAGGGTCGACCTGGGCGCGGGCAGCATCATCGCCTTCCTCGCCAACGCCGCCCTGGCGGGCATGGCCGTCGCCGGCGCGAAGATCCCCGCGCTGGCCGGCCCGCTGGTGCCGGAGCCGCGGCCCGCCGCCCCCCAGCCGTACGGCGGCCAGCCCGGCGGCGGGTACGGCTACCCCGGGCAGCAGCAGCCGCAGGGCTACGGCACCACGCCGCAGCCGGTCCCGCCGTACGGCGGCACCCCGGCCCCCGGCCCGCAGGGCCCGGCGCCGACCCCGGCCGCGGACTTCACGCCGTTCTGGTTCGCGGTGCCGGTGGCCCGGCCCCTCTACGGCGAGGACGGCTCGCCCGCCCCGATCGCGGAGCTGGCCCCCGGCACCTGGTACCTCGCGGTGGACCAGCGGGGCCCGTCGGCGCTGGTCGCGCAGACCCCGGACGGCCGCCGCGGCGTCCTGAACGACACCTCCGGCATCCAGCGCGGCTGACCCCGGCCCCGCGCCACGGCCCACGGCCCCCCGCCCCGACCCGGGCGGGGGGCCGCCGCGTTCCCGCCGCACTTCCCGGCGGGGCGCCCGTGCCCTACAGTCGCCAGACGTCAGCTGACGCACCGTCAGACAGGCTCGCGGAGGGGACCGTACATGCGCCTCGGACTCGCACTCGGCTACTGGGGCCGCGGGCCCAGCCCCGCCCACCTCGACCTCGCCACCGAGGCCGAACGCCTCGGCTACGACTCGGTGTGGACCGCCGAGGCCTGGGGCTCCGACGCCTTCACCCCGCTCACCTGGATCGCCGCCCACACCTCCCGCATCCGGCTGGGCACCGCCATCGCCCAGATGGCCGCCCGCACCCCCACCGCCACCGCCATGCACGCCCTCACCCTCGACCACCTCTCCGGCGGCCGGATGATGCTCGGCCTCGGCCTCTCCGGACCCCAGGTGGTGGAGGGCTGGTACGGGCGCCCGTTCCCCGCGAGCCCGCTCACCGCGACCCGGGAGTACGTGGACGTCGTACGGCAGGTGCTGCGCCGCGAGGCCCCCGTCACCCTCGACGGCCGCTTCCACAGCCACCCCTACCGCGGCGAGGACGGCACCGGCACCGGCAAGCCCCTCAAGCCCATCACCCACCCGCTGCGCGCCGACCTCCCGCTGCTGCTCGGCGCGGAGGGCCCGAAGAACATCGCCCAGACCACCCGCATCGCGGACGGCTGGCTCCCCCTGTACTGGTCCCCCACCCGCACCGACGTCTACCAGGCCTCGCTGGCCGGCCTCCCCGACGGGTTCATGATCGCCCCGATGGCCCGCGCCGCGGTCTGCGACGACGTCGCCGAGGGGCTGCTCCCGGTCAAGGCGATGCTCGGCTTCTACATCGGCGGGATGGGCCACGCGGCCCGCAACTTCCACGCCGACCTGATGGCGCGCATGGGCTACGAGGCCGAGGCCCGGCGGGTCCAGGAACTGTTCCTGGCCGGACGCAGGCAGGAGGCGGTGCTCGCCGTCCCGGACGCGTTCGCGGACGAGATCTCCCTCGTCGGCCCCCGCGAGCGGATCGCGGAGCGGCTGGAACTGTGGCGCAAGGGGCCCGTGACCGACCTGCTGGTCACGGCCCCGGACCCGCACACCCTGCGGGTGCTGGCGGAGCTGAACGGCTGAACACCGTCACGTTAGCGAAGCGTTTGCGCCAGGTCGGAGCATGGTGCACGACCACCGACGCACAGCTCCACCAAAGGGGAACAGTCATCAGCACCAACCGGATCAAGGCGGGCGTCCTCGCGGCCGCCACCGTCGCGGGCCTGGCCCTGGCCGCCGCACCGGCCGAGGCCGCCGACCACTGCAAGGCCGGTGGCGGCGGCATCTACATCTGCCAGTACGGGGTGACCAAGCACAAGCTGCCCGACGGCGGGAAGCAGCAGTTCCTGGTCGGCACGGACAACGCCGTGTGGACCCGGTGGACCGACTCCGACGGCGACTGGACCCACTGGTCCTCCATGGGCGGCACCGCCCGGAGCACCATCGTCGTCATCGACCGGTTCAGCGGCGGCGACCCCTGGCAGTTCAGCCTCTCCGTCGAGGGCAACGACGGCTGGCGGTTCGTGAAGACCCGCCACCACGACGGCAGCTGGACCGACTGGTACCCCATGCCCGACCCGGTCTAGTCCGTTCCGTCAGTCCGTCCGGTCAGTCCGCCCGGCCCGCCTGGTCCGCCTCCTGCGGCACGGCTTCGAGGAGCCCGCGCAGGTCCAGCGGCATCACGGCGATCTCCATCGTCCCCCCGCCCTCCAGGGCGCAGGCCACGATCCGCGAGCCCGGGTTGATGGAGATGCCCTCCCGTACGGAGGGCATCCGCACGGCGGTGGCCCGGGCGCCGGCCAGGGAAACGGCCGGACCCCGCCCGGGCTGCCAGCGGGCGGCGCCCGGGTCCGCGTACAGCCGGCCGGGACGCCAGCGGCCCGCGCCCGCCGGGGTCCGGGCCATGCCCGGGATCCCGGCGGGGCTGCCGGCCGCGGTCCGCTGACGGTGCTTGCGCCGCAGCAGCCAGCCCAGGCCGCCCGCCACGAGGGCGAAGAACAGGAACTCGATCACACCGGCCATTCAAACAGGCGGGGGGCCCGGGGCCTCAGCCGGTCAGCTGCGAGGTGCTCGGCACCTGGTCCTTGACCACGGCGCCCGCGTTCTTGCCGGCTTCCTTGACTCCGTTGATGACGTTGTTGAAGGCGTCGATGTCGGCATCGCCCGCCTCGCCCTTGCGGAGCTTGGTGCCCAGCCCCTTGAGGGACTCGATGCCCGCCGTCAGCGGACCCATCGCCTTCGACAGCAGCGGGTCGCCCTTGGCGTTCTCCGCGGCCGCCTTCAGCCGGTTGTACGCGAAGGCACCCGCCAGACCGGCCTTGATCAGCGCGAACGTACGCCCCTTCGCTCCCTTCTTGAACTTGCCCTCGCGGTACGGCTTGACGATCCACTGGTACGTCGCCCCGGCCGCGAGCCCGGCGTTGGCGACGAACCGGGTCTTGGCGAACTTCTGCTTCTCGGCCGGGGTGGTCGGCGAGGGCGTCGCGGCGGCCAGCTCGTCGGCCGCGGCCGCGTCCGGCTCCGCCACGGCCAGGACCGCCAGCTCCCGGGCGGAGGCCGAGGAGACCTCCTCCCGCTGCCCCCGGTCGCCGCCGCTGCCGCACGCGGTGGCACCGGCCAGCAGCGCGGTGGACAGCACCACCGCGGTGAGGGCTCGACGGATACGGACGGTTGCGGGTACGGCCACGGTTGCCTCCGGGGACTGAGGTGTCCCCCGCAGCCTCGCCCCGGACACCGCACGCCACCACCCGGGGGACCCGTTCGGGGGCCCCCGGGAGCATGCGGCGGCCCCGGGTTCGGGAGCGGCGGCTCAGCGGCAGCAGTCCGGCTCCAGGCCCGCCGGCAGGGCCTGCCCGCCGAAGACCGCCCCGGTGGGCTCGTCCCCGCCCAGCGCCGCCACCGCGAGCAGCAGCGAACCCGCCGTCCAGGTCGTCTGCTCCACCGGCCACACCGCCCGGTCCTGGAAGACGTAGCCCGTCCAGTACATGCCGTTCTCGGCGCGCAGGTGCCCGATCGAACGCAGGACCTCCAGCGCCCGGTCCGACTCCCCCATCGCCCACAGGGTCAGCGCCAGCTCGCAGGACTCCCCGCCCGTCACCCACGGGTTCGGCAGCACGCACCGCACCCCGAGGTCCGGGACGACGAACTCCTCCCAGCGGCCCTCGATGCGCGCCTTCGCCTCCGGGCCGGTCAGGGCCCCGCCCAGCACCGGGTAGTACCAGTCCATCGAGTAGCGGTCCTTGTCCAGGAACCGCTCCGGGTGCCGGCGTATCGCGTGCGCGAGCGCGCCCGTCGCCAACTCCCAGTCCGGCTGCGGGTCACCGCGGTGGTCCGCGATGGCCAGCGCGCAGCGCAGCGCCTGGTGGATGGAGGAGGAGCCGGTCAGCAGGGCGTCGGTGACGGCGGTGCCGTCCGCCTCCCGCTTCCAGCCGATCTCGCCGCCCGGCTGCTGGAGCGCGAGGACGAACTCGACGGCCGCGACGACCGCGGGCCACATCCGGTCGAGGAAGGTGTCGTCGCCGGTGGCCAGGTAGTGGTGCCACACGCCGACGGCTATGTAGGCGGTGAAGTTCGTCTCCAGGCCCGCGTCCTGCGGCGCGGCCGTGTCCACGCCGTCGGGCCGGTCCGCGTACGCCGCGTACCAGGAGCCGTCCGGGTTCTGGTGCCGGGCCAGCCAGGCGTAGGCCCGCTCGGCCGCCTCGTGCTCGCCCGCCGTGTCCAGGGCCATGGCGGCCTCGGTGTGGTCCCACGGGTCGAGGTGGTGGCCGCGGAACCACGGTATGGCCCCGTCCGCGCGCTGCACGGCCAGGATCCCCTCGACGGTCAGCGCCGCCTGCTCGGCGGTCAGCACGCCGTCCAGGACGAGGTGCTCGGGTACGGTGCGCCCCGGCGAGCTCACTGGGCGGAGCCGGCTGCGCCGACGGGCAGGTGGGGCTTGGTCGCGTACGCCACGAAGCTCTTGCCGATGAGCGGGTTGAGGGCCTGCTCGGCCAGCCGGGTCGCGAGGGGCTTCTTCATGATGTCCCAGACCAGGAGCTTGTGGTACGCCTTGACGGGCAGCGCCTTGTCGTTGTCCACGCCGAAGGCGCACTTGAGCCACCAGTACGGGGAGTGCAGGCCGTGCGCGTGGTGGGTGCCGTACGGCTTGAGGCCGGCCTGCTTCATCTTGCCGAGCAGCTCGTCCGCCTTGTAGATGCGGATGTGGCCGCCCTCGACCTCGTGGTAGGCGTCGGAGAGCGCCCAGCAGATCTTCTCCGGGCCGTAGCGCGGGACGGTGACCGCTATGCGGCCGCCGGGCTTGAGCACGCGCACCATCTCGGCGAGGACGCCCTTGTCGTCGGGGATGTGCTCCATCACCTCGGAGATGATGACGACGTCGAAGGACTCGTCCGGGAAGGGCAGCGCCAGGGCGTCGCCCTCCATGGCGGTGGCGGTGGCGCCGGCCGGGGCCTCACCGGCCTCCTTCATGGCGGCGAACCACTTGGCGACCTCGCGGATCTCCTCGCCGTTGCGGTCGACGGCGACGACCTGGGCGCCGCGCCGGTAGCACTCGAAGGCGTGCCGGCCTGCGCCGCAGCCCAGATCGAGCACACGGTCGCCTGCGGCGAGCGGGAACCGGGAGAAATCGACGGTCAGCACGGGGTCCTGCCTTCGCGGTCACGGGGGTGAAGGGTGGTGCGGGTGGAACGGGTGGTGGTGCGTGCGGTGCTGTGCTCGGTGGTGGCGGCGCTCACCGGGTCCGGGCGGCGGCGGCCTGCGCGATGGCGGCTCTGTAGTGCGCGGCGGTGCCCTCGGCGGCCTTGGCCCAGGTGAACCGGGCCAGGACCCGCTCCCGCCCGGCGGCACCCAGACGGGCCCGCAGACCGGCGTCCCCCAGCAGCCTGCCCAGCGCACCGGCCAGCGCCCCCGCGTCGCCGGGCGGCACGGCCAGGCAGGTCTCCCCGTCGGGGCCGGACACCTCGGGGATGGCCCCGCCGGTGGTGGCGACCAGCGGGGTGCCGGTGGCCATGGCCTCGGCCGCCGGGAGCGAGAAGCCCTCGTAGAGGGAGGGCACGCAGGAGACCTGGGCGCTGCGCACGAGGTCCACGAGCTCGGCGTCGGTGATGCCCTTGACGAACCGCACCGCGTCCTGGAGCCCGTACGTCTCGATCGCGCGGGCGACCGGCCCGCTCTCGGCGCGCTTGCCGACGACGACGAGGTGGGCGTCGGGCTGCTCGGTACGGAGCTTGGCGAGGGCCTCGACGAGGTGGACGAGCCCCTTGAGCGGGACGTCGGCGCTGGAGGTCGTCACGATCCGCCCGGGGACCTCCGCGACGGACGGGTCCGGCGACCAGAGGTCGGTGTCCGCGCCGATGTGCACGACGTGGATGCGGTCGTCGCGCACGCCGAGGTGCTCGGCGATCTCCTGCTGGGAGGAGCCGGAGACCGTCAGCACGGAGGGCAGCCGGCGGGCGACCCGGCCCTGCATGCGCGTGAACGCGTACCAACGCCGCACGGAGGCGCGCTTCTTGCGGTCCTTCGCGGCGGCGAGGTCGAGCTTGCGGTCGACGGTGATGGGGTGGTGGATGGTGGTCACCAGGGGCGCGCCGAGGTCGCCCAACAGCCCGTAGCCGAGGGTCTGGTTGTCGTGGATGACGTCGAAATCACCCGCGCGGGACAGGAGATGGCGCCGGGCGCGCAGCGAGAACGTCAGCGGCTCGGGAAAGCCGCCGGTCCACATCGTCGCGACTTCCAGGGCGTCGATCCAGTCCCGGTACTCGTCGCGCTTCGGGGTGCGGAACGGGTCGGGGCTGCGGTAGAGGTCCAGGCTCGGCAGCTCGGTGAGCGTGGCGCCGGTGTCGAGCACCGGATAGGGCTGCGCGCCGATGACCTCGACGGAGTGCCCGAGCTTCACCAGCTCCCGCGAGAGGTGGCGGACGTAGACGCCCTGGCCGCCACAGAACGGGTTCCCCTTATAGGTGAGGAGTGCGATGCGCAACGGCCGGTCGCCGTCGGCGGCGGAACCCGTGAAAGGGCTCGCCACCATGGCCTCTGCGGTCACTCTCGGCCCCCTTCTCACTGCACTTTCGCCGGAGCGTAACCGCTCGGATAATGTAGAACAAGTTTCAGAGTTGATCCTCTGAAGACCATTGAATCTACCGGCCGGAAACCACACCGTAAGAGGCGGAGCGGGTGATTCGCGCCACGGCTCGGACGCCTGACATGCTGACCCCCGGACCATCCCGGAATCAGCCGCCGCAACGACACGGAACGCCAGGAACGGGACACATGACAGCGGAAGCGAAGACCGTGACGCCTCCCCTGACGGAACGCCAGGAGGCGCGCCGCCGTCGGATCCTGCACGCGAGCGCACAGCTGGCCAGCCGGGGCGGCTTCGACGCCGTGCAGATGCGGGAGGTCGCCGAGTCGTCGAACGTCGCGCTGGGCACCCTGTACCGCTACTTCCCGTCCAAGGTGCACCTGCTGGTCGCCACCATGCAGGACCAGCTCCAGCACATGCACACGACCCTGCGCAAGCGCCCCCCGGCGGGCGACGAGCCGGCGGCCCGCGTCGCGGAAACCCTGATGCGCGCCTTCCGCGCCCTCCAGCGCGAGCCGCACCTCGCGGACGCCATGGTGCGCGCCCTGACCTTCGCGGACCGGAGCGTGTCCCCCGAGGTGGACACGGTCTCGCGGCTGACGACCGCGATCATCCTGGACGCCATGGGCCTCGACGCCCCGCCGACGGCGGAACAGCTCTCGGCGGTCCGGGTCATCGAGCACACCTGGCACTCGGCCCTGATCACCTGGCTCTCGGGACGGGCGTCCATCGCCCAGGTCAAGATCGACATCGAGACGGTGTGCCGCCTGATCGACCTGACGGGGGCGGGGGCGGGGACGGGGTCCCGAAAGGCCTGATCTCGGCGGGGCGGGGTGGGGGCGGTATCCCCTCGGGCAGCGTCAGAGAAGGTTTGGGGGTTTCCCGGCAGTCCATCGTCCTTCCGTGTCGGGCCGGTCCCTCAAGGGCGCTCCCTTCGGTCGCGTCGCTTCGCGATCGCCTTCGGCGACCCTTGACCGACCGACCCGCCCCGGAAAGCCGAAAGACTGCCGGGAAGCCCCCAAAAGAACGGTCACGGGGAGAAGGAACAGGGACGGGCCCGTCAGTGACGAGACGACGGGCCGGGGGCCGGCACCCGCACAAAAAGCCGACCAAATACCCCCTGCGGAGCACCCAGACGCAGCAGATCGCTACGCGCTCCTCCCGTCTCAGCGTCCGACGACCGCCCTGGGCTGATACCTGCACCAAAAGTCGATCAGAGCAGGCCAGGGATCCGACAGGCGCGACAGATCGCTACGCGCTCCCCATTCCTCAGCGCCTGACCGACGTCCTGGGTGCTCAGGAGGTCATCGCGGCCTCACCGAGGCGGACGGCACGGAGGGAGCGCTCGACGGTTTCGAGCTTCTCACCGACCGGTCCGGCGTAGTCGATGACGGCGCGCGCGGCCTCCTCGCCGAGGGTGCGGGTGATCACCCAGGTGGCGAGGTACTGGGAGGCCAGGCAGCCACCGGCGGTGGCGATGTTCCCTTCGGAGCGGAAGGGGGCGTCCAGGACGGTGACGCCCTCCGCCTCGACGAACGGGCGGCTCGTCATGTCGGTACAAGCGGGCATGTCCCCCAGCAGGCCGAGCTTCGCGAGGACCAGCGCGCCGGAGCACTGCGAACCGATCAGCTGTCGGGAAGGGTCGAGCGGCAGCATGGAGAGCAGCCGGTCGTCCGCGACCACGTCGCGCGTCTTCACTCCGCTGCCGATCAGTACGACGTCGGCCTCGGTCACGAAGTCCATCGACCGCTGGCCGGTCACCTCGACGCCGTTCATCGAGGTCACCACGGGGGTGGGCGTCGTGATGTAGGCCTTGAGGCCGGACTTGCTGATCAGTGCGGAGGCGATGAAGCTGTCGAGTTCGTTGAACCCGTCGAAGGTGACGACGGCTACCTGCATCACAACTCCCTTGATAGACAGGCCCGCAGTCTCTCAGGTGAGAAAATGGAAGTAGCCTCTCCGGATGATCGCCGAAGCCGATGTATGGAACCGTTTCGTCAGCCTCCTGCCCGACAGCGAGGGGCACGAGGTCCAGGTGTGCTGGGACATCGGTGAGCAGGAGGCCGGACTCGACCTCCTGGTCAGCGGCCTGCTGGAACACCGGGTGGCCATCAACGAGACCGTCCGGGCGGAGATCTCCGTCATAGCGGAGAGCTGGGGTGTGCGGCGGGACGTAGCCTCCCGCCTCCTCGCCTGCCCTGGCGATGGCAACCCCAGCGCGGTCGAGCTGGTCGAACGCCCCACCACGACCCCCCTGCCCGCCCTCCCGGAGCTGGCGGGCTTCCTGGTGGTCCCCTGGATCCGGCACGCGTCCGGCCGGCTCCTGACCCGCGCACACACCGAGGAGCCGTGGGGCGACCTCTCCCTCATTCCGGAGCACTACGCCGTCCTGGCCTCCGCCCAGGGCCCGACCCTCCACCTCTTCGAGTCCTTCTCCGCCCGCGAAGCCCTCGAAGCGCTGACACAGGCGTGAAACCAGCCCAGGACGTCGGTCAGTCGCCGAGGAAAGGGGAGCGCGTAGCGATCTGTCGCGCCTGTCGGATCCCTGGCCTGCTCTGATCGACTTTTGGTGCAGGTACCAGCCCCGGGCGGTCGTCGGACGCTGAGACGGGAGGAGCGCGTAGCGATCTGACGCGTGTGGGTGCTCCGCAGGGGTGTTGGTCAGCCTTTTGTGGGGGTACCGGCGCCCGGCCCGTCGTCTCGTCACTGACGGGCCCGTCCCTGTTCCTTCTGCCCCGTGACCGTTCTTTTGGGGGCTTCCCGGCAGTCTTTCGGCTTTCCGGGGCGGGTCGGTCTGTCAAGGGTGGAGCGAAGCGACATCGCGCAGCGACGCGACCGCAGGGAGCGCCCTTGACAGGCCGGCCCGACACGGAAGGACGATGGACTGCCGGGAAACCCCCAAACCTTCTCTGACGCTGCCCAAGGGGATACCGCCCACCCCCGACCCCGCCCCCACCCTCACTCCTCCGGCGGGAACACCGCCTCTCCCGTCCCCGACAGGGTGATGAAAATGGCCTCCACCGGGCAGCCCTCCGCAGCCGTGAGGGTCGGTTCGTTGGCGTCCGTCTCCGTGGAGCGGGGGTGGGACTGGCGGGCCGAGTCGAGGGTGAAGGCGTCGGGGGCGTGGGTGACGCACATGCCCGAGCCGATGCAGACCCCCCGGTCGACCTCGACCTGCCAGCGGTCTCCCCGGTCTCTCCGGTCCCCCCGGTCCCCCATCACGCACCCGCCGGGAGGTGGATCATCTTGTGCTCCAGGTACTCGCCCAGTCCCTCCGGGCCGAACTCCCGTCCCACGCCGCTGTTCTTGTAGCCGCCGAACGGTCCCAGCATGTCCAGGCTGAAGGTGTTCACGTTGAAGGTGCCGGTGCGCACGCTCCGCGCGAAGTCGATGCCGTGCTCCACGTCGGCCGTCCAGACGCTGCCGCTCAGGCCGAACTCCGAGTCGTTGGCCACCCGTACCGCCTCGGCCTCGTCCCCGTAGGGGATCAGGCACACGACCGGGCCGAAGATCTCCTCGCGGGCGATCCGCATCGAGTTGTCGACGTCCCCGAAGAGGGTGGGTTCCACGTACCAGCCCCGCTCCAGGCCCGCCGGGCGGCCGCCGCCCGCCAGGACCTTCGCGCCCTCCTCCTGGCCGAGCCGGATGTAGTCCAGCGAGCGCTGCTGCTGCCGCTTCGCGACGAGCGGGCCGAGCTGCGTCGCAGGGTCGAGGGGGTCGCCGACGACGAGGGCGCCGGCCGCCGCCGCGAGGGCCTCGGCCACCTCCTCGTACCGGCTGCGCGGGGCGAGGATCCGGGTCTGCGCCACGCACGCCTGGCCGTTGTTCATCCAGGCCGCCGGGACGATCCCGGCGACGGTGCTCGCCAGGTCCGCGTCCGGCAGGATCACGGCGGCGGACTTGCCGCCGAGTTCGAGGGTGACCCGGGTCAGGTTGCGGGCGGCGACCTCCATGACCCGCTTGCCGGCGGCGACGGAGCCGGTGAAGGCGACCTTGTCGACGCCGGGGTGCCCCACCAGGTACTCGCTGACCTCCCGGTCGGCGGGCAGGACGGACAGCACGCCCTCCGGCAGCCCGGCCTCGCGTGCGATGTCCGCCAGGATGAAGGAGTCCAGCGGGGCCTCGGGCGACGGCTTGAGGATGACCGAGGAGCCGGTGAGCAGCGCGGGCGCGAGCTTCGCCGCGGCCACGAACTGGGGGACGTTCCACGGGATGACGGCGGCGACGACCCCGACCGGCTCGCGGCGTACGAGGATCGGGCCTAGCGCGCCCTGGCGGCGCTCCTCGTAGGGGTATGCGGCGGCGACCTTGATGGCGGAGTCGTAGACCATCATCGCGCCGAGGGCCTGGGCGAGGACGCTCCAGGAGTACGGGGAGCCGTTCTGGGAGCTGATGGAGCGGGCGATCTCCTCGTGCCGGACGGCGATGGCGTCCTTGATGCGGGAGACGACGGCGATCCGTTCCTCCAGCGCGAGGCGGGGCCAGGGGCCCTCGTCGAAGGCCTTGCGGGCGACGGCCACGGCGCGGTCCACATCGGCTTCGCAGGCGTGCGGGACGCTGCCGATGACCTGTTCGGTGTGGGGGGAGACGATGCGGATGGTGCCGGTGCCCAGCGGATCGGTCCATTCCCCGCCGATGAACAGTTGGCCGTGTTCCACGAGCTCGGTCATGTCCGATGCCTCCAGGGCTGGCTGCCACGATCTCACCGATGTCCGCAGAACTGATACCAGTTCTAGTTCCAGGAGTCCACGGTCGGAGCAGGGCTCCGGATGATCCGATGAACGGTCAGGCCTTTTGGGAAACGGTCGACTTGGGCTACTACTGAAACGCGTTCTCGTCGAAGCCGACCAGCGGACCAGCGGACCAGCGGACCAGCGGACCAGCCGACCAGCCGACCAGCCGACCAGCCGACCGAACCACCCAGCCAGGGAGCACTCATGTCAGAGGTCATGCCACAGGTCACCGACCACGGCGGCGGCGTCCACGCCCTCCACGTCCCGATCCCCGACAACCCCCTCGGCCACACCCTCGTCCACGTCCTCGACACCGACCGCGGGCCCGTCCTGATCGACACCGGCTGGGACGACCCCGCCTCCTGGGACGCCCTCACCGCAGGGCTCGGCGCGCTCGGCATCTCCGTCGCCGACGTGCACGGGGTCGTCATCACCCACCACCACCCCGACCACCACGGCCTGTCCGGGCAGGTGCGGGAGGCCTCGGGTGCGTGGATCGCGATGCACGCCGCCGACACCGAGGTCGTCCTGCGGACCCGCTCCGCCGAGCCCGGCGTCTGGTTCGACTACATGAGCGGGAAGCTGGCCGCCGCCGGTGCCCCCGAGGAGCACGTCGCCCCGCTGCGCGCGGCCCGGGAGAGCGGCCGCGTCCGGACCCTGCCCGGGCTCAGTGCCGCCGTGCCCGACCGGGAGATCGTGCCCGGCGAGCTGCTGCCCCTCGCCGGGCGCCGGCTGCGCGCGATCTGGACCCCGGGCCACACCCCCGGCCACGTCTGCCTGCACCTGGAGGAACGGCACCCGGCGAACCTCCCCGGCAACGGCCGCCTCTTCTCCGGCGACCACCTGCTGCCCGGGATCTCCCCGCACATCGGGCTGTACGAGGCCCCGGAGGACACCCGCGTCACCGACCCCCTCGGCGACTACCTCGACTCCCTCGAACGCATCGGCCGCCTGGCGCCCGCCGAGGTGCTCCCGGCCCACCAGCACGCCTTCACCGACGCCCCCGCCCGCGTCCGGGAGCTGCTGGAGCACCACGAGGAGCGGCTGACCGGCCTGTGGCGGCTGCTGGCCGAGCCCCTGACCCCCTGGATGCTCGCGGAGCGGATGGAGTGGAACCGGCCCTGGGAGCAGATCCCGTACGGGTCGCGGAACATCGCCGTCTCGGAAGCGGAAGCCCATCTGCGGCGGCTGGTGAAGCAGGGCCGGGCGGAGGCGGTCCCGGGCACGGACCCGGTGGCGTACCGGGCGCTGTAGGCCCCGCCCGGCACGGCTGCGGGCTGCCCGCACGGGCCCCCGCCCCACCGGGTCCGGGAGCTACGGGCCGGTAGAGTGAGCCCGTCGTCCACACATCCGTATGGGGGGAAGCCGGTGCGAATCCGGCGCTGACCCGCAACCGTGACCCGGCCCGCCGTCCGCGGGGCGGTAGCCGGAATGCCCCGTACCGGAGGTGCGCGGCTCGTGCCGCCGGGTCCTCCGGCGGCCGGCACCGTCGAGGTAAACGGAGCCGGAGCCCGGTGCCTGCGCGTGCCTGTCTCCCGCCCCCCGTACGAGAGGCACCCGCCCCGTCATGAACGTCCGCCGCAGCGCCGCCGCGCTCGCCGCATCCGCCGTGCTCTGCGTGGGTGCCGCCCCCGCCGCCCTCGCCGACACGCCGGCGCCCTCCGCGCCGCCGGTCGTCCCGTCGGGCCTGTTCGGCAAGGCCGACCCGACGTACGACGGCGTGTGGCGGCAGTCCCTCGCCCTGCTCGCCCAGCGCACGGTGGGCCTGAAGCCCGCCCCGCAGGCCGTCGACTGGCTCACCGGCCAGCAGTGCGCCACCGGCGGCTTCGCCTCCTTCCGCGCGGACGCGGGCGCGGCCTGCGACGACAAGACGACGTACGACACCAACGCGACCGCGGTCGCCGTGCAGGCCATGAAGGCCCTCGGCGGCAAGGACGCGCAGGTCAAGAAGGCCACGGACTGGCTGAAGTCCGTACAGAACGAGGACGGCGGCTGGGCCTACGTGCCGGGCTCCCCCAGCGAGGGCAGCTCCACCTCCATCGTGATCAGCGCGCTGGCCACGGCCGGCGAGAAGCCCGCCGAGGTCAAGTCGAAGGCGGGCAAGTCCGCGTACGACGGCCTGCTCTCCTTCCAGCTCGGCTGCTCCGCCGAGCCGGTCTCCGACCGGGGCGCCTTCGGGTACCAGCCGGCCGACGGCAAGCTCGCCGCGAACGCCGACGCCACGGCCGCCGCCGCCCTGGCCGGCCTGGGCAAGGGCATCGTCGTCGACCCGGCCGGCACGGACACCCCGGCCGCCGCGCTGGCCTGCCCGGCCGGCTCCGCCGACCCGGCGGGCGCGGCCCAGGGCGCGGCCGGCTACCTGGCCGAGGCCCTGAAGAAGGACGGCCACCTGACGGCCGTCACCCCGGGCGCCGACCAGCCCACCGCCGACACCGGCAACACGGCCGACGCCGTGATCGCCCTGGCCGCGGCCGGGCACCGGCAGGCGGCCGCGGGCGCCCTGGACTGGCTGCAGAAGAACTCCACCGCCTGGGCCAACCGCAACCCGGCCGCCCTGGCCACCCTGGTCCTGACCGCCCACGCGACGGGCACCGACCCGAAGGCCTTCGGCGGCGTCGACCTGGTGGCGGCCCTGAACGCCACGGGCCCGGCCCCGGCCGCGCCCGACACCGAGCCGCAGAAGGTGGAGGGCGAGGAGAAGCCGGGCTCCGGCAACCAGAACATCTGGTGGATCGTCGGCGCGGGCGCCGCCGCCGGCATGGGCATCGGCATCCTGCTGAGCGGCCGGCGCAAGAAGAACCAGCTGTGACCCGCCGCCGGACCCGCACCCCGGCCGGGGCGCTCACCGGCGTCCTGGCCGTACTCGGCCTGCTGCTGACCCTGCTCGCGGCGTCCCCGGCCCTGGCGGCGGGCTACCGCTACTGGTCGTTCTGGGACGGTGCGGGCGGCCGCTGGGCGTACGCCACCCAGGGCCCCTCGACGGCCCGCCCCGCGGACGGCGCCACGCTCGGCTTCCGCTTCTCCGTGAGCAAGGACGCCGCCGCCGAGGCGGCCCAGCCGCGCGCGGCCGCCGACTTCGAGGCCGTGTGCGGGAACACCGCCCCGGCGGAGGGCAGGAAGCGGGTGGCGCTGGTCATCGACTTCGGCGTGCCCGAGGACGCCCCCGCCGGGGAGACCCCGCCGCAGGGCACCCCGCGCACGGCCTGCGCGCAGCTGGCGCCCGGGGCCACCGCGGCCGAGGCGCTGGCCGAGGTGGCGAAGCCGCTGCGCTACAACGGGGCGGCGCTGCTGTGCGGGATCTCCGGCTACCCGAGGACGGGCTGCGGCGAGCCGATCCAGGACGCGGAGCAGCCGAAGCCATCGGCTCCCGCACCGGCTTCCGCCTCCGCGTCCGCAGCCGCTGCTTCGGAGGACTCCTCGGGCGGCGGCCCCTCGGCCGGCCTGTACCTGGGCGTCGCCGCGGTCCTCGCCCTGGGCGCCGCCGCCGTCTGGCAGTCCCGCCGCCGCAGGCGATGAGGGAGGGGCGCTGGCGGGCCCCCGTCGCACGGCGCGGGAACGCCCTGCACGCGGGGGCCTGGTGGCTGTGGGCCCTCGGGCTGGCCACCGCCGCCTCCCGGACCACCAATCCGCTGCTGCTCGGGCTGATCGTCGGCGTCGCCGGGTACGTGGTGGCGGCGCGCCGGACGGAGGCGCCGTGGGCGCGTTCCTACGGGGCCTTCGTCAAGCTCGGCCTCTTCGTCATCGGGCTGCGGCTGGTGTTCTCGATGCTGCTGGGCTCCCCGATCCCCGGCACGCACACCCTCTTCACGCTGCCCGAGGTCCCGCTCCCCGCGTGGGCGCAGGGCATCCGGTTCGGCGGCCGGGTCACCGCCGAGCAGCTGGTCTTCGCCTTCTACGACGGCGCGAAGCTGGCGACCCTGCTGATCTGCGTGGGCGCGGCGAACGCGCTGGCCAATCCGGCGCGGCTGCTGAAGTCGCTGCCGGCCGCCCTGTACGAGGCGGGCGTGGCGGTGGTCGTCGCCATGACGTTCGCGCCGAACATGGTCGCCGACGTGGCCCGGCTGCGGACCGCCCGCCGGCTGCGCGGGCGTCCCACGGGAGGGGTCAAGGCCGTCCTCCAGATCGGGCTTCCGGTGCTGGAGGGCGCCCTGGAGCGTTCCGTCGCCGTCGCCGCGTCGATGGACGCGCGCGGGTACGGGCGCACGGCGCAGGTGCCGCCGGCCGTGCGGCACACCACCAACGTCCTCACCCTCGGCGGGCTGCTCGGCATGTGCGCCGGTACGTACGGGCTGCTCGCGGCGGAGGGTGCCGTGTACGGGCTGCCCGTGCTCGGCATCGGGCTCGTGCTGGCCCTGGCCGGGCTGCGGCTCGGCGGGCGGCGCAGCATCCGTACCCGTTACCGGCCGGACCGGTGGGGGGTGCGGGCCTGGCTGGTCACCGGTTCGGGGGCGGCGGTCGCGGCCCTGATGATCCACGCGGCCTCGGTGGACCCGGAGGGGCTGCGGCCGGGCGTGGTCCCGCTGGTCGCGCCCACGCTGCCGCTGTGGCCCGCGGCGGCGATCCTGATCGGCCTGCTTCCGGCCTTCGTGGCCCCCGTACCTTCCGAGGAGTCCTCCCGTTGATCCGCTTCGAGCAGGTGTCGGTCACGTACGACGGTGCCGCGCGGCCCTCGCTCCGGGACGCGGACTTCACCCTCCCGGAAGGGGAGCTGACCCTCCTCGTCGGCCCGTCGGGGGTCGGCAAGTCGACCCTGCTGGGGGCGGTTTCCGGGCTGGTCCCGCACTTCACGGGCGGCACGCTGCGCGGGCGGGTGACGGTGGCGGGCCGGGACACCCGTACGCACATGCCGCGCGAGCTGTCGGACGTGGTGGGCACGGTGGGGCAGGACCCGCTCGCGCACTTCGTGACGGACGTGGTGGAGGACGAGCTGGCGTACGGGATGGAGTCCCTGGGCCTGGCGCCGGCGGTGATGCGGCGCCGGGTGGAGGAGACCCTGGACCTGCTCGGGCTGAACGAGCTCCGCGACCGCCCGATCGCCTCCCTGTCGGGCGGCCAGCAGCAGCGGGTGGCGATCGGCTCGGTCCTGACGACGCACCCCCGGGTCCTGGTCCTGGACGAGCCGACCTCGGCGCTGGACCCGGCGGCGGCGGAGGAGGTCCTGGCGGTGCTGCAGCGCCTGGTCCACGACCTGGGCACGACGGTGCTGATGGCGGAGCACCGCCTGGAACGGGTGGTGCAGTACGCCGACCGCGTGCTGCTGCTCCCGTCCCCGGGCGAGCCCCCGGTCCTGGGCACCCCGTCCGAGATCATGGCCGTCTCCCCGGTCCACCCCCCGGTGGTCTCCCTGGGCCGCCTGGCGGGCTGGACCCCGCTCCCCCTCTCGGTCCGCGACGCCCGCCGCCGGTCCGCTCCCCTGAGGTCCCGCCTGTCCACCCTGCCCCCGGAGCCACCGACGGGCGAGTACCCAGCCCCGCCGGCCCTCTCGGCACATCCAGCCCCGTCGGCCCCCTCGGCACATCCAGCCCCGCCGGCCCCCTCGGCACATCCAGCCCCGCCGGCGTTTGAGGCGCGGGGGTGCGGGGGCGGAGCCCCCGCAAGGGGTCCGGGCGCAGCCCGGGGAACGGTGGAAGGGCGGGTAGGGGACCAGCCCCGCGCAGCGGCCCCGACAGCCCCCGCACCGGCCCCCGCACCGGCACCGCCCGCCCCGGCCACCGGCCCCCGCGCCCTGCTCCGGCGCCTGGCCGCACGCCGTCCGGCACCGCAGGGTGCCGGGACCACCGGCCCGGCCGACAGCCCGGCCCCCGCCCCCGCCGCCCCCTCCGCCTCCGCCAGGAACCTCGGCATACGCCGCGGCCGCGCCGAGGTCCTCCACGACGTCACCCTCCAGGTGGCCCCCGGCGAGACCGTGGCCCTCATGGGCCGCAACGGCGCCGGCAAGTCCACCCTGCTCGCCGCCCTCACCGGCACCCTGGCCCCCTCCACCGGGCAGGTGACCGTCGGCGGCCTCACCCCGCACCGCACCCCGCCCCCGGAGATGGTCCGCCGGGTCGGCCTGGTGCCGCAGGAGCCCCGCGACCTCCTCTACGCCGACACCGTCGCCGCCGAGTGCGCCGCGGCCGATGCCGACGCCGGGGCGGACCCGGGGACGTGCCGCGCCCTGGTCGGGAGCCTGCTGCCCGGCGTGCCGGACGACACCCACCCCCGGGACCTGTCCGAGGGCCAGCGCCTCACGCTCGCCCTCGCCCTGGTGCTGACCGCCCGCCCCGCCCTGCTCCTCCTCGACGAGCCGACCCGCGGTCTGGACTACGCCGCCAAGGCCCGCCTCGTCGAAACCCTGCGCGCCCTCGCCGCCGACGGCCACGCCATCGTCCTCGCCACCCACGACGTGGAGCTCGCCGCCGAGCTGGCCCACCGGGTGGTCATCCTGGCGGGCGGGGAGGTCGTCGCGGACGGTCCGACGGCCGAGGTCGTCGTCTCCTCCCCCGCCTTCGCGCCCCAGGTGGCGAAGATCCTGGCCCCGGGCCACTGGCTCACCGTGTCCCAGGTCGCCGCCGCCCTGGAGGCCGCCCCGTGACCCCCCACACCACCCACGCCACCCGCGCCGCCCGCCCCGCCCGTCCGGTCCGCGTCGGCCCCCGCGCCGCCGCGGCCCTGGTGCTGGTCACCCTCATCGGCATCGCCGCCTTCGGCTGGCCGCTGCTCGCCGACCGCCAGTCCGGCCTGGCCCACTCCCAGGACGCCCCGTGGCTCTTCGCCGCGCTGCTCCCCCTCCTCGTCGCCGTGGTCATCGCGACCATCGCCGACAGCGGCATGGACTCCAAGGCCGTCGCAATGCTCGGGGTGCTCGCCGCGGTGGGGGCGGCGCTGCGTCCGCTGGGCGCGGGCACGGCCGGGCTGGAGCCCATGTTCTTCCTGATGGTGCTGAGCGGCCGCGTCCTGGGTCCCGGCTTCGGCTTCGTCCTCGGCTCCGTCACGATGTTCGCGTCCGCGCTGCTCACGGGCGGGGTCGGGCCGTGGATGCCGTTCCAGATGCTGGCGCTGGGCTGGTTCTCGCTGGGCGCCGGGCTGCTGCCCGGGCCGGAGAGGATCCGGGGGCGGGCCGAGCTGGCGATGCTCGCCGCGTACGGGTTCCTGGGCTCCTTCGCGTACGGCACGGTCATGAACCTCCAGGGCTGGGTGATCCTGCAGGGCATGGGGCAGGGCGTCTCCTTCCACCCCGGCGACCCGGTGCCGCAGAACCTGGCGCGCTTCGTCGCGTACTGCCTGGCGACCTCGGTGGGCTGGGACCTGGGTCGGGCCGCGCTGACGGTCGTCCTGACGCTCACACTCGGGGGCACACTGCTGCGGGCGCTGCGGCGGGCGACTCGGAAAGCCGCGTTCGACGCGCCGGTCTCCTTCGATTCGGGGGCCGGAAGTGACCCGGGCCACCCACCCCGGCGGGTCCGTCCGGTTACGGGGGGTGAGTTTCGGGGGGTGGGGCGGTGAGGCGGCCCACAGGACCCAGGTCACATCCGGCCCCGGTTAGTAGACCGGCCGGCCCGCCCGCGCACCGCTTCCGGGCCGGGACCTCGGTCCGGGTCTGCGAGGGAGGCTAGTAGGTGGGGGGCTTTGCCAGGGCGGCGACGGCCTGGCTAACTGGTGATGTCGCCGAGGCGGCCGGGGCTTCGAGTCCCCCGCCGGTCGATCCCCTCTCCACCTGTGTGAGTGGTTCACGCATGTCTTCGGCATGCGGCGGCCGTCCTTGTTCCCGTCGGAAGGTTCCTCCGTGTCCAACGCCGTCATCCGCCGCATCGCCGCTTCGAAGAAGGCTCTCGCCGGTTCCGTCCTCGCTCTGGGTGTTGCGGGTTCCGTGCTCGCCGCCGTTCCGGCGCAGGCCGCTCCGACGGGCGCGAAGGCGATCGCCCAGCAGATGATCAAGGACCCGGCCCAGTTCGCCGCCTTCGACAAGATCGTCACGCACGAGAGCGGCTGGGACTACACCGCCACGAACTCCTCCTCCGGCGCCTACGGCCTGGTCCAGGCCCTGCCCGCGTCGAAGATGTCCTCGGCGGGCTCGGACTGGAAGACCAATCCGGCCACCCAGATCAAGTGGGGCCTGGACTACATGAACGAGCGCTACGGCAGCCCGGTCGAGGCCTGGAACTTCTGGCAGGCCAACCACTGGTACTAAACCACCGGCGGACCACACCACAGCAGCACCGCAGTACATGTGAAGGCCCCGGTGGCCGGCCTCCCCAGGTCCGGCCACCGGGGCCTTCCGCATCCCATCCCACGGGGTTCAGTGGGCGCCCGGGTCTCCCGTCACAGGCGCTGGATGATCGTGCCGGTCGCCAGCGCGCCGCCCGCGCACATGGTGATCAGCGCGAATTCCTTGTCGCGCCGCTCCAGCTCGTGCAGCGCGGTGGTGATCAGCCGGGCGCCGGTGGCGCCGACGGGATGGCCGAGGGCGATGCCGCCGCCGTTCACGTTGACCTTCTCCAGGTCCTGACCGAACACCTGCGCCCAGCTGAGGACGACGGAGGCGAAGGCCTCGTTGATCTCGACGAGGTCGATGTCCTTGAGGGACATCCCCGCCTTGCCCAGCACGGCCCGGGTCGCGTCGATCGGGCCGTCCAGGTGGAAGTGCGGGTCGGAGCCGACGAGCGCCTGGGCGACGATCCGGGCGCGCGGCTTGAGCTTGAGCGCGCGGGCCATCTTGCGCGAGGCCCACATCACGGCGGCGGCGCCGTCGGATATCTGGGAGGAGTTCCCGGCGGTGTGCACGGCCGTCGGCATGACCGGCTTGAGCCGGGCCAGGCCCTCCATGCTGGTGTCGCGCAGCCCCTCGTCCCGGTCGACCAGCCGCCACATGCCCTGGCCGGCGGCCTGCTCCTCCTCCGTCGTCGGGACCTGGACGGCGAAGGTCTCCCGCTTGAAGCGCTCCTCGGCCCAGGCGGTGGCCGCCCGCTCCTGCGAGAGCACGCCGAGCCGGTCGACGTCCTCGCGGGTCAGGCCCCGGTGGCGGGCGATCCGCTCGGCGGCCTCGAACTGGTTCGGGAGGTCGACGTTCCACTCGTCCGGGAAGGGCTTGCCGGGGCCGTGCTTGGAGCCGGAGCCGAGCGGGACCCGGCTCATGGCCTCGACCCCGCAGGCGATGCCGATGTCGACGACCCCGCCGGAGATCATGTTGGCGACCATGTGGTTGGCCTGCTGGGAGCTGCCGCACTGGCAGTCGACGGTGGTCGCGGCGGTCTCGTAGGGGAGTCCCATGGCGAGCCAGGCGTTGCGGGCGGGGTTCATGGACTGCTCGCCGGCGTGGGTGACGGTGCCGCCGACGATCTGCTCGACGCAGTCCGGCTGGATTCCGGTACGGGCCAGGAGCTCGCGGTAGGTCTCGCCGAGCAGGTAGGCGGGATGGAGGTTGGCCAGGGATCCCCCGCGCTTTCCGATGGGGGTGCGTACGGCTTCGACGATGACGGGTTCCGCGGCCATGAGCTCGTCCTCTCCTGCACACTCTGCACAGCGCCGGCGTGGCGGGCCGTCCGGCGACTGCCCCGCGCGAACTAGTACGCGTTCTACTTCTCCCCCGCAGTCTTATGACCTCGACGCCCGGCACGCAAGGGTCTTGCACGCGGCTTACACGGATTCCACACGCAACAGTTGACGCGAGAGCCCTTGTGACTTCTAGAACTCGTTACTACCTTCAAGCCAACATCTGATGGGCCGTCAGACCTTCGTCAGACCTTGGAGTCGCCCGATGCCCTGTCCCGCGCTGCCCGAAGGCTTCGACGCCACCGATCCCGACATCCTCCAGGACCGCGTCCCCTTCCCGGAGTTCGCTCAGCTGCGGCAGACCGCCCCCGTGTGGTGGTGCCCGCAGCGGCGGGGCGTCACCGGGTTCGACGACGAGGGCTACTGGGCCGTCACCCGGCACGCGGACGTCAAGTACGTCTCCACGCACCCGGAGCTGTTCTCCTCCACCACCAACACGGCGATCATCCGCTTCAACGAGCACATCCAGCGCGAACAGATAGATGCCCAGCGCCTGATCATGCTGAACATGGATCCGCCGGAGCACACCCGCGTACGCCAGATCGTGCAGCGGGGCTTCACCCCGCGCGCCATCCGCGGCCTGGAACGGGCGCTGCGCGACCGGGCCCGGAAGATCGTGGAGGAGGCCCGGGAGGCCTCGGCGGACGGCTCGTTCGACTTCGTCACGCAGGTCGCCTGCGAACTCCCGCTCCAGGCGATCGCCGAACTGATCGGCGTACCGCAGGAGGACCGCTCCCGCATCTTCGACTGGTCGAACAAGATGATCGCGTACGACGACCCGGAGTACGCGATCACCGAAGAGGTCGGCTCCAACGCGGCCGTGGAGCTCATCGGCTACGCGATGAACCTCGCCGCCGAGCGCAAGGAGTGCCCGGCCAAGGACATCGTCACGCAGCTGGTGGCGGCCGAGGGCGAGGGCAACCTGCGCTCCGACGAGTTCGGCCTCTTCGTCCTGCTGCTGGCCGTCGCGGGCAACGAGACCACCCGCAACGCCATCAGCCACGGCATGCACGCCTTCCTCACCCACCCCGAACAGTGGGAGCTCTACAAGGCGACCCGGCCGTCGACCGCCGCGGAGGAGATCGTCCGCTGGGCCACCCCCGTGGTGTCCTTCCAGCGCACCGCCACCCGGGACACCGAACTGGGCGGGCAGAAGATCAAGGCCGGCGACCGGGTCGGCCTGTTCTACTCCTCCGCCAACCACGACCCCGAGGTCTTCGCGGACCCCGACGTCTTCGACATCACCCGCGACCCGAACCCGCACCTCGGCTTCGGCGGCGGGGGCCCGCACTTCTGCCTCGGCAAGTCCCTGGCCATCCTGGAGATCGACCTGATCTTCAACGCCCTGGCCGACGCCCTGCCCGACCTGCGCCCCGCCTCCGACGGCCCGCGCCGGCTCCGCGCGGCCTGGCTCAACGGCATCAAGGAGCTCCGGGTCAGCACGGGCTGACGCTCCCCCAGGACTGCGGGACGGCCCCGGCCGGCCCGTGCACCAGGACGGCAGGGGCCGCACACCCACGCCCCGGCCCCTGCCGTCCGCCGGTCAGGTGATCGCCCGAGTGGCGGAATCCCGGGACCTGGCCGATCCTGACAGGACGCGACGATCCACCGAAGGGGCGCCGGGGACACCATGCCCCGGCGTTCCTTCGCCATTGCGGGCCCCGTTCGGGCCGCGTACCCCCCGTCAGGCGGGCCGCAGGATCGCGCAGGTCGTCGTCCCGTGCGCGTAGAGCTTCCCGTCGTGCGTGCCGACCACCCGGGCCTCGGCGGTGGCCGTGGTGCGGCCGACGTGCAGGGCCGTGCCCTCGCAGCGCAGCGCGGGGGTGTCCGCCAGGACCGGGCGGATCATGTGGACGCCCAGCTGGACGGTGGTGTAGGCGGTGCCCGCCGGGAGCCGGGTCATCACGGCCGAGCCGAGCGCCGAGTCCAGCAGGGTGGCGAGGAAGCCGCCGTGGACCGTGCCCATGGGGTTGAGCAGGTGGTCGCCGGGGTCCCCCTCGAAGACGACGGAGCCCTCCTCGACCTCGGTGAGCCGGAAGCCCAGGGTGCTCATGATCGAGGCGGCCGGCAGGGTCCCCTTCAGCGCCGCCCGGAGCACCTCCAGGCCGCTCATGCCCAGGATCTCCGGGGTCATCGGGGGCCTCGGCTCCCAGGTGTGGGTACGGCTGCGCAGGCCCTCGGGGGCGGTCACGTGATGCGTGGTCATGCCGTCGACCCTAGGGGTGGCGGCGAGCGCCCGGGAGTGTCGGATCCGGCGCCTTCCGCACCGATTCCGACAGGCCCGCCGACCGGCCCCGGCGCTACCCTGGGCCGGTGAAAGTCGCCGTACTGGCCCTCGACGGGGTCTTCGACTCCGGGATCTCCGCCGTCCTGGACGTGCTGCACACCGCCAACGCGCTACGCCGGGAGCTCCCCGGAGCCGCCCCGCCCGCGTTCGACATCCGCACGGTCGGCGTGCGCCGGCGCGTCCGCAGCGGGCTCGGCCACCGCATCGACACCGAGCCCGCCCGCGAGGCGGAGGACGCCGGGCTGCTCGTCCTGCCCGCCCTGATGGAGCGCCGCCCCGCCGCGCTGCTGGAGGCCGTGGCCGCGCCCGGACAGCGGCCGGCCCGCCGACTGCTGGCGGAGGCCCGCGAGCGACGCACCCCGCTCGCCTCCTCCTGTACCGGCACCTTCCTGCTCGCCGAGTCGGGCGTCCTGGACGGGCTGCGGGCCACGACGAGCTGGTGGCTCGCACCGGTGTTCCGCGAGCGGTACCGGCGGGTGGTGCTGGAGGAGACCCGGATGGTGACGGCCTCCGACGGCGTCACCACGGCCGGCGCCGCGTTCAGCCACCTCGACCTGGCGCTCGCCCTCGTCGCCGGGCGCAGCCCGGCCCTGGCGGACCTGGTGCGGCACTACCTGGTGGTCGACGACCGGGCCTCGCAGGCCGCGTACATGATCCCCAGTGCCATGGCCCGGCACGATCCGCTGGTCGCCGCCTTCGAGCGGTGGGTGCGCGCCCGCATCGAGGAGCCGCTGTCCATCGCCGACGCGGCCCGCGACCTCGGCGTCAGCGAGCGCACCCTCCAGCGCACCATGGCCCGGACCCTGGGCCGCACCCCCGTCCGGCTGGTCCAGGACCTGCGGGTCGAGCAGGCCGAGCACCTGCTGCGCACCACCGCGCTGCCGCTGTCCGCGGTCGCCCGCCGGGTCGGGTACGAGAGCCCCGGTCCGCTGCGCGCGCTGCTGCGGCGGGGGCGTGCGTAGGGTTCCGGGCTCCCGGGCCGGGGGCTACGGCCGTCCCGAGCGCGCGGGGGCGCGTACCGGATCTGCGGCCTCCGCGCCCGGCCCGCGCTGGGCCGGGAGGGGCGCCTTCAGCCCGCGCGGCCCGGACAGTACGTGGACCAGCCCGAAGCCGGCGGCGACGACGGCCGCGCCGCCGACCGCGTCCAGCACCCAGTGGTTGGCGGTGGCGACGATCGCGCACACCGTGACCAGCGGGTGCAGGACGCCGAGCAGCTTCTGCCGGCGGCGGGGCGCGAGGACCACGATCACGACCCCGCACCACAGGGACCAGCCGAAGTGCAGCGAGGGCATCGCGGCGTACTGGTTGGAGATCGCGGTCATCGCCCCGTAGGAGGGGTTGGCCAGGTCCTGGACCCCGTGCACGGTGTCGGTGAAGCCGAGGCCCGGCATGAGGCGCGGCGGCGCGAGCGGGTAGAGCCAGAAGCCCGCCAGGGCCAGGACGGTGGCGAGCCCGAGGGAGGCGCGTGCCCAGCGGTAGTCGCCGGGGCGGCGCGAGTACAGGACGGCGAGGATGCCGAGCGGGACCACGAAGTGGAAGGAGGTGTAGTAGAAGTTGAAGAAGGCCTCCAGCCAGGGCGTGTCCACGACGGCCCGGTTGACGGCGTGCTCGATGTCGATGCCGAGCGCCCGCTCGATGCCGAGGATCTGACCGCCGTTGCCCTCGGCGGCGGAGCGGCTCGCGGGGGCCGCGGCGCGGATGTGCGAGTAGATCGAGTAGCCGACCCGTATCAGCAGCAGTTCCAGCAGGAGGTTGGGGCGCGAGGTCACGCGCCGCCAGAACGGCAGCAGCGGCACGCGGGACCAGCGCGCGTCGGCGGGTTCCGCGTGGGCGGTGGGCACGGGCGTGCGCCAGTACGGGGAGGAGCGGGGCAGGAACGGCACGGCGCAGGCCGCAGCGAGGGCCGTGAGGAGCAGCACGTTGTCGCGTACGGGGGCCAGTGCGGCCAGGTTGGGCAGCAGTACGGCGCTCGGCAGGCTCGTGGCCAGCACGACGGCGACGGGCCACACCCGCCGGTCGGCGGCGCGCCGGCCCACCTTGCCGGCCACGGCGAGGAGCACCCACAGCAGTTGGTGGCGCCAGCCCGTCGGGGACACGGCGACGGCGACGCAGCCGGTGACGGCGACGGCGAGCAGCAGCTGGCCGTCGCGGGCGTAGCGGACCGCGCGGCGCAGGCCGGCCCAGGAGACGGCGGCGGCCAGCGCGAGGGCGAGCGCGATCTCGCCGGGGCCGCCGAGGCCGAGGCGCAGCAGGGCGCCGTGCAGGGACTGGTTGGCGAGGGCGTCGGGGGCGGCGCCGAGGCCGGTGCCGGCGACGTACTCCACCCAGTACGTCCACGAGTCGCGCGGCAGCGAGGCCCAGGACAGCGCGGTGGCGCCGGCGAAGGTCACGGCGGCGGCCCGGGCGGCCGGGCGGCGCCCGGTGAGCCACAGCAGCGGGGCGAAGAGCAGCAGTGCGGGCTGGAGGGCGGCGGCGAGGCCGACGAGGAAGCCGGCGGGCCGCCCGCCGGGGACCCGGAACACGGCGAGGAGCACCAGCAGGACGGGCAGGACCGCGGTCTGTCCGGGGGAGGCGGCCTCGCGGACGGGGAGGGAGACCATCATCAGCGCGACCAGCGCGGGCGCGGCGAGCAGCGCGGTGCGCCGGGGCACGGGGTCGGGGAGCGCCCGCGCGGCAACGAGGCCGACGCCGGCGACGAGGAGCAGCGTCACGCAGGTCCAGGCCACCTCCAGGGAGGGGGCGGCGAGCCCGGCCAGCGGTTTGAGGACGAGCCCGCCGAAGGGGGTTCCGGTGAACGGCCCGCCGGCGTAGAGCGGTCCGGGCGGGCTGCCGGGGAGGTCGAGGCCGCCGAGCCACTCGCCGGGCGGCACGCGCAGCACCGTGACGGCCTGTCTGGCGGCCAGCACCGCGGCGAGCGCCCACAGCAGGACCCGCAGCGCCCCGAGCCCGCCGCCACCGCCTATGCCCCCGGCATGTCCACCGGCCCCGCCGTGCTCCGCCGCGTCAGCCACGCCCCGCCGCCCTCCGCCCCGTCGACCGCCACGGTCACTTCGCCTGGCTGCCGCGCGTCGTGCCCCGTTCCATTACCTGGACTGCCTGGACGACGATATCCCGGGCGGGATCCCTAGGATGGCGGGCATGAGCATCGTGAAGATCAATGCGCTGACCGTCCCCGACGAGCAGCGGGAGCTGCTGGAGCAGCGGTTCGCCTCGCGGGCGGGCGCCGTGGAGAACTCGGACGGGTTCGAGTGGTTCGAGCTGCTGCGGCCGATCGAGGGCACGGACCAGTACCTCGTCTACACCCGGTGGCGGTCGGAGGAGGACTTCCAGGCGTGGATGGAGGGTCCGATGAAGGCGGCGCACCAGGGCGGCGGCGCGGGCGGGGCCGGTGGCGAGCGGCCGAAGCCGGCGGCTTCCGGGTCGCAGGTGTGGTCGTTCGAGGTCGTGCAGCAGGCCGCGCCGAAGAAGGCCTGAGCAGGGCGCGGGGTGCGGCGGAGGGACCCGGGGCGGACGTCGCCCGGGTCCCTCCGGCTCGGCCACGGGGCTCGGGCGTCGGGCGGTCTCGGCCGTCGCGCCTCACGGCTCACGCCTCACGCCTCACGCCTCGCGGCTCACGGCTCGCGGCTCGCGGCTCGCGGCTCACGCCCAGAAGGCGTCGCTCTCGTCGATGTCCTGGGTGCACTGGTCGATGTCGGTGATCTTGCCGCCGACGATGGTGAAGAAGAGCCCTTCGTGGATCTCGATGCCGCGGTCGCCGCGGTCGCCCTGGGCGACGTGCACGGACATCGCGTGGCCCCGGCCGTCCACCATGACGTTCTCCAGGCGGACCCGGAAGGTGCCGTTGGTCTCCTCCCCGAGGCGGCGGTAGAGATCGAGGACGGCTTCCCGGCCCTTGTGGTGCCCCGAGAGCACGCTGTTGCCGGGCACGTGGTGGATGACGTCGGCCGTCATCAGCGTGCCCATGGTCTCCATGTCGCCCTTGCCGAAGGCCTCGTAGCCGCGGCGGATCAGGGCACAGTCCGGATGCTCCGACATGACGGTTCACACCCTCCGTTTGTGCGATTTACGCCTTTCCTCATCATCGGTCCGCGCCTGTGGATATTCCACGCGGGCGCTCCGGGGCCCGCTGCACAATGACGCCATGGACAGCAAACCGATCATCACGACAGAGTCCGCCTCCCCCGGAAACACCAGGTGGGAGGTGGTCGCGGAAGCCTTCGCCACCCCGGATGCGACGGCGCTGCGCCGCGCCTACTACGCGGAGGTCGCCGGGCGGTACTGGGAGCGCTCCGCCACCGAGGCCGAGATCGACCAGGGGATGCTGGACGACCCGGCCGACGGGCTCGTACCGCCGACGGGCCAGTTCGTGGTCGGCCGGCTCGACGGGCGGCCGCTGGCGTGCGGCGGCATACGCCTGCTCGACCCGGCCACCGCCGAGCTCACCCGCGTGTACGTGGACCCGCGCGCCCGCGGCACCGGCGGCGGGGCGGCGCTGCTGGCCGCGCTGGAGGAGGCCGCCCGCGGGCTGGGCGCCACGCGGATGCGCCTGGACACCCGTACGGACCTGGTGGAGGCCCGCGCCCTGTACGCGCGCCACGGGTACCGGGAGATACCGGCGTACAACTCCGGCCCGTACGCCCAGCACTGGTTCGAGAAGGACCTCGGCCTCGCCGCGGCCGCCTCCTAGGTGGCGGAGTGGTCCCTCCGGGCCGGTGTGTCGTAGGGCTCCTCGGAGTCGGATCCGCAGAGCTCCCGGTTGAGTTCCTCGACCAGCTTGATGAGGTCGGTGGGCCGGTCCGGGCCCCACCAGTCGCCGAGCAGTTCGGCCAGGGAATCCTGGCGCGCCTGCGCGAGTCTGCCCGCCACCTCCCTGCCCCGGTCGGTGAGGACGAGGTCGAGCCCGTCCCGGGCGGCGAGCCCGCGTTCCTCGATCTGGCGTCCGGCGTCCGTGACGACCTTGAGCGGGATCGCGGTGCGCTCGGCCAGCACGGCCGGCTCGACGGAGCCGTACTTGTTGATCCGCAGCAGCATCCAGCTGGCGGCGGGCAGCAGGTCGTAGCCGGCCTTCGCGGTGATCTTCTCGTAGACGTGGCGGCGGCCCTCGCGGGTGCCGAGCACGGAGAGCGCGCGGGCCACTTCCTCGTGCGAGGAGCGGTGCACGGGGTTGGAGGCGAGGGTCTCCGTGACGTCGGGCGTGGTGACGGACGCACGGAGCTTGTCCTCCTTCAGGAACCAGGAGACGACGAAGGCGACCAGGACCACGGGCACCGCGTAGAGGAAGACGTCGGTGATGGCGGAGGAGTAGGCGTCCAGCACCCTGAGGCGCACTTCGGGCGGGAGCGCGCCGATGGCCCGGGGGTCGGCCTCCAGCCGTTCGGGCGTCGCGGCGGGCGGCAGCGGGATCCCGGCGAGGGTGGCGGTCAGCTTGTCGCCGAGCCGGTTGGTGAAGACCGTGCCGAAGATGGCGACGCCGAAGGAGGCGCCGATGGAGCGGAAGAAGGTGGCGCCCGAGGTGGCGACGCCGAGGTCGGCGTAGCTGACCGAGTTCTGCACGACGAGGACGAGCACCTGCATGACCAGTCCGAGGCCGGTGCCGAAGACGAAGAAGTAGGCGCTCGTCTCCCAGTCGGAGCTGGTGCGCTCCAGCTGGTGCAGGAGCAGGAGGCCGACGGCGGTGACGGCCGTGCCGGTGATCGGGAACACCTTCCAGCGGCCGGTACGGCTGACGATCTGCCCCGAGGCGGTGGAGGCGATCAGCAGGCCGAACACCATCGGCAGCATGTGGACGCCCGACATGGTCGGCGAGACGCCCCGCACGACCTGGAGGAAGGTCGGCAGGTAGACCATCGCGCCGAACATCGCGAAGCCGACGACGAAGCTGATCACCGAGCAGAGGGTGAAGGTGCGGATCCGGAACAGCCCCAGCGGCAGGACGGGTTCGGCGGCCCGCCGCTCGACGAGGACGAAGGCGACGAGGAGGACGGCGCCGAGGACCGCCAGCCCGACGATCCGGGCGGATCCCCAGCCCCAGGTGCCGCCGAGGGAGGCGACGAGCACGAGGCAGGTGGCGACGGAGGCGATGAGGAAGGTGCCGAGGTAGTCGATGGTGTGCCGGGAGGAGCGGGCCGGGATGTGCAGGGCGGCGGCGATGACGACGAGCGCGACGAGACCGATGGGGAGGTTGATGTAGAAGACCCAGCGCCAGGAGAGGTGGTCGACGAAGAGGCCGCCCAGCAGGGGCCCGAGGACGCTGGTCGCGCCGAAGACCGCGCCGAAGAGCCCCTGGTACTTGCCGCGCTCGCGGGGCGGCACGATGTCGCCGACGATCGCCATCGACAGCACCATCAGTCCGCCGCCGCCGAGGCCCTGCAGGGCCCGGTAGCCGATCAGTTGGGGCATGTTCTGGGCGAGGCCGCAGAGGGCGGAGCCGATCAGGAAGATGACGATGGCGGCCTGGAAGAGCTTCTTGCGCCCGTACTGGTCGCCGAGTTTGCCCCACAGGGGGGTGGCGGCGGTGGAGGCCAGCATGTAGGCGGTGACCACCCAGGACAGGTGCTCCATGCCGCCGAGTTCGCTGACGATCGTGGGGAGGGCGGTGGAGACGATGGTCTGGTCGAGTGCGGCGATCAACAGGCCCAGCAGCAGGGCCCCGATCGAGACGAGCACCTCGCGCGAGGCGTGCTCGGCGGCGGGCTTCGGGTCCACGGCCGACGCGGTCACATCCTGAGCCATCGGCTCCTCCTCAGGCCGGATCAACATCTCCATCCTGAGCGGTGTGTCCGGTTATGGCCTCTCGGAAGGGTTGGGTGGGGCCCGAGGGGTCTGCATAATCGCTGGCAGTGTCCAGGGAGGGGTACCAGTGAGCGCAGAGCGCTGTCCGGAATGCGGCGCCACGGGCGTCGGCTGCGAATGTGCGCGGGGGGTGGGCTTCAACCCGCTGCGCATTCGCCCGTACGTGGCCATGCCGGAAGCCGACCAGGGCCAGCCGCCGCCCCAGCCGGTCCTGGGGGCGATGGCCCAGCCGGGCTCGGACCCCACCACCCCCTTCCCCACCCTCCCGCCGCCGCACACGGCCCCGGCTGCACCGACGGGAGCCTTCGCCGCCCCCGGCCATGCCCCCGCTCCCCCGCCGGCCGGGCCGACGGCCGGAGGCGGTGTACCGGAGGCCCCGGTGGCGCATTCGGGAGCCTGGGACCCGCAACCCGGCGCCCCGGCGCAGCCGGCCGGCCCGGTCGCGACTCCGCCCGGGGTCCCGGCGCAGCCGGCCGAACCCCTGGCGACCCCGGCCGGGGTCCCTGCGCACCCGGACGAGGCGGTTACCGCGCAGCCGGGTGGTCCCGGTGCTCCGGGCCCGGACGCCGCGGCGCACGCGTACGGCGTCGGCGCCGACGAGGCCCCGACCGCCATGCTGGCGCCCGTCCCGGCGCAGGACCCCGTCACCCCGGCCTTCGGGATACCCGGGGCCGCTCCCGTACAACCGGCGGAGCCGCCCGTACCCGTTGCGCCGGCGGAGCAGACGGTCCAGCTGCGGGCCGTCCCCCTGCAGTGGCCCGACGACCTCCCCGCCAAGCCTCCGCGCTCCCGTCGGCTGCCGCTGCTGGCCGCGGCGGGTGCGGCGGTGGTCGTCGGCGCGGCGGCACTGGCGCTGGTGATGTTCACGGGGTCCGACGAGCGCGACACCGCGCTGGTGGACCCCAAGCCGTCGTCGCCCGTGGCCGAGTCCGCCCCGGCGGGCCCGTCGGAGGCGCCTTCCGGCCCGACGGCGAGTTCCTCCGCATCGGCCTCGTCCTCCCCGTCGGTGAGCGCCTCCCGCTCGGCGTCCGCGTCCGCCTCCGCGAGCGCGTCCCGCTCGGCGTCGCCCTCCCCCTCCGCGTCGGGGACGACCCGCGCTCCGAGCCCCACCTCTCCGGCGAAGCCCGCCAAGCCGGCGACCCTGCGTTCCGGCGACTCGGGGCCCGAGGTGGAGAAGCTCCAGCGGCTGCTGTCGGAGCACGGGATGTACCGGGGCAGGTTCGACGGCCGGTACGGCCGCGGCGTGGAGCGGGCGGTGGCGGACTTCCAGATGGAGTACGAGGTGTACGACGACGAATTCGGCGTCTACGGCCCGGCGACCCGGCGCGCCCTGGAGGGATAAGTCACTCGGCCGTCGGTGGCGCGCACCCCGACGGGTTTTGTATCGTGAAGAAACAAAGTGGTTCCGTCCGCAATCCCTGACCGGTGGACGGAACCGCTTGTTCTCTTTTGCCGCCCGTCTGGAGCCCCGCCGATGCCGGCCAGCACCACCACGCCCACCGCCCCCGCCGTCTTCACCGCCAGGGCACTGCTCCTGGACATGGACGGGACCATCGTCAATTCCGACGCGGTGGTCGAGCGCTGCTGGCGCGAGTGGGCGGTGTCCCACGGGCTGGATCCGCAGGAGGCCCTGAAGGTGGTCCACGGCCGCCAGGGCTACGCCACGATGGCGATCCTGCTGCCGGAGCGCCCGGTGGAGGTCAATCACGCCGAGAACGCGGAGATGCTGGCCCGCGAGACCGCCGACACCGACGGCGTGGTGCCCGTTCCGGGCGCCCCCGCGTTCATGGCGTCGATCCAGGGCCTGCCGCACGCCCTGGTCACCTCGGCCGACGCCGCTCTGGCCGAGGCCCGGATGACGGCCGCCGCGCTCCCGATGCCGCGGGTGCGGGTCACCGCCGAGTCCGTCGGGGCCAGCAAGCCCGACCCCGAGGGCTTCCTCAAGGGCGCCGCCGAACTCGGGGTGGACCCGGCCGACTGCGTGGTCTTCGAGGACTCCGGGGCCGGCATCGCCGCGGGCCTGGCGGCCGGCATGCGCGTGATCGGCATAGGCCCCCGCGCCGCCGCCCACGGCCCGACGGCCCACGTCCCCGACCTGACCGCGGTCCGCGTCACCCCCACCGCCGACGGCACCCTCCACCTCACCCTCACCCCGCCCGCCTAGGAACCGCAGGGGCGCGGCGAGGACCGGATCACAGCCGACGCCGAAGACAGGGCCTCCCCGCACCGGGCGCCGCTCCGGGACCGAACCGCCGACCGGGCGGTGCGGGCGGCCCCGCAGACAGGCCCGCCCGCACCGCCCGGCCACCCGCACCCGCACCCGCACCCGCACCCCGCCAGGGAACCGGCACCCCGCCAGGGACCGGCCCGGTCAGCCCGCGATCGCCTCGTACAGCGAGAAGACGGCCAGCGCGGCCATGACGGCCGCCGCGATCTTGGTGATGAGCCGCAGCGGTACGTACTTCATGAGCGTGCGCCCGCCCAGGATGCCGATGCCCGCGACCGCCCAGAGCGCCAGCACCGCACCGAGGCCGACCGAGAGCGGATTGTCGTACCGGGCGGCGAGGTTCGCCGTCATGATCTGGGTCAGATCGCCGAACTCGGCCACGAGGATCAGCATGAAGCCGGCCCCCGAGACCTTCCAGAAGGACTGGTCGGCGGGCGGCTTGACCTCTTCGTCCTCGTCGTTCTTCTTCAGGAGCAGCATGGCCGCGCCCGCGAGGAAGAGGACCCCGACGACCGCCTGGACGAGCCGGTGCGGGAGCAGCGTGAGCACGCTGCCCGCCGCGATGGCGAGCGCGACGTGCACGGCGAAGGCGGCGGCGACGCCCGCGAAGACGTAGGAGGCGCGGTAGCGGGTGCCGAGCATCAGGCCCGCGAGGGCCGTCTTGTCGGGGAGTTCGGCGAGGAAGACGACGCCGAAGGCGATCGCCAGGACGGTGAAGCTGAACACGGGGCGAAACCTCGATCGGTCGGTAGGGCAGGACGCCGTCGGACCGAGAGACCTGGGGTGTTTCAGGGGTCGCTTCGGCTCAGCGGCGCCCTGGAAGGCGTGAACACGTCACGCGCCACGCATCAGCATGCGTCGCACGCACCGCGCCACATGGACAGGGCACTGCGGCCGAAGGTCTCGCTGGCCGACCGCTCACGCGGCCTGCCTCCGGGCGCCGGCTGGGTGACCCAGCAGTATGTCGACGGTCCGGCGAAGAGCTACTCCCCTTCTGCTCCCTCCAGGGTACGCGAAGGCACCGGCAGGGCGAAGGCACCCGGTATGTGAGGTTGACCCCACTCCGCCCCCACCCCCGCGGCCGGAATCTCAACTTCCCCTTGATTACGGGCCATTGATTGGCTTGATGTGACGTGCCCATGTCGGCAATCTGTCACCTGGCGCCCGTCCCAGCGACATCTGGCGCCGACACCATGGCCGCGCCCCACCGGGGTCAGCACGGCCACCACCCCCCGCACCAGGGAGCCCTCCATGGCCCTCATATCCACCCGCACGCCCTCCGTCTACGCGCGTCGCATCGGCCGGGCGGGCGTCCTCGCGTCCGCCGCCGCCCTCGTCTCCCTCACCTCGCTGGTGAACGCCCCGGCCGCCCTGGCCGCCCCGCCCACCCCCATCAGCGCCGCCGCGGCCCGCTCCTACCTGGCCACGGTCACCCCCGCCGCCGAGGGCACCCTCACCGGCTACAGCCGCGCGCAGTTCCCGCACTGGAGCACGGTCTCCGGAACCTGCAACACCCGCGAGACGGTCCTCAAGCGCGACGGCGTCAACGTCGTGACCGACTCCTCCTGCGCCTCCGTCAGCGGCAGCTGGTACTCGGAGTACGACGGGGCCACCTGGACCGCCGCCTCGGACATCGACATCGACCACATGGTCCCGCTCGCCGAGGCCTGGCGCTCGGGCGCCAACTCCTGGACCACCACGCAGCGCCAGCAGTTCGCCAACGACCTGACCCGGCCGCAGCTCATCGCGGTCACCGACAACGTCAACCAGGCCAAGGGCGACCTCGACCCCGGCAAGTGGCTGCCGCCGCGCACCGAGTACCGCTGTACTTACGCACGCATGTGGGTCCAGGTGAAGCAGTACTGGGGCCTGAGCATGGACTCCGGGGAGAAGACCGCCCTGGTGAACATCCTGAACGGCTGCTGACCCCGGCCCCTCCTCCGGGAAGTCACCGGAGTTTTCACCCTCCCTATCCCCCGCGAGGGGGAGGCCGGCCCCCGCCCCGCCCCGTACCGTGATCGAAAGGGGATCGGAAGGGCTTCCGAGGAGGGGGATTTGGATGGCCGGGCTGCGACTGGGACCACTGCTGCGCCACGTCGACTGGGACACGGGCGACGCCGCCACGATATGGGTCGAGGCGGACCGCCCGTGCACCGCCGAGGTGCGGTGCGCCGACGGATCCGGCGGCAGCGTCCGCACCTTCCAGATCTCCGGCCACCACTACGCGTTGGTGCCCGTCACCGGCCTGACCCCGGGCACGACCACGGCGTACGAGGTGCTGCTCGACGGGATCACCGTCTGGCCGGCGGGCGGCGGCTTCCCGCCGAGCACGATCAGCACGCCCGCCGTCGGAGGCGGCCCCGGGCGGCCCTCACCCGGACTGCGCGTCACCTTCGGCTCCTGCCGGCAGGCGGCACCACCCGCCGACCGGCGCGGACCGCACGGGGCCGACGCCCTCGACACCCTCGCGGCCCGGCTGGCCCACGATCCCCTGGAAGTCCGGCCGGACCTCCTGCTGCTGCTCGGCGACCAGGTCTACGCGGACCACCTCTCGCGCGCGACCCGCACCTGGCTCGCCGCCCGCCGCGACCTGCGGGAGGCTCCGGGCGCACAGGTCGCGGACTACGAGGAGTACACCCGGCTGTACTACGAGTCCTGGCTCGACCCCGAGATCCGCTGGCTCCTGTCGACCGTCCCCAGCCTGCACATATTCGACGACCACGACGTCATAGACGACTGGAACACCAGCGCGGCCTGGCTGGCGGAGATGCGGGCGACCGCCTGGTGGCCGGAGCGGGTGCTCAGCGGGCTGATGTCGTACTGGGTGTACCAGCACCTGGGCAACCTCTCCCCCGCCGAACTCGCCGCGGACCCGCTCTACGCGGCCGTACGCGCCACCCCGGACGGCACCGACGCACTGCGCGCCTTCGCCGCCGCGGCGGACGCCGACCCGGCCTCGGCGCGCTGGAGTTACCGGCGGGACTTCGGCCGGACGCGGCTGCTGATGGTGGACACCCGGGCCGCCCGCGTGCTCGCCGAGGACGGCCGGGCCATGCTCGACCCGGCGGAGCAGCTCTGGCTCCGGGAGAACGCCCTCCAGGGACACGGGGATTACGACCACCTGCTGATCGGGTCCTCGCTGCCGTGGCTGATGCCGCCGCTGATCCACGACGCGGAGGTGTGGAACGCCGCGCTGTGCCGGGGCGAGCGCGGTCCCCGGTGGGCGCGGATCGGGGAAGACCTGCGGCGGCGCAGCGATCTGGAGCACTGGGCCGCGTTCCCGGCGTCGTTCGCCGCACTCAGCGACCTGATCGAGGAGGTGGGCACGGGCCCGAAGGCCCCGTCGACGGTCTGCGTCCTGTCCGGGGACGTGCACCACGCGTACGTGGCCGAGCCTCGAATACCGAGCACCGCCCGGGTGTTCCAGCTGACCTGTTCCCCCGTGCACAACTCCATCCACACGGCGGTGAAGTGGGGGTTCCGGCTGGGCTGGTCGCGGCTGGGCCGGTGGCTGGGGCGCGGCTTCTCCCGGCACGGCCGGACGGGCCGCCCACCGGTGACCTGGCGGCGTACGGGCGGCCCGTGGTTCGGGAACCAGCTGATGACGCTGGCGCTGGCGGGCCGGAGCGCCCGGCTGCGCCTGGACCAGGCCCGGTCGGGCCGGCCGGGGGCCCGGCTGGTGACGGTGCTGGACCGGGAGCTCACCGCGGCGGAGTAGGCCGGGCCGCCGTCCCGGCGGGGGCGGGCGTACGCTGTATGGCTGTCAGCCGCCCCTGCCGCTCCCCGCGACGACGCGGCGCCTCGGACGGGGGAGTACCGCTTTGCTTGAGACGCTGGGGTCGTTGACCGCGAGCCCCTGGATCTACGCCGCGGTGGCGGTGTCGGTGCTGCTCGACGTGTTCCTGCCGGTGCTGCCGAGCGGGGTGCTGGTGATCAGCGCCGCCGCGGCCGCGGCGGCCGCCACGGGGTCGCCCGCACAGGTCCCGGACATCCGGCTGCTGCTGGTGATCGCCGCGACCTCCTCGGTGCTGGGTGACATGGCGGCGTACCGGCTGGCCCGGCGCGGCGGGGCCCGGCTGGACCGTGCCGTCGCCCGCTCGCGCCGGCTGACCCGGGCACAGGACCGGCTGGGCACCGCCCTGGTGAGGGGCGGCGGCGCGCTGGTGGTCATCGCCCGCTTCGCCCCGGCCGGCCGCTCGGTGGTCTCCCTGGGGGCGGGCCGGACCCGGCGCAAGCTGTCGGAGTTCCTGCCCTGGTCGGTGCTGGCGGGCATGAGCTGGGCGAGCTACAGCGTCAGCCTCGGCTGGTTCGGCACCCAGTGGCTGGGCACGGCCTGGCTCGGCACCGCGGTCTCCGTGGTCGCCCTCTTCGCAGCGGGCTCCCTCGCCGCCTACCTCGTCCGCCGCCCCTCCCCCGGCCCGGCCACGGCCTGACTCCCCCGGAGGGAGCAGTCCGCTCACCCGTTCACCCGGCAGCGATCGCCGCCTCCCTCCCGGGCTTCTAGCGTCCAGAACACGGCGCGACCGCATCCGCGTCGCCCGCCGGCCCTGGCCGCGCCGTTTCGACGAGCCCGAGGAGTCCCCTCCATGCCCCCCACGCGCACGCGCAGCCTGACCGGGATCGCCGCCGCGGCACTGGTCGCCGCGGTCATCACACCCGCCACGCTCGCCTCCGCCGCCCCCTCCGCCACCGTCTCCCCGGGCACCGCCGCCCCCGGCAGCCGCGTCAGTCTCACCGTCGACGGCTGCGACACCTCCACCGCCCGGGCGTCCTCCCGTGCCTTCGGCGACGTCTCCCTCTCCCCGGGCAGCCGCGCGTACAGCTTCACCGGCTCAGCCACCGTCTACCGCGACGCGGCCTCGGGGAACTACCCCGTCACCTTCGAGTGCGGCGCGAACAGCGGCCGCCGCGTCACGGTGACCCTCACGGTCAGCCCCGGCGCCGCCCGCGGCGGCCTCGGCGGCAGCGTCGAGTCCATGAGCCCGGGCCAGATCGCCCTGGGCGGCACCCTCGCGGCCGGCGCCCTCGGCACCGGCATCTGGCTGCTGCGCCGCCGCTGGGCCCACTCCGGCTGACGGCCGACCGGTCAGACCGCCGCAGCGGCCGTCCGGCCCCGGACCTGTACGCCGTCGAGCAGCACGGCGGTCGCCTCCGCGACGGCGTCCACGGCGGCGTCGAACACCTCCTGGTTGTGCGCGGCCGGGGCACGGAAGCCGGACACCTTGCGGACGTACTGGAGCGCGGCCGCGCGGATCTCCTCCTCGGTGGCCTTCTCGGGGATGGCGGGCGGGCGCAGGGTCTTAATGGAGCGGCACATACCTCCACTATGGCGCGGCCGGCGGCAGCTCGGCCCCGGAAAGCTTCAGGATGAGCCCGGCCTGGAGCCTGCCGCGCAGCTCCGGGTCGGCGACCTCCTCCAGGAGCCCCATCGCCTGCTGGGTGCTCTCCGCCGCCCGCCGGTCCTCGCGCAGGGCGGCGGTCTGGGCGGCCATGTGCCGCAGGGCGAGATCCGCACGCCGGTGGAACAACTGCCCGACGAGCGTCACGACCAACCCCACAGAACTGGCGACGACCCCCACATACGCGTCCCCCGCGCTCTCGGCCTTCCACACCGCGAGCCCGACCCCGAACAGCAGCACGGCCGCGCCGACCCCGGCGAACAGCTGGCTGGTCGCGAAGCTGCTGCGCGCCTGCGTCAGCCCGTAGGCGTAGTACTCGACGAGGATCGGGGTGAAGTCGTCGTACCGGTCCCCCAGCTCGGCCGGCCCACCCCGCTGCGCCCCGGCATCGACCAGCCGGGGCTCACCCGCCCCCGGCTCCCGCGGGCCGCCGCCCATCCGCGCGAGCAGCCGCTCCCGCTCGGCATCCCGCTCCCGCTCGAACCGCCCCCGGCCCCACACCCCGGCCACCGGCACCCCGAGCCCGACCACCCCGAGCGCCACGGCCCAGACCCACTCCCAGCCCCCTGCCACACCTTCCAGATCCCCGCCCCACCGCGCGGGAAACCGGCCCGGAACCTAGACTGGCGAACGCCCGATCCATCCGGCATGAGGTACCCCCAAGGGAGCCACACATGGCCAAGCGAGGAAACAAGAAGCGCGCCCGCAAGAAGAAGAAGGCCAACCACGGCAAGCGCCCCAACGCCTGAGCCACACCCCCGTACACACGAAGGCCCCCCACCGTGACCGGTTGGGGGCCTTCGCACTGGTCGGCGTGGACGGCTTCGAACCGCCGAGGCTGGCCGCACCCCGGCCTTGGCACTCCCACGAGATCACGGTGAGCCATGGGCGTCCGTGGATGTCCTTCTGGTGCCCTGCGCGCGGCCTGTGCATCGATGCCCTCTTGTATGCCTCACCCAGTACGCACACCGTGGTGAAGATGCAGCTCAGCGTTCTGACAACGCAGGGGGAGGGCAACGCATAGTGAACTCAGTATCACTGTGGAGCAGGCAAACGTTCGGCGCTGCGGCGGGCCAGCTCGCCAAGGCAATCCCAGCCTGTCTGGTGGAAGCCCACGCCAGGGCGCGCCACGCTCATGAACAAGTGCGCACCCGTACGCAGGAAGCGTACGGCCATGGGCTTCATGCGGCGCAGTACGAGACGCTCGCCGATGGTCTGGCACCGATCCACGGCGCGACCTCTCGAAGGCTTCAGGGGCGGACGGTGATGGTCCTTGGCAGCAACGCCATCCTCCCAATCCTCTACGCGAAAAAGGACGTCCCGGTCACCGAAGCGCGGCTCCGCAAGGCGTACGGCCTCCGCGCCGACCTCATCCGGCGTCACGGGCCGAAGCCTATGCAGCTGACACTCGACCTCGGCTTGGAAGACCTCGGCGAGGAGCACGTGCATCCGGACGTGGCTCTCCTCCCGCCCGAGCTCCAGCTGATCATCGTGGCCTACGCCTGCTCGATGGAGCAGGGCGTCATGCGGGTCGAGTGGGGCTCAGCGGGGCTTCTACATGGAGACAGGTACCTCGTCTGGCACCATCACGAGCCCCTCCACCCGCCGGCCAACCTGCGGGCAGCCTAGCTCTCCCGCTCAGGCGCCCAATCGCGCTAACCCGCCGCTGCACCGCCACCGGTTATCAAGGTCGGTCGCCCATGAGCACCCTTCCACGGCCCCATCACAGCCCCGGGAGGGTGCTCGCTGTCTCGTGCTCCGCATGCTTCCAAGTCTGTTGGGGCTGGTCAGGGGTAGCCCCCTGAATGTTCACCTGCGTTCACGGTCGGCCGGCCGCTGTCCTGGCTCAGCCTCGCGGTTCCCCCTTGGACGGGCCCGAACGGAGATGGATGAGACACCCCAGGAGGTCGCTACCGGGCACGGGCGATCATTGGGGTTGCGGTCCCCGGCTGATGTACCTCAGGCTCCCGGTGGGGGGTGACCATGGAGCAACATGTGCTGGAGCGGCTGTTGGCCGGTGACGATGAGGCGTCCACGGCCGCCCTCCGCAGCGGCGCCACCTACGAGGTGTGGGATGGGACGGTTCCCGTAGGTCCCTCCATCGGGGTTTTCGGACGCCGACTTCAGCGCATGCGGCTGCACGGAGTTGAACCTCTCGGGCTGGAGCGAGCGTTGCAGCTCCTACGCGAGCATGACCGCCCGGTGCGCAGAGGGATGATCGACTCTACCGATCGGTCGTGGTACTTCCTGCTCTTCTTCACCGAAGACAGCAGCGCCTTGGTTGCCTGTGCGGGCATACCCTTCCCGCTCGCGAAATCACCGTCGTGAGAATTTGGACTAACCCTCACGGTCGGCAGGCCGACATCCGCCACGAGCCACCCCAACTCCCATCCGCTCTCGCCCTCTTCGGCCGGCACTCGCGAGCGGTGGATACCTTCGGGCCTATCCCGCTGTAGGGGCGGACATCGGCGCAGCGCGCGCGGAGCGGACCGAAGGCAGGAGCGTCGCGCCAGAGCGGAGCCGGGTGCTTGATGAGGTAGAGAAACCTGTAACAGGTCCCACGTGGCTCCTACGGCGAAGCCGTGGGAAAGGCGGCTCCGGCTTCGGCGAAGAGCGCGGCCTTGTGGGACCTGTTGGCGTGGGCGCACATGGACGGGTCGGCCGATCGAGCCGCGGAACGTGTACCGGTCGTTCACCCGCGTGGCCAAGGATGCCGGGCTTCGGGTGATCCGGCTGCACGACGCCCAGCACGGGACCGCGACGCTGCTGACCGCCGTTGGCGTACCGCCCCGGGTCGCGATGGAGATCCTCGGGCACTCGCAAATCGCCGTCACGGCACGTGAACCGGCTGCTTCGGCAGCGTCGTGACCGGCTCTGACCGCTGGCGTTGTTGTCAGCTGTGGATGCAAAAGACCCCCTGCCATGATCGGCAGGGGGTCTTTTCGCTGGTGGGCGTGGACGGTTTCGAACCGCCGACATCTGCTTTGTAAGAGCAGCGCTCTACCCCTGAGCTACACACCCGTGGACGAGTGGACAGCCTACATGCAGGGCGGACCCCCCACGCAATCACGTTCCCGTGGGGGAGAATGGGGCGGGGCATGGGCGGACGCGGCACGGGAGAGGGATTGTGACGACGGCATCCCGGCGGTGGTTCGGCGGGCGGGACGAGGGTCGGCGGGCGGATGCGCAGGCGGCGAAGGATGCCGCCGCGGCCGCGTTCTACGAGCTGGACACCGCGCAGCGGGATCTGCGGATCTCCATGGAGACCATCGCCGCCGCCGACGGGTCTCCCGCGGCGCGGCAGGCCGCCGAGGGGTTCGCGGCGCTCGGGCGGCGGATCGACGAGGTCAGCCACGGCTACATCGAGGCCGTCGACGCGCACGACCTGGACCGGGTCGACCTGGAGGGCTCCGTCGCCTCGCGCGCGCGGGAGCAGCTGACGCGGGCGCGGGACGAGCTGGTGCGGGTCAAGGGGGAGCTGGAGCGGTTCGCGCAGGGGCTGCAGCCGCTGCTGGACAAGGCGGAGACGCAGCTGGCGCGGGTCGCGCCGGCGCGGGAGCGGGCGCGGGCGGCGCTGCTGGCGGCGAGTGACGCGCTGGACGCCGCGCGGGCCGGGGGGATGCGGGCCGACGACCTCGCGGCGCGGCTGGCGGCGCTGGGGCCGGAGCTGACGAAGCTGAACCAGGGCGCGGCGCAGCACGGGGTGCAGGAGACCGTGCAGCGGGCGGACCGGATCCTGCGGGACGCGGAGGCCGTGCGGGCCGAGGCGGCGCGGCTGCCGGAGCGGGCCGCCGAGGTGGACCGGCGGCTGGTGAGCCTGCGGACCCGGGCGCAGGCGCTGCGCAACCGGGCCGACCGGGTGGATCCGGTGCTCAGCGAGCTGAGGCGGCGGTTCAGTGCGGCCTGCTGGCAGGACCTCCAGCACGTTCCCGATCAGGCGGTACGGGACGTCGCGCAGGCGGAGGAGCGGCTCGGGGAGGCCGCCCGGGCGCGCGAGGAGCAGCGCTGGGCCGACGTAACGGCGCTGGTCGAGGCGGTGCGGGCCGCGCTGGACGCCACCGACGAGGCGGTGTCGGCCGCGCAGGACAGGCTGACGCGGCTGGAGGCGGTGGCGCGGGACCCGAAGGCCGAGGTGGAGCGGACCCGCTTCGCGGTCCGGGACGCGCAGCGGCTGGCGATGGCCGGCCGGAGCGTGCCCGATCCGCGGCACGCGCGGCCGCTGGACGAGGCGGTGGCGCGGATGGAGCGGGCGCTGGCGGGGCTGGAGGGGCGGCACCCGGACTACTGGCACTTCCTCCAGGAGCTGGAGCAGGTCCGGGCGGCGGTGGGCCGGGTGGTGTCGGACATCCGCGACCAGCGCGCGGTGGGGTAGCCAGGCCGCGGGCGGCGGCGGATGCTGGAACGGAACAGCGGACTGAGGAGGGCGCCATGGCTGCCCACACGTTCCACCGGCCCCGCACGCAGCGGGCTGCCGACCCCGTACCCCACGAGCCGTACGCGGCGCACGCGGCCTACGGGTGCACCGAGCCGCACGAGCACTACGCGCCCTACGTGCCGCACGAACCGTACGGGCCTGCACCGGAGCGGCAGGGTCCGGGCCTGGTGGAGCGGATGCTGCACCCGGTCAACGCCCGGCTGGACGAGCACCTGCCGACGGACCACAAGCTCAGCAAGGTGTACCGGGTCGGCGCCGGCCTGACCGGGCTGCTGCTGGTGGTCTTCGGCATCCTGGGGCTGGTCAACCGGATCGGTTTCTTCGACACCGGCGGCGACACGGTGCTCGCGCTGAACACGAACGGGGCGCTCAGCGTCCTGTCGATCTGCATCGGGGCGCTGCTGTTCGCCGGAATGGTGATCGGCGGGACCTTCGCCTCCACCCTGAACATCGTGCTCGGGATCGCCTTCATCGTGAGCGGGTTCGTCAACCTCGCGCTGCTGGACACCGGCCTGAACTTCCTGGCGTTCCACATCCAGAACGTGCTGTTCAGCTTCGTGGTCGGCGTGATGCTGATGTGGTTCGGCATGTACGGGCGGGTGGGCAGTGCCCTGCCGCACGACAATCCGTACTGGCGCGCCCGCCATCCCGAACAGGCGGCGCGCGAGACGCGGATCGGCGGGGGATACCGGACGGGGCACGGCACTGCGTAGCCTGTGCGCATGCCTCGTTACGAATACCGCTGCCGGACCTGCGACGACACCTTCGAGGTGAGCCGTCCGATGGCCGAGTCGTCCGCGCCCGCAGACTGCCCCGCCGGGCACGCCGACACCGTCAAGCTGCTCTCCGCCGTCGCCGTCGGCGGGACCGGCGGTGCCCCCGCGCCCATGCCGGCGGGCGGGGGCGGCTGCTGCGGCGGGGGCGGCTGCGGCTGATCCTCCCGGTGAGCCTTAGCGCTTGCGCGAGAGGGTGAGGCCGTCCGAGATCGCCAGGAGGACGGACTCCATGCGGGTGTCCGCGAGGGCGTGCTCGTTGAACGCGCGGACGCTCGCGCCCCGGCTCTGCGGGGATTCGTCGAGGACGGTGCCGTGGTACAGGGTGTTGTCGGTGACGATCAGGCCGCCCGGGCGCAGCCTCGGCACCAGTTCCTCCCAGTAGAGGATCTGGTTCTCCTTGTCGGCGTCGACGTACGCCATGTCGACGTGCGGCTCCGCCGGCATGGCGCGCAGGGTTTCCAGCGCCGGGGCGATGCGCAGGTCGATGCGGTCCGCGACGCCGGCTGCCGCCCAGGCCTCGCGGCCGTACGCGGTCCACTCCTCGGAGATGTCGCAGGCGATCAGGCGGCCGTCGGCCGGGAGGGCCCGGGCCATGGACAGGGCCGAGAAGCCGGTGAAGGTGCCGACCTCCACGATGTGGCGGGCGCCGGTCAGCCGGACCAGGAAGGCCAGCAGCGGCCCCTGTTCCTCCGCGGACTGCATCCCGGCCGACTCGGGGAACTTCTCCCAGGTGGTCCGCACGAGCCCCCGCTGGATCTCGTCCAGCGGGGGGTTGTGGGCCAGGACGTACTGGTAGAGCTCGTCGGTGATCTTGGTGCTGTTGCCCTTGGTCATGCGGTCAGTGTGCCAACCGCCCGCGGTCAGGCGGCCGCGGCGCCGACCGCCCGGCGGAACGCGCGGACGATCTCCTCCCCCGCCAGGACGCCGGCCGTGCCGAGGGCCGTCACCGTGGGGGCGGTCCAGCCCGCGTCGGCGAGCTCCCCGTGCCCCGGCCGCCAGGCCCGGTCGGCGGCGAGCAGCAGGTCGGCGTCGAGGAGGGAGTCCCCGGCGGCGAGGGTGGTGGCCGCTCCCGTGCGGCGGGCGACCTCGTGCATCGCGGCGCTCTTGGTCAGCGGACGCGGGACGGCGTAGATCTTGCGGCCCTGGAGGGAGACCGTCCAGCCCCGGGCCTCGGACCACTCGGTGAGCGCCTTGAGCCATTCGCCGGGCACCAGGTCCCGTTCGACGACCAGGTACGCGAAGAGGTCCTCGGCCAGCCGCGCCTTGCGCAGCCACGCGGGGTCGGACACGGCCAGCAGGTGCCGGTGCACCTCCTCCAGCGGGGCGCACTCCGCCGCGAGGCGTCCGGCGACCGCGCGCCGCCAGTCCCGGTCCGGGACGCCGTCCACCAGCAGCTGGCCGCCGTTGGCGCAGATGGCGTACCGGGCCGGGGGGCCGGGGAAGCGGATCCGCTGGTACTGCTTGCGGGTGCGGGTGGTGGTCGGGACGAAGACCGCCGACGGGTCGGCGGCCAGTTCCGCGAGGAGGGCCGCCGCCGTCTCCGTCATGTAGGACAGCGGCTTGCCCTCGTGCACCTCGACGCACAGCAGCCGGGGCGCCTGCGGGTCGGGCATGGTCAGGCCGAGGGCGGCCGAGGAGTAGATGAGGGTCCGGTCGAGGTCACTGGCTACGAGGACGGTCTCTTGGCGGGTCACTGGGAGGCCACTGCCTTTCCGTCGGCGCCGGTGGCGCCGCGCGTGAAGCGGGGGTGGATGAGTCCTACACAGGTGTACGGGAGGCCGTCGACCTCCTCGACGGGCACTCCGCGCTGCTCGGCGAGCAGGCGTACGTGGTCCAGGTCGGAGCCGGCGCCGCGCTGGGCCAGGATCTTCCACGGCACGCGGCGCAGCAGCACCCGGGTGGTCTCGCCGACGCCGGGCTTGACCAGGTTGACGTCGTGGATGCCGTACTCCTCGCTGATCCGCTCCACCGCCGCCCAGCCCTCCCAGGTCGGGGTGCGGTCGGCGGCGAGGAGCTCCTTGACCTCGGCGGCGACCGCGTCGGCGACCTCGTCGAAGCGGGCGGCCACGGTGTCGACGAAGGCGGCGGAGACGTCGGCTCCGGCCAGCTCCCGGTAGAACTTCGCGCCGTGGAAGTCGCGGGGGCCGACCAGGTCGGACCTGAGCACCGTACGGGAGACGAGGCCGGAGACGGTGGAGTTGAGGCACGCGGACGGGATCAGGAAGTCCTCGCGGGTGCCGTAGGTGTCCACGCAGGAGCCGGGGTCGGCGAGGACGACGATCTCCGGGTTGAAGCCGGGGAACTCCCGGAGGGCCTCGCGCAGCTCGCGGGTGATGGCCCCCTTGCCGGTCCAGCCGTCGACGAAGACCACGTCGGCGGGGTCGTGGTGGGCGGCGAGCCAGCGCAGGGCGTTGGCGTCGATGCCCCGGCCGCGGACGATGGAGACGGCGTAGTGCGGCAGGTCCAGGCCGTGCCGGGCGCGGGCCCAGCGGCGCATCAGCACGCCGACGGGGGTCCCGGCGCGGGCCAGGGAGACCAGCACGGGTGACGGGGAGCGCTCGGCGAGCACGGTCTCGGTGACGGTGCCGACGGCGCGGGCGATCCGGGCCGCGGAGGCGTCGAGGGCGCTGCGGTAGAGCTCCTGGTACTGCGGGGAGGGCTGGTACTCGACGGGCAGGGACTCGGCGTAGTGGGCGCCGCCGGCCTGGATGGCCTCCTCGCGCTCCTCGGTCGGGGCCTCCAGCCGCACGTCGGAGAGGTCCTGGAGGAGCCAGCCGACGTCCTCGGGGGCGTACGAGGAGAACGCCGGCCCCCGCAGCGGTTCGGGCAGCTGCGGCTCGGTCACGGTCGGCTCCTGCCGGTCGTCGGGGAGGTGGGACGGGGTGTGGGACGGGGTGTGGGACGGGACGACGGCCAGGAGGACCCGGCCGGTGTGCGGGGCGAGCCGGGCCAGCAGCCCGGCGTGCAGCTCGGGGGTGTCCGCGGCGGAGTCGACGACGGCGACGACGGTGTCGAAGCCGGCGCCGGCGACGTTGTAGGCGTAGCGGTCGCCGGGCCCGTCGGCGGGGGCGTCGTGCGCGGGGAAGACCAGCCGGGTGCGGATGGCGTAGCCGGGGTCGTCGACGGCGAGCACGGGCGAGCGGGTGGTGGTGGAGAACCGCACCTCGCGGGCCGTCCCGGACCGTTCCAGGGCCAGCGCGAGGCGCAGCGGCGCGTACATCAGCTCCTCGTTGCCGAGGACGAGGACCCTCCCCCGGGACTCCGCCCCGAGCGGGCCGAGCGCGTCGGAGAGCCGTGCGGCCATGGCGGGCAGGGCGGCCTCCAGCACCTCGCGGTGGGCGGCGGTGAAGCCGTGGCGGCCGCCGTCCGGCAGCCCGGCGGGCCAGCCGAGCGCCACCCGGGTGACCGTCCGCGCGACGCCCTCCGCGACGCCCTCGGCCGGATCCGGAGCCGTGGCACCGGCGGCCTCGTGCTCCTCGACCAGGGCCCGCCCCTTCTCCAGGACCCCGTCCGGGAGGGAGACCGTCCCGGAGGCCAGGGCGATCAGGTCCACCCGCGCGCCCAGCTCGGCGGCGAAGCCGGTGAGCCGGTCGCGGTCGGCGGCGGAGCGCATGTCCACGAGGGCGACGACCACGTAGTGCGCGCGCGGGTGGCGCGAGTGGAGGTCGCGGATGGTGTTCAGGACCGTGTTGCCGGTGGAGAACTCGTCGTCGACGAGGACCAGCGGCCCCCGCCCCGCCAGCAGCGCGGGGTCCTCGGGCAGCAGGAGGTGCGAGGTGGCGTGCGAGTGGGCCTCCTCGAACCCGCCGGCGGGCCGCACCCCGGGCACCGGGCGGCGGGTGGAGTGCAGGTAGGGGGCGGGGCCGAGGCCGTCGGCGACGCAGTGGCCGAGCCCGGTGGCGGTCTCCGCGTAGCCGAGCACCACCGCGTCGGCGGCGGAGTCGCCGAGCAGCTCGCGCACCCGCACGCCGAGCCCGTGGCCGGCCGCGTACACGGCCTCGGGCGACTGCGGGACGTGCTTGCCCAGCACCTGCGAGACCAGCAGGTGGGCCCGCTTCGGATTGCGCCGCAGGGCCAGCCCGAGGAGCTCCTTCAGCGGCGGCGATGCCTCGCCGGCCGCCTGGCCCAGGTCCACGCCCAGCCGCTCGGCGACCCAGGTTCCCGACCACACCGTGTCGATCGTCTTGCCCTTCCTCGTCATGGCGGGCCCGCTCACACCTGGAGCCCGGCCGTCAGGAGGTCGACGAAGCCGACCTCCTCCTTCGCCACACCGAAGACCTCGGCGCGCAGCATGGTGCGCTCGGCCCAGGCCCGGTGGGGCTTCACCTCGTTCATCTTGTTCGTGTAGGCGGAGCGCATCACTCCGCCGCCGCCGCGCTCGGGGCGCAGGATGTCCTGGGCGTCGCTGAACTCCTCGTGGGAGACCACCGACAGCGCGTGCACCGGCGTGACGTGGGCCGGGTGGATGCAGGTCTTGCCGAGCAGCCCGTTGGCGCGGTCGAGCTCGATCTCGCGCAGCAGCCCGTCCAGGTCGTGTTCGATCAGGGCGGTGCGCAGCTCCTCGACGCCCTCCTCCAGGAAGGGGCTGCGGCGCAGCTGGGGCTTGAAGAGGCGCTGCTGGCTGCGGAAGTACTCCCAGACGGGGCCGGTGACGGTGAAGCCGGTGCCGTCGGCGCGGCTGAGCACGTTGACCACGTCGGCGATGACACCGGCGACGATCTGGACGTCGTACGCGGTCATGTCGGGAGTGCGGCGCAGTCCGTACACGGAGCAGAAGTCGGTGACGCCCAGGCGCAGGGCGAGGACCCGCTCGCGGTAGAGGTTGACGGTGCGCTTGATGCCGGCGAGGGCCTCGACGCGGGTCTCCAGGTGGAGGAGGTCGGGGGTCTCCAGGACCGGCATGGCATACAGGCGGGGCAGTCCGGCGGCGGCCTCGGCGTGGGCGACGGCGTCCAGGAAGGCCGTTCCGCGGCTTTCGGTGAACTTCGGTAGTACGAATCCGGCCAGATTCCGGGCCGAGCCGCCGAGGCGCCGGACGAGGTCGGGTATCTGCTCGGGGGTGCGGACGCGGATGAAGAGGAGCGGGAGCCCCTCGGGTCCTGCGCCCTCGGCTTCGAGGTCTGCGAACTGCCGGACGAGGTTCTCCTCGCCGCCCACGACCTCGGTGTCGCTGATGGAATCCTCCAGGCAGAGGACCATGGAGACGACTCCGCGGCCGGCCTGCTTGCGGATGTCCTCGGCCAGCCGCGGCCGGATGGCCGGGCTGTAGAGGGTGGCCCCGAGCGCGGCCGCCAGGGTGCGGGCCGGGGAGGCCAGGTCGAATTCCGCGGGCTCCTGGTGGAAGAGGCCCTTGCGGACGGTGGGCGATATGTGCCCGAAGTGACGCATGTGCTTCCCCCGTACTGCCTCGGCGGCCCAACTGGCGTGGCCGGTAATAGTACGTACGAACGCGAGTCAAGAGTTCCTCAAGCACATGAAGTTCAGGTAACCCTCTTGCACCATGCCCAGCTCTCGCGTTCGGGACAAGGCCCTACGGGGGGCCGCATTGTCCCGGTCGGGCCCGGGAGGGCAGGATGACGGGCATGACGCACGCGATGCAGAAGGGCTCCAACATCCCGGTGACCGCCACGGCGGTCCGGGCGGTGCTGCGCTGGACCACCGGACCGGAGGTGCCGGACGTGGACGCCTCCGCGCTGCTCGTGGGAGCGGACGGGCGCGTGCGCTCGGACGAGGACTTCGTCTTCTACAACCAGCCCCGGCACCCCTCGGGGTCCGTGTGGCGGCTGGGCAAGAAGCAGGTCGGCGACGCGGTCACCGACGCGGTCCAGGCGGACCTGCGGTCCGTGCCGCCGGTCGTGGACCGGGTCCTGGTGGTGGCCTCCGCCGAGGACGTGCCGTTCGAGCAGGTCCGCGACCTGCGGATCCAGCTGTACGACGCCACGCCGGGCGGCGCTCCCGAGCCTCTGGCCCACTTCGACGTCCACCCGGAGACCGGCGCCGAGACGGCGCTGATCTGCGGGGAGCTGTACCGCAGGGGCGAAGGGTGGAAGTTCCGCGCGCTGGGCGAGGGCTACTCCGACGGGCTGGTGGGGCTGGCCACCGACCACGGCATCTCGGTCGACGAGAACGCCGCCGAGCCGGACGTGGCGGCTCCGGCCGCCGGTGCCGGGGCCGGAGCCAGTGCCGGGGACGACCGGACCGCGGCCATGCGGCCCCCGGCGCCCACGCCGGTCACCCAGGCCCCGCCGGCCGCCCAGCCCGCGTACGGGTACCCGCAGCCGGTGTCCCCGGTCCCGGTGCCGGCCCCGGGCGGGGACCCGTCGTTCCGGCTCCCGGTGCAGGGTCCGCAGTTCATCCGCCGCTGACGGGCCGGACGGGGGCCCGCCCGGCCCCCGCCGGCCCGCTCCCGCACCCGGCCCGCTCCCGGCCGCCCCGGGCCTCAGGCCTTGGTGCTCTTGTAGCCGCGGCCCCACTGGAGCCCCCAGCCGTACAGCCGGTCCAGCTCGGCCTGGAACCCGTACACGAACTTCACCTCGCGGCGCACGATCAGCTCGCCCTTGACCTTCTCCATGGACAGCACCGCGCAGGAGCGGGCCTGCGGGTGCCGCTCGTCCAGCGGGATCTCGATCCGGGGCCCGGCGGTCGGGTAGAGGGTGACCAGGGCGTGGGTCCGGTCGAAGGCCGGGGTCTGGTCGTAGATGTAGACGAAGACCAGCAGCCGTTTGATCTCGTCGGCGTGGTCGAGGTTGATGTAGAGGGTCTCCCCCGAGCCCGATCCGAACCGGTCGTCGCCGCTGAGCTTCACGTACGGCGGGTCGTTGAGGTCGCCAAGCAGGTTGCCCAGGGGCTGGACGGCGCCCCGGGTGCCGTCGGTCAGCTCGTAGAGGCAGCCCATGTCCAGGTCCACGTTGACCATGCCCTGGGTGTGGGCCTGCACGATGTCGGGTTTGAAGAGTTTGAACGGGTGCCGGAAGAGCTGCCCGCTCTGGCCGGAGCGGCCCCCGAAGTCGGAGGTGCGCATCCGCCAGGAGAGGTTGACGCGCATGTTGCCGTGGACGGCCTGCTGTTTGGTGAGCGATACCGTCGGTTGCCGTTTGGTGAGCTCGATGGCGTTCGACGAGGCGTTGCCCGAGTCGAAGCCCATGGCGCGAGCGCCCCTGATCCCGTCGAAGAACCCCATGTTCCAACCCCCCAGGTCGGTCCGTGCAGCGGAAAGTGCGGCGGGGCGGCCGCGCGGTCCAGTGGATCCGCGCGGCCGCCCCGTCGCTGATGGAAGCGTTCCGCAATCAGGGCCGGGTCACACCCCGGCGCCGACCTCCGCGGGGCTCTCGCCGCCCTCGGCCTCCAGCCGCTTGTTGCGGCGCACGGAGGACCAGAAGGACCAGGCGATGAGCACGACACCGACCAGGCCGGTGATGACCTCGTTGATCTCGTACTGGATGGTGACGAGCAGGATCACGGCGAGGGCGCCGATCGCGTAGTGCGCGCCGTGCTCCAGGTAGACGTAGTCGTCCAGGGTGCCCTGGCGGACCAGGTAGACCGTGAGCGACCGGACGTACATGGCGCCGATGCCGAGGCCGAGCGCCATGAGCACGATGTCGTTGGTGATGGCGAAGGCGCCGATGACGCCGTCGAAGGAGAAGGACGCGTCGAGGACCTCGAGGTAGAGGAACATGAAGAACGCGGCCTTGCCGGCCATGGCGACGGCCGAGACGGGCTTGCCGCTCTTCTTGGCCGCTTCCTCCGCCTCGTGCTCGGCCTCTTCCTCCTCTTCGAGCTTGTTCTCGAAGTAGCCGGAGAGACCGCCGACGATCATGTAGGTGATCAGGCCGAGGACACCGGAGACCAGGACCGTCTGCGCCTTGTCCACGTGGACGCCGCCGTGCTGGTGGGCGTTGGCGGCGAAGGTCATCGAGGTGATGACCAGGACGATCAGCGCGATGCACGCCGACAGCATGTCGATCTTGCCGAGCTTGGCGAGCGGGCGCTCCAGCCAGGCGAGCCACTTGATGTCGCGGTCCTCGAAGATGAAGTCGAGGAAGATCATCAGCAGGAACATGCCGCCGAAGGCGGCGATGGACGGGTGGGCGTCCGTCACCAGCTGCTGGTACATCTCCTTGTCCGTCATCGCCAGGTCGACGGCCTCGATCGGCCCGATCTTGGCGCTGACCGCCACGATGACGACGGGGAAGACCAGGCGCATGCCGAACACGGCGATGAGCACGCCGATCGTGAGGAAGATCTTCTGCCAGAAGGCGTTCATCTTCTTCAGGATTCCGGCGTTGACCACCGCGTTGTCGAAGGACAGCGAGATTTCGAGGATCGACAGGATCGCCACGATCCCAAAAGCGGTCCACCCCCCGTAGAACACCGCTGCGACCAGACCGAGCGCAGTGACTGCGAACGACCAGCCGAAGGTTTTGAGAACCACTGGCACCCCATCGTCTTGTACGGCTTTACGAAACGTTGACCCCGAAGTCTAGAGCGATGCCCCGGAGCCCCGACGCGTACCCCTGCCCTACCGCACGGAACTTCCATTCGCCCCCGTACCGGTAGACCTCGCCGAAGATCATCGCGGTCTCGCTGGAGGCGTCCTCGGTCAGGTCGTAGCGGGCGAGTTCCTGGTCGTCGGCCATGTTCACCACGCGGATGAAGGCGTTGCTCACCTGGCCGAAGCTCTGCCTGCGGGAGTCCGCCTCGTGGATCGAGACCGGGAAGACGATCTTGTCGACGTGGGCGGGGACCTTCGTGAGGTCGATGATGATCGACTCGTCGTCGCCTTCACCCTCGCCGGTGAGGTTGTCCCCGGTGTGTTCGACGGAGCCCTCGGGGCTCTTGAGGTTGTTGTAGAAGACGAAGTACTCGTCCCCCAGCACCCGGCCGCTGTTGCACAGCAGTGCGCTGGCGTCGAGGTCGAAGTCCGCCCCCGTGGTCGAGCGCGCGTCCCATCCGAGACCGATCAGAACCCGGGTCAGGTTCGGTGCGGCCTTGGACAGGGAGACGTTGCCCCCCTTGGCGAGTGTGACGCCCATGATGTGGTCCTCCCCGGACGACGTGGTGGTGGTGGCCGAGCCACCCGCTCATGGTGGCAAAGCCGGTCCGGCGCCGTACACAGGGGTGCACGGCGCCGGACGGAGGAACTGCTCTCGGATGTCGGCTCAGACGTTGACGCCGAAGTCCTGCGCGATGCCGCGCAGGCCCGAGGCGTAGCCCTGGCCGATGGCGCGGAACTTCCACTCGGCGCCGTTGCGGTACAGCTCGCCGAAGACCATGGCGGTCTCGGTCGAGGCGTCCTCGGAGAGGTCGTAGCGGGCGAGCTCGGTGTTGTCGGCCTGGTTCACGACGCGGATGTAGGCGTTGCGGACCTGGCCGAAGCTCTGCTGGCGGCTCTCGGCCTCGTAGATCGAGACGGGGAAGACGATCTTGGCGACGTCGCCCGGGACGCCGGCGAGGTTGACCTTGATGGCCTCGTCGTCGCCCTCGCCCTCACCGGTGGTGTTGTCGCCGGTGTGCTCGACCGACCCGTCCGGGCTCTTCAGGTTGTTGAAGAACACGAAGTTCGAGTCGTTGGCGACCTTGCCCTGGTCGTTGGTCAGGATCGCGCTGGCGTCGAGGTCGAAGTCGACACCGGTGGTGGTGCGAGCGTCCCAGCCCAGACCGACGATGACCGCCGTCAGGTTAGGCGCGGCCTTGGTCAGCGAGACGTTGCCGCCCTTGCTGAGGCTGACTCCCACGGGTCCTCCATTGGTGTTCGTTGGGGCGGGGCCCCGTCGTGCGTTGCTACCGGATCAACGGTTCGATCCTAGTGACGGGTTCCCGCCCACAGGCGGTTTTCGTACGGAAGCCGACGACGGATCCGCGGCCGGTCCGGCCGGGTACGGGCCCGGACCCGGCGCGGGAGCCCTCAGAGGCTGTCGAGGGCCTTGATGTACTCGTTCAGGTCACGCGCGTCGGGCAGGCCGTTGACGACGCTCCAGCGCACGACGCCGTCCTTGTCGATGACGAAGGTGCCGCGGACCGCGCAGCCCTTGTCCTCGTCGAAGACGCCGTAGGCGCGGGAGGTCTCGCCGTGCGGCCAGAAGTCGGAGAGCAGCGGGTACTCCAGGCCCTCCTGGTCCGCGAAGACGCGCAGGGTCGGGACGGAGTCGTTGGAGACGGCCAGCAGCTGCACGTCGTCGTTCTGGAAGCGGGGAAGCTGGTCGCGCAGCTCGCACAGCTCGCCCGTGCAGACGCCGGTGAAGGCGAAGGGGTAGAAGAGCAGCACCACGGCCTTCTCGCCGCGGAAGTCGGAGAGCCGCACGGTCGCGCCGTGGTTGTCCTTGAGCTCGAAGTCCGGGGCCTTGTGTCCGACCTCGATCGCCATCTCTCGCATCCCTTCGTTTCCTGCGTCCCCGCACGGGGCCGTTCGGGTGAGGCCCAGCCTACGGCCCGCCCCCGCGGACCGGCCCGGACCGGCGCGCCGGTGACCGGGCGGGGCGCGCCGGCCCCGGAACGCGCACACCCCGCCGACCGGGGAGTCCCGGTCGGCGGGGTGTGCGTTCCGCTTGGCTGCGGGGCGCAGATCAGCGCTTGGCCTTGGCTGCCTTCGGCGTCACCAGCTTGGTGGAGGTCCACTCCTTGCCGACGGGCCCGCCCTTGGCGAGCGAGAGGCCGGCCGTCTCGGCGGCCTCGCTGATGTCGCTGGCCTCGACGTAGCCGTCACGGCCCGTCTTGGGGGTCAGCAGCAGGATCAGTGCGCCGTCCTCGACCAGCTCGGTCGCGTCGACCAGGGCGTCCGTCAGGTCGCCGTCCTCGTCGCGGAACCACAGCAGCACGGCGTCGGCGACGTCGTCGTAGTCCTCGTCGGCGAGCTCGCTGACGAGTGTCTCGACAGCATCACGGAATTCCTGATCGACGTCCTCGTCGTAGCCGATCTCCTGGACCACCTGTTCGGACTGGAAACCCAGCCGGGCGGCCAGGCTCTCCGCGTGGTCCGCGGTCGCGCTCACGGGGTGCCTCCTGCTCATGTTCGGTGAATGTCTTTCGGCGGCGCGCGTACGCGCAGCATTGGGCGTAGTCCACACGGGCGCGGCGGATCGCGCAAGTACCAGGCCGCCGAGACCGTCGAAACGGTGACGTTTACGGCCGTCTCGCCGCAACTTTGCCGCAACTTTCAGGCTTCCCCGACAGACCGCCGGTGATTCATCCCACACCATTCCAGCTCATTCGGCAGCGCATGAGGACTTTCCTACCTGTTTGAGGGACGAACGTCCTTACGAACCCGCTGATCGACTTGGGCGTATGGTTGCGATTCGGCCCGACACGGCCAAGGCACGAGGGCCCGCTCCTTCCCCGCTCCAGGTGTTACCCAGTGGTAGAGGTGAAGATTTCGGCCGGGCGTAAGAGCATGGGAGGCGGCGACCCAGGGCACGACTCCCCCGACAGCGAAGGAACAGCGTGGCTTCCGCATCCGATCGCAACCCGATCATCATTGGCGGCCTTCCGAGCCAGGTCCCGGACTTCGATCCGGAGGAGACGAAGGAGTGGCTCGACTCCCTCGACGCCGCGGTCGACGAGCGGGGCCGCGAGCGCGCCCGCTACCTGATGCTGCGGCTGATCGAGCGGGCCCGCGAGAAGCGCGTGGCCGTGCCGGAGATGCGCAGCACCGACTACGTCAACACCATCGCCACCAAGGACGAGCCGTTCTTCCCCGGTAACGAGGAGATCGAACGCAAGGTCCTGAACGCCACGCGCTGGAACGCCGCGGTCATGGTCTCCCGCGCCCAGCGCCCGGGGATCGGCGTCGGCGGCCACATCGCCACGTTCGCCTCCTCCGCCTCCCTCTACGACGTGGGCTTCAACCACTTCTTCCGGGGCAAGGACGAGGGCGACGGCGGCGACCAGATCTTCTTCCAGGGCCACGCCTCCCCGGGCATCTACGCCCGCGCCTACCTCCTGGACCGGCTCTCCGAGCAGCAGCTCGACGCGTTCCGGCAGGAGAAGTCGAAGGCCCCGTACGGCCTGTCCAGCTACCCGCACCCGCGGCTGATGCCGGACTTCTGGGAGTTCCCGACCGTCTCGATGGGCCTCGGCCCGCTCGGGGCGATCTACCAGGCGCGGATGAACCGGTACATGGAGGCGCGCGGGATCGCGGACACCTCCAAGTCCCACGTCTGGGCGTACCTCGGCGACGGCGAGATGGACGAGCCGGAGTCGCTGGGCCAGCTGTCGCTGGCGGCCCGCGAGGGCCTGGACAACCTGACCTTCGTCGTGAACTGCAACCTCCAGCGCCTCGACGGCCCGGTGCGCGGCAACGGCAAGATCATCCAGGAGCTGGAGTCGATCTTCCGCGGGGCCGGCTGGAACGTCATCAAGCTGATCTGGGACCGCTCCTGGGACCCGCTGCTGGCGCAGGACCGCGACGGCATCCTGGTCAACAAGATGAACTCCACCCCCGACGGGCAGTTCCAGACGTACGCCACCGAGTCGGGCGCGTACATCCGCGAGCACTTCTTCGGCGGCGACCAGCGGCTGCGCGCGATGGTCGAGGGCATGTCCGACTACCAGATCCAGCACCTGGGCCGCGGCGGCCACGACCACAAGAAGGTCTACGCCGCGTACGCGGCGGCCAAGGCCCACAAGGGCCAGCCGACGGTGATCCTGGCGCAGACGGTCAAGGGCTGGACGCTCGGCCCGAACTTCGAGGGCCGCAACGCCACGCACCAGATGAAGAAGCTGACGGTCGACGACCTCAAGCGCTTCCGCGACCGCCTGCACATCCCCGTCACGGACGCCCAGCTGGAGAGCGGCGCGCCGCCGTACTACCACCCGGGCCGCAACTCGCCCGAGATCCAGTACATGCACGACCAGCGCAGTGCGCTGGGCGGCTACGTGCCGACGCGCGTGGTCCGGGCCAAGCCGCTCCAGCTGCCGGACGACAAGGCGTACGCGGGGGCCAAGAAGGGTTCGGGGCAGCAGTCGATCGCCACCACGATGGCCTTCGTCCGCATCCTGAAGGACCTGATGCGGGACAAGGAGATCGGCAAGCGCTTCGTGCTGATCGCGCCCGACGAGTACCGCACCTTCGGCATGGACGCGTTCTTCCCGAGCGCCAAGATCTACAACCCGCTGGGCCAGCAGTACGAGGCGGTCGACCGCGACCTGCTCCTCGCGTACAAGGAGTCCCCGACCGGCCAGATGCTGCACGACGGCATCTCCGAGGCGGGCTGCACGGCCTCGCTGATCGCCGCGGGTTCGGCGTACGCGACGCACGGCGAGCCGCTGATCCCGGTCTACGTCTTCTACTCGATGTTCGGTTTCCAGCGCACCGGTGACCAGTTCTGGCAGATGGCCGACCAGCTGGCGCGCGGTTTCGTCCTGGGCGCGACCGCCGGCCGGACCACCCTGACGGGTGAGGGCCTCCAGCACGCCGACGGCCACTCCCTGCTGCTGGCGTCGACGAACCCGGGCTGCGTGGCGTACGACCCGGCCTACGGCTACGAGATCGCGCACATCGTCAAGGACGGTCTGCGGCGGATGTACGGGCCGGACGCCGAGGACGTCTTCTACTACCTGACGGTCTACAACGAGCCGATCCAGCACCCGGCCGAGCCGGCGGGCGTCGACGTGGAGGGCATCCTCGCGGGCATCCACCGGGTCTCGCAGGGCACCTCGGGCGCCGTCGGGGCGCAGATCATGGCCTCGGGCGTGGCGGTGCCGTGGGCCCTGGAGGCCCAGCGGATCCTGGCCGCCGAGTGGAACGTCCGGGCGGACGTCTGGTCGGCGACCTCCTGGAACGAGCTGCGCCGCGAGGCCGTCGAGGTGGAGGAGCACAACCTGCTCCACCCGGAGGAGGAGCAGCGCGTCCCGTACGTGACGCGGAAGCTCTCGGGCGCCGAGGGGCCGTTCGTGGCGGTCTCGGACTGGATGCGCGCGGTGCCGGACCAGATCTCGCGCTGGGTGCCGGGCACCTACTCCTCGCTGGGCGCGGACGGCTTCGGCTTCGCGGACACGCGCGGCGCGGCGCGGCGCTTCTTCCACATCGACGCGCAGTCGGTCGTGCTGGCGGTGCTCACCGAGCTGGCCCGTGAGGGCAAGGTCGACCGCTCGGTGCTGAAGCAGGCCGTCGACCGGTACCAGCTGCTGGACGTGGCGGCCGCGGACCCTGGCGCCGCGGGCGGCGACGCGTAGCGGTCACTCTTCCGAAGGGGCGCTGGGACACCTGTCCCAGCGCCCCTTCCGGGTTCCCTACGATGCTCGGCATGAAGGAAACCTCACGTCAGGCGCGGTGGGAGCGCCGTACGCAGCTTCCCCTGCTGGTGCTCGCCGTGGCGTTCGCCGTCGCCTACGCCGTGCCGATCGTCGCGCCGGACGCCGGTGAGGAGGTGCACCGGGCGTGCACCCACCTGGAGTGGGCGGTGTGGGGTGCCTTCGCCCTCGACTACCTGGTGCGGCTGGGGCTGACGCGGGACCGGCTGCACTTCGTGCGCACGCACTGGCTGGACCTGGCCGCGGTGGTGCTGCCACTGGTGCAGCCGCTGCGGCTGCTGCGGCTGGTGGCCACCTTGATGCTGGTGGGGCGGCGGGCGCGGATGGCTCCGCAGATCCGGCTGACCACCTATGTGGCGGGGGCCGTGGTGGGGCTGCTGATGTTCGGGTCGCTCGCGGTGCTGAGCGTGGAGCGGGACGCCCCCGACGGCAACATCAGGAACCTGGGCGACGCGGTGTGGTGGTCCTTCACCACGATGACCACGGTCGGGTACGGGGACCACTCCCCCACCACCGGTCTGGGCCGCGTGCTGGCGGTCGGGCTGATGCTGTCGGGGATCGCCCTGCTCGGTGTGGTGACCGCCAACATCGCCGCCTGGTTCATCGCCCGCTTCGAACGGGACGACCAGGCGGAGCGGATCCAGCTGGCGGCGATCCGGGAACTCCAGGAGGAGGTACGGGCGCTGCGCGCCGAGGTCGCGCAGCTGGGCGGCGGCGGCCAGGGCGCGATGCCCGCCCAGGCCGCCGCCGGTCCCGCCGCCGGTCCCGCCGCCGGCGAGCAGGCGGAGGCTAGCGTTCCCAGATCTTGAAGGCCCTGATCTGGAAGGCGGACTGCGGCAGCCAGGTCCCGTCGCCCGGGTAGGTCTGGAACTCGCCGGTCTCCGCGCACTCGGCGGACTGGTACGTGGTCACCGGCCGCCCGGTCCGGTTGACCAGCGACTGGTAGGCGGGGCCGGCGGGCAGGGCGGTGCAGCTGTTGATGTCGAGGGTGCTCAGGTCGTGGACCTGCCTGGTGCCCTTGAAGTCCGGTTTCGCCCACAGGCACAGCTGCCCGGTGGCGCAGGGCGGGCCGGCCGCGTGGGCGCCGGTGGCGGTGCCGGGCACGAGGCTGGCGGCGGCCAGCAGGGCGGCGGCGAGGGTGGTGGCTCGTGCGGTGCTCCACGTACGCATGACGGGGTCAACTCCTCCTTGACGGACGGGCTCCGGACTCCGGCCGGCGCTCCGTCGACACCAACGCTGACCTGCGGTGACAGTCGTGCGGAAGGGGCTGCGGGCGGGTCCACCCGGATAGGCGACAGCCCCGCCGGAACCGTCCGGCGGGGCTGTGGCGGGTGCGGGGTTGACGTACTCGTAACGGATGGGCGGGCCGCTCAGATGTGGGCTGCCGCGCCCGCTCCGGCCTCGGCGTTCTGCCCGCGCTTGGTGAAGCAGGCCACGACCGCGGCGAGGACGGCGACGACCGCGGCGCAGGTGAAGGCCGTGCTCATGCCGGACACGAAGGTGTCGTGCGCGACGCCGGCGATGGTCTGTGCCACCGGCTCGGGCGCCCCGGGCGGCACGGGGGCGATGCCGACCTGCACGCCCGTCTCCGCGAGGGCGAGCTGTTCGGGGGTGAGCGGGGGCAGGCCGGCGGACTGCCAGTTGTCCCCGAAAGTATCACTGACCTCGGCCGCCATGACGGCTCCGAGGACGGCGGTGCCGAGGCTGCCGCCGACCTGCATGGCCGCCTGCTGGAGGCCTCCCGCCACACCGGACAGCTCCAGCGGGGCGTTGCCGACGATGACCTCGGTGGCGCCGACCATGACGGGCGCCAGGCCGAGGCCGAGGAGGGCGAACCAGAGGGACATGGTGAGCGTGCCGGTGTCGGGGGTGAGCCGGGCCATGCCGAAGCAGGCGACGGCGGTGGCGACCATGCCGGCGACCAGCGGGATCCGCGGGCCGACCTTGGTGATGGCGGCTCCGGCCAGCGGTGAGCCGACGATCATCATGCCGGTGAGGGGCAGCAGGTGCAGGCCGCTGTCGACCGGGCTCATGCCGTGCACGTTCTGCAGGTAGAACGTGACGAAGAAGAGGCCGCCCATGAAGGCGAAGGCCATCAGCACCATCAGCACGGTGCCTGCGGACAGCGGCAGCGAGCGGAACATGCCGAGCGGGATCAGCGGCTCGGAGACCTTGGTCTCCCAGACGGCGAAGAGCACGAAGCACAGCACCGAGGCGCCCAGGAAGAGCAGGGTCTTCGCGTCGCCCCAGCCCCACTCGGCGGCCTTGATCAGCGCCCAGATCAGGGAGAACATCGCGGCCGACAGCAGCACGATGCCCGGCAGGTCGAAGGAGCGCGGGGCGTTCTCGGCCCGGTGGTCGAGCAGGATGACCAGGCCGAGGAGCAGGGCGATCACGCCGACCGGCACGTTGATGAAGAAGACGGACTGCCAGCTGACGTGCTCGACGAGCAGGCCGCCGACGATGGGGCCGGCGGCGGTGGAGGCGCCGATGACCATGCCCCAGATGCCGATGGCCATGTTGAGCTTCTCGGCGGGGAAGGTGGCGCGCAGCAGGCCGAGGGCGGCCGGCATCAGCAGGGCGCCGAAGAGGCCCTGGGCGACGCGGAAGCCGATGACCAGCCCGACGCCGGTGGACAGGCCGATCGCCGCCGAGGAGAGCGCGAAGCCCGCGATGCCGATGAGGAAGGTCTGGCGGTGTCCGAAGCGGTCGCCGAGCTTGCCGGCGGTGATCAGGGAGACCGCGAGGGCCAGCAGGTAGCCGTTGGTGATCCACTGCACCTCGGCGAGGCTGGCGCCGAGGTCCTTCTGGATGGCGGGGTTGGCGACGGCGACGATCGTGCCGTCGAGGGTGACCATCATGACGCCGACGGCCACGGCGAACAGGGTGAGCCAGGGGTGGCCGCGCAGACCGGCGCGCGCCGCCGGATCCGGGCCCGTTTCCTTGGCGAGCGTGATCTGACTTGTCATGCGAACAGGCTAGTGACAGTCACTGACACTTCACAAACGGCTTAACGCGACAGCGGCTGTCAGGTCCGTCACAGGTACCCTGACCGCTTACTCAGCGTCAGATCAGGATCAGAGAGGACCCCGCGGCGATGACCGACGAGCGGCCCGCGCCGGCGGCCGGACTGCGCGAGCGCAAGAAGCGCCGCACCCGGGACGCGCTGCTGCGCGCCGCCCTGCTCCTGTTCGTCTCGCAGGGCTACGAGCGGACCACGGTCGACGAGATCACCGACACCGTCGAGGTCTCCCAGCGCACCTTCTTCCGGTACTTCGCCAACAAGGAGGAGGTCGCGTTCGCCGTACAGGACGTGGTCGAGTCCCACTTCCTCACCGCCCTGCGGGCCCGGCCGGCCTCCGAGGGCCCGCTGGAGGCCATGCGCAACGCCGTGCTCGCCTCCTGGGACACCGTCGGGGAGGCCATCTCCGACGTGGTGCCCGTGGACCTCTACATGCGCAGCTACCAGCTGATCGAGTCCACCCCGGCCCTGCTCGCCGTACACCTGCGGCGCTCCGCCGAACTGGAGGAGGAAGTCTCCCGGCTGATCGCCGCCCGCGAGGGGCTCGACGTGGAGTCCGACCCGCGGCCGCGGGTGGCGGTGGCGGCGTTCTGCGGCGTGATGCGCGTCACGGGCCGGCTCTGGGGACAGGGCGAGGACGCCAGCGTGGCCGCGATCCGGCGGATGACCGTGGCCTACCTCGACCAGATCGGCCCGGCCCTGGCGGCGGACTGGCGCCGGGTGCCCGCAGCGGGCTGATCCGGCCTGGTACCGGGCGTTCCGGCCCGTTCCGTCCCGGTCCGGACCCCTCCGGAGGGCGCCACCGGGAGCGGCTCGCGGGGCCCTCGCGGGACCCTGCGCGGACCCGCCCGGAACCGCAACGGAGCGTGATCGGCGGGGAGATGTGTCCCACGACCGGCCGTGAGCCCGGTCACCTGGCGCGCCGCAGCCTCCACCGGTCTCCTAGTCTGGCTCCAGTGAACCTGCCCGGCCGCCCCGCCCCCGCCGTCCCGGACGCCTCCGCGCGCCCCGCCGCCCTGCGCATGCTGCTCGCGCTCGGCGTCGTGTTCCTGATGCTGGCGACGACCGGCTGGACCGCCGTGCACCGCCCCGACGCCGGGATCCAGGCACGGGCCGCCGAGCTCGTCGCGTGGGCCACCGCCCGGGTCGACGGCCGGGCCGTACCGCCCGCCGACGCCCCCGTACGCACGGTCGCCCGCTTCTTCGCCGACCTCGACGGCACCCAGCGCAGCCACCTCGCCGACGGCTACCCGCTCGTGGTCGGCAACCTCGACGGGGTCCCCGCCGAGCTCCGCTACCGGGCCAACCGCCGCTCCCTCGCGCAGGCCGCGCGGCTGGAGGAGTCCCGGGGCCGGGACGTCGCCCTGACCCCCTCCGACCGGGCCACCGCCCTCAAGCGCGCCCACCGCTTCGAGTCCCTGGCCGAGCCCGGCCGGCAGGTCCTCGTCTTCGACCCCACCGGCAGCGGCCTCGTCGCCGAGGTCTTCGGCGACCTCTCGGCGGCCCGCCGGGTCTCGGTGGTCGTCCCCGGCGTCGACACCGACGCGCTCACCTTCGAGCGCTCGCAGCGCCGCCTCACCGCCCCCGCCGGCATGGCCCGCTCCCTCTACGAGGCCGAGCTCGCGAGCGCCCCGGCCGCCCGTACCGCCGTCATCGCCTGGGCCGGCTACACCGCCCCCACCGGGGTCGGCGTGGACGCCGCCACCGGCAGGCTCGCCGTCCAGGGCGCCGCACGGCTGGAGTCCCTGGCCGCGGCCCTGCCCGGGGACGCGGACGTGGCCCTGTTCTGCCACAGCTACGGCTCGGTCGTGTGCGGCGTGGCCGCGCACCGGCTGCCCGAGCGGGTGACCGACCTGGTGGTCGCGGGCAGCCCCGGCATGCGCACCGAGAACGTCGCCGGACTGCACACCTCGGCCCGGGTCTGGGCGATGCGCGACGAGGGCGACTGGATCTCCGGCGTGCCGCACCTGGAGGTCGGCGGGCTGGGCCACGGCGCGGACCCGGTGTCCCCGGGCTTCGGCTCGCGGCTGCTGTCCTCGGAGGGGGCCAGGAGCCACACCGGTTATTTCGAGCCAGGCACGGCCTCGCTCGACAACTTCGCCAAGATCGGAACCGGCGCCTTCGGTTCCGTCGCGTGCGCGAACGGGAGCGACGACTGCCGGCTCGGAATTTCCGCCACGGACGGTGACTGACGGGGGTGTCCCCCGCCACGCACCCGTAGCAAGCAGAAAAATCGGGCCGGAAGACGAGGGGGACGCGCGGGGGCGCGTCCCCTTACCATGTGCCGCATGGGTGACGTACTGGCCGGAAATCATGCCGTCTGGGAGTTCGACTCGGACTCGGTGCTCATCCGCTTCGCACGGGGGATGCGAACTCCACGGCTCTGGAACGCGCTGGGTGAGCGCCGGATCCCCCTGGAAGCGTTGTCCGGGGTGAACGTGAACGCCGCCGCCGGGGCGATGGGCCGGCGGGACACGGTGGTGCTGCGCGCCGAGCCGCGCGCGGGTGCCGATCCGCTGATGGAGGCTGCCGCCGGGCAGCTGAAGGAGGCCTGCGACCCGTACCGGCTGGTGCTGCCCGGGGACCGGGCGGCGCAGGCCGCGGCCTTCGCCGACGCCGTGCGCGAGCGGCTGGGCCCCGGTTCCGCCGAGCCCGCCGACCGCTTCCTCGTCGAGGTGCCGCAGCCGCCGCTCCAGCTGAAGGCGTACGACGCCCGGCTGGGCTTCGACGGCTCCGCGGTCACCTTCCACTGGTCCCGCACGGGTGCCAGCAGCGCCAAGTGGCGGGCGGGCGACCAGCGCTTCGCCCTGGCCGGCCTCTCCGGCGTCGAGTGGGCCTCCCCGGACCGCCCCGGCGGCGGGTACCTGCGGCTGCGGCTCCGGGACACCGCCGCGGACCCCGTCACCCCGGACCACGACCTCGCGGCCGCGGTGTTCGGGGTGGGGTACGGGGCGGTGCACGAGTCGCTACCGTTCGCGGCCGCCGTGCTCGCCGCGCTGCGCGAGCGGGCCCCGGTGGCCGCGGTCCCGCGGGCGCGGGCGTCCGACGACCGGCTGACCCACCTGAGCGAGCTGCACAGCACGGGCCTGCTGACGGACGCCGAGTACGCGACGCTCCGCGACCGCTTCGCCGCCGGGGCCTGAGCCCGTCGGGCCCGGTCCCGCACCGGTCGCGGACGCCCCGGCCGGGCGGGGCCGTCGCGCGGGACCCGCGGCGCTACACCTCGCGGGAGTCCGAGGTGAAGGCCATGTCCGGGTAGCGGGCGCCGGCCACCTGCCCGGCGAGCGGCTCCAGCAGGGCCAGTTCGGCGCCCGTCAGGGTGATCCGGGTCGCGGCGGCGTTCTCCCGCAGCCGGCTCGGCTTGCGCGTGCCGGGGATCGGGACGACCGTCAGGCCGTGCACGGCCGCCCGCTGCTGCACCCAGGCCAGCGCGACCTGCGCCGCCGTCGCCCCGTGCGCGGCCGCGATCTCCCGGACCGGGGCCAGCAGGGCCGCGTTGGCCCGGGCGTTGTCGCCGGTGTACCGGGGCTGGTACTGCCGGAAGTCGTCGGCCGACAGCTCCGCCGCCGCGTCCGCGAACGCACCGGTGAGGAAGCCCCGGCCGAGCGGGGAGTACGGCACGAAGGCCACGCCCAGCTCCGCCGCCGCGCCGACCGCGCTGCGCTCCACGTCCCGGCTGAACAGCGACCACTCCGACTGGACCGCCGCGATGGGGTGCACGGCGTACGCCTCGCGCAGCTCGGGCCCGGTGACCTCGCTGAGGCCCAGGTGGCGCACCTTGCCCTCCTGCACCAGCTCGGCCATGGTGCCCACCGACTCCGCGAACGGGACCTCGGGGTCGCGGCGGTGCATGTAGTACAGGTCGATCACCTCGACGCCCAGCCGCCGCAGGCTGTCCTCGACCGCCTGGCGGACGTACGCCCGGTCGTTGCGGATGCCCCGGTACAGCGGGTCGTCGTTGCGCTCGATGGCGAACTTCGTGGCGAGGGTGATCTCGTCCCGGTGGGCGGCCACGAAGGGGGCCAGGAACTCCTCGTTGGCGCCGCGCCCGTAGACGTCGGCGGTGTCGAAGAGGGTGACCCCGGCGGCCAGGGCCGCGTCCAGGGTCGCGCGGGCGGCCGTCTCGTCGGTCTCCCCGTAGAACTCGCTCATGCCCATGCAGCCGAGGCCCTGGACGCCCACGACCGGTCCGCCCTTGCCCAGTTCGGTCCGCTCGATGGGGCTGTCGTGCTCCGTCATAACCGTGCCTTCCCCGCGACCGCCTCGGCGCTCGTCGTCTGTGTGCGGCCCGTCGTGCCGACCGTGCCGACCGTGTTCATCGCATACATGTTGATCTTGAAGTCGAGTACGCCGAGCGCGTCCGTCAGCTCCGCGAGGCGCGCCAGCACCTCGCGGCGCGTCCGCTCCAGCAGCTCGCGGCGCTCGTCGACGGTGTGCTCCCCCTCGCGGACGAGTTCGGCGTAGCGGACCATGTCCGCCACCGACATCCCCGTCGCGCGCAGCTTGCCCACGAAGGCCAGCCAGCCGAGGTCCTTGTCGGTGAACCTGCGCTGCCCCGAATGGGAGCGGTCCACGTGCGGCATCAGGCCGATCCGCTCGTACCAGCGCAGGGTGTGCTGGGTCAGACCGGTCCGCGCCTCGACCTCGCTGATCGTGTACCGCGTCTCCGTCAGGCTCATGGCCATACGCTAGAACCCTGGAGTGCACTCCAAGCAAGTAGGCTCGGCCGCATGGAGACCATGCACAGCCTGCGGACCATCGAGTCCTGGCCGGTACCCGCCGCCGCCGCGGCCGTCGTACGCGCCGACGGGAGCCTCGCCGGCTCCCACGGGGACACGGACCGCCGCTTCCCGCTCGCCTCGGTCACCAAGCCGCTCGCCGCGTACGCCGTCCTCGTCGCGTACGAGGAGGGGGCGCTCGAACTGGACGAACCCGCCGGACCCGAGGGGTCGACGGTCCGTCACCTCCTCGCCCACACCAGCGGCCTGGCCTTCGACGAGCACCTCGCGACCGCCCCGCCCGGACAGCGCCGGCTCTACTCCAACGCCGGTTTCGAGGTGCTCGGCGACCACCTCGCCAAGGCCACCGGGATCCCCTTCGCGGAGTACCTGCACCAGGCCGTCTTCGAGCCGCTGGGCATGGCCTCCTCCAGCCTGGAGGGCTCCCCCGCCAAGGACGGCGTCTCCACCGTCACGGACCTCGTGCGCTTCGCCGCCGAGCTCCAGGCACCCCGGCTGCTGGACGTCCGCACCGTCGCCGAGGCCACCTCCGTGATCCACCCCGGCCTCAAGGGCGTCCTGCCGGGGTACGGGCACCAGTCCCCCAACGACTGGGGCCTCGGCCTGGAGATCCGCGACGGCAAGTCCCCGCACTGGACGGGCCTGACCTCCTCCCCGCGCACCTTCGGCCACTTCGGCCAGTCCGGCACCTTCCTGTGGGTGGACCCCGACGTCCGCGCCGCCTGCGTGGCGCTGACCGACCGCGCCTTCGGCCCCTGGGCCGTGGAGGCCTGGACCCCCTTCACCGACGCGGTCCTCGCGGAGCTCCGGACGGCCCGCTAGGCCGGCAGCTCCCAGATCAGCAGCTCCCCCGGGGACCCGGCGGTGATCTCCAGGCCCTGCTCGCCGGTGATCCGCGCCGAGTCCCCCGGGCCCAGCTCCTCGCCGTCGAGGCGCAGGTCCCCGCGCACCACGTGCAGGTAGACCCGCTCGGCCGCCGGTACGGGGACCCGCTCGCCCGCGCCCGGCCGCCGGACGTGCAGCACCGCGCCCGCCGCCGGGACCTCGTAGGGGACACCGTCCGCGAGGTCCCGCACGACCTCGTACGAGGGCTCCCCGCCCGCGGTCAGCGGCGCGAGCCACATCTGCACGAACCTCAGTGGAACCGCGCCGTCGTTGCGCTCGACGTGCCGCGCCCCGGATCCGGCGCCGAGCCGCTGGACGTCCCCCGGCCGGACCGTGCCGGCGTGGCCGCCGGTGCTGTCCCGGTGGGTGAGCTCGCCCTCCACCACCCAGGTGACGATCTCGGTGTGGCTGTGCGGGTGCTCGTCGAAGCCCGCGCCGGGCGCCAGGCCCTCCTCGTTGCAGGCCAGCACCGGACCGAACCGGATGTTGTCGGGGTCGTAGAAGGACCCGAAGGAGAAGGCGTGGCGGGTGGTGATCCCGGCGTCCGGATCCCCGCCCGCGTACCGGTCGGCGGCGCGGCGTACATCGATCATGTGGGCCACCGTAGCCGCCGGCCGGGGGCCGCCGCGCGGACCCGAGTCCGAGCCGGGCCGCCGATAAGGCAGTCTTGTCCCGTGCCCCAACCCGAACGTGAGCAGTCCCCCGAGGTGCGCCCCGCGCATCCGGTCCACCCGCACGCCGCGACGCTGCGCCGGCTGGAGAAGTCCTCCGGCCGCCTCGCCGCCAACGCCATCGCGCGGATGGACGAGAACCTGCCCTGGTACCGGGCGATGCCGCCGGAGAACCGGTCGTGGATCGGCCTGGTGGCGCAGGCCGGCATCGCCGCCTTCACGGAGTGGTTCCGGCACCCGGAGACCCCGCAGGCCATCTCCACCGACGTCTTCGGGACGGCTCCGCGCGAGCTGACCCGGGCGATCACGCTGCGCCAGACCGTCGAGATGGTGCGTACGACGATCGAGGTCATGGAGGCCGCGATCGACGAGGTGGCGGCCCCCGGGGACGAGTCGATCCTGCGCGAGGCGCTGCTGGTGTACGCCCGGGAGATCGCCTTCGCGACCGCCCAGGTCTACGCGCAGGCCGCCGAGGCGCGCGGCGCGTGGGACGCCCGGCTGGAGTCCCTGGTCGTGAACGCCGTGCTGTCGGGCGAGGCCGACGAGGGCGCGCTGTCGCGGGCCGCGGCGCTCGGCTGGAACTCCCCGGAGCACGTGTGCGTGGTCCTGGGCACCGCCCCGGAGGGGGACAGCGAGCTGACGGTGGAGGCGATCCGCCGTGCGGCCCGCCACCACAAGCTCCAGGTGCTCACCGGGGTGCTCGGCGACCGCCTGGTGGTGATCGCGGGCGGCAGCGACAACCCGATGCAGGTGGCGAAGCACCTGATCGGGCCGTTCGCCGCCGGTCCGGTGGTGGCGGGCCCGGTGGTCCCCGACCTGCTGAACGCCACGAAGTCCGCGCAGGCCGCGGCGGCCGGCCTGAAGGCCTGCACGGCCTGGCAGGACGCGCCGCGTCCGGTGCTGGCGGACGATCTCCTGCCCGAGCGCGCGATCGCCTCGGATCCCTCGGCCAGGGAGCAGCTGGTGGAGGAGATCTACAGACCTCTGGAAGAGGCGGGCTCGGCCCTGCTGGAGACGCTGAGCGTCTACCTGGAGCAGGCCAGCAGCCTGGAGGGGGCGGCGCGGATGCTGTTCGTCCACCCCAACACGGTGCGCTACCGGCTCCGACGTGTGACCGACGTCACCGGCTGGTCGCCGTCCGATGTCCGTTCGGCGTTCACGCTGCGGATCGCCCTGATCCTCGGGCGTCTGGCCGACGGAGATCAGCAGCCCTAGACTTTTGTCGGACATCAACAATTAGCCCGACGGTTCTTCGTCCCTGTCCCCACGGGCGGCGGAGACCATCAACAAGAGAGAGTGTGAGGGTGCTCGTACTCGTCGCTCCCGGCCAAGGCGCTCAGACGCCCGGCTTCCTGACTCCCTGGCTCGAACTCCCCGGCGCCGCCGAACGCGTCGCGGGGTGGTCCGACGCCATCGGGCTCGACCTCGCCCACTACGGCACGAACGCCGACGCGGACGAGATCCGCGACACGGCGGTGGCCCAGCCGCTGCTGGTCGCGGCCGGCCTGCTGTCCGCTTCCGCGCTCGGTGCGCCGACGGCCTTCGGTGCCGTCGCGGGCCACAGCGTCGGTGAGATCACCGCGGCCGCCGTCGCCGGTGTGCTGAGCGAGGGCGACGCACTGTCCTTCGTCCGCACCCGCGGTCTGGGCATGGCCGAGGCCGCCGCCGTCACCGAGACCGGTATGGCCGCGGTGCTGGGCGGTGACCAGGACGTGGTCGTCGCCCACCTGGAGAAGCTCGGCCTGACCCCGGCCAACATCAACGGTGCGGGCCAGATCGTGGCCGCCGGCACCGCGGAGCAGATCGAGGCCCTGGTCGCCGAGAAGCCCGAGGGCTCCATGAAGGTCGTCCCGCTCAAGGTCGCGGGCGCCTTCCACACGCACCACATGGCCCCCGCGGTCGCCACGCTGGAGAAGGCCGCCGAGGCCCTCGCTCCGGCGGACCCGGCGCTGGCGTACGTTTCCAACAAGGACGGCCTCGTCGTCACCTCGGGCGCCGACGTCGTCGCCCGCCTGGTCGGCCAGGTCGCGAACCCGGTCCGCTGGGACCTGTGCATGGAGAAGTTCGCCGAGCTGGGCGTCACCGGGATCATCGAGCTGTCCCCGGGCGGCACCCTGACGGGTCTGGCCAAGCGCGCGCTCAAGGGCGTGCCCAGCGTGGCACTGAAGACGCCGGACGATCTCGACAAGGCCAAGGCGCTCATCGCCGAGCAGACGGCCTGAGAGAAGGAGCCCACACAGCATGTCCAAGATCAAGCCGGCCAAGGGCTCCCCTTACGCCCGCATCCTCGGCGTCGGCGGCTACCGCCCGACCCGTGTGGTGCCCAACGAGGTCATCCTCGAGACGATCGACTCCTCCGACGAGTGGATCCGTTCCCGCTCGGGCATCGCGTCCCGGCACTGGGCCTCGCCCCAGGAGACGGTCGCCGCGATGTCGGTGGAGGCTTCCGGCAAGGCGCTCGCCGACGCCGGTGTGTCCCCCGAGCAGATCGGTGCGGTGATCGTCTCGACGGTCTCGCACTTCAAGCAGACCCCGGCGGTCGCGACGGAGATCGCGCACCGGATCGGCGCGGGCAAGCCCGCCGCGTTCGACATCTCCGCGGGCTGTGCCGGCTTCGGCTACGGCCTGACGCTCGCCAAGGGCATGGTGGTGGAAGGTTCCGCCGCGTACGTGCTCGTCATCGGCGTCGAGCGGCTCTCGGACCTGACCGACCTGGAGGACCGCGCGACGGCCTTCCTGTTCGGCGACGGCGCCGGCGCCGTGGTCGTCGGCCCCTCGGACGAGCCGGCCATCGGCCCCACGGTGTGGGGTTCGGAGGGCGACAAGTCCGAGACCATCAAGCAGACCGTGCCGTGGGACGAGTACCTCGGCAAGGACGGCGGCGAGAAGTTCCCGGCCATCACGCAGGAGGGCCAGGCGGTCTTCCGCTGGGCCGTCTTCGAGATGGCCAAGGTGGCCCAGCAGGCGCTCGACGCCGCCGGGATCACCCCGGATGACCTGGACGTCTTCATTCCGCACCAGGCCAACATGCGGATCATCGACTCGATGGTGAAGACTCTCAAGCTGCCGGAGCACGTCACGGTCGCCCGTGACGTGGAAACCACCGGCAACACGTCGGCCGCCTCGATCCCGCTCGCCATGGAGCGGCTCCTGGCGACCGGAGCGGCGAAGAGCGGCGACACCGCGCTCGTCATCGGCTTCGGGGCGGGGCTCGTCTACGCCGCGACGGTCGTTACCCTCCCCTAGGGCCGGGATCACTTCCCGCCCCTGATCCACCAGTTAGCTACAGAAGGAGCGCCACATGGCCGCCACGCAGGAAGAAATCGTCGCCGGTCTCGCGGAGATCGTCAACGAGATCGCGGGCATCCCGGTCGAGGACGTCGAGATCGACAAGTCCTTCACCGACGACCTGGACGTCGACTCGCTGTCCATGGTCGAGGTCGTCGTCGCCGCCGAAGAGCGCTTCGACGTCAAGATCCCGGACGAGGACGTCAAGAACCTCAAGACGGTCGGCGACGCCGCGAAGTACATCCTCGACAACCAGGCCTGAGCCTGACGAGCGTTTGTCGCCACCCGGCGGTGGCGCCGTGACAATTCAGCACCCCCTTAGACGTGGAGAAAGAATTCCTGTGAGCCCGACCAATCGCACCGTGGTCGTCACCGGTATCGGCGCAACCACTCCGCTGGGTGGCGACAGCGCTTCGACCTGGGAAGGTCTGCTCGCCGGCCGGTCCGGCGTCTCGCCCCTGGAGGGCGAGCGCTTCGCCGAACTGCCGGTCCGCATCGCCGCCCAGGCCGCAGTGGACCCGGGTGAGGTCCTGCCCCGCCCGCTGGCCCGCAAGCTCGACCGCTCGGCACAGTTCGCCCTCATCGCGGCCCGCGAGGCCTGGGCCGACGCGGGTTACACCGCCCCGGCCGGCGAGGACGAGACCGTCGTCCCCGAGCGCCTGGGCACCGTGATCGCCTCCGGCATCGGCGGCGTCACCACCCTGCTCGACCAGTACGACGTACTGAAGGAGAAGGGTGTGCGCCGGGTCTCCCCGCACACCGTTCCCATGCTCATGCCGAACGGCCCCTCGGCCAACGTCGGCCTGGAGGTCAACGCCCGCGCCGGTGTGCACACCCCGGTCAGCGCGTGCGCGTCCGGCGCCGAGGCCATCGGCTACGCCGTCGAGATGATCCGTACCGGCCGTGCCGACGTGGTCGTCGCCGGCGGTACCGAGGCGGCGATCCACCCGCTGCCGATCGCGGCGTTCGCCAACATGATGGCGATGTCCAAGAACAACGAGAGCCCCACCACGGCCTCCCGCCCGTACGACAAGGCCCGAGACGGCTTCGTCCTCGGCGAGGGCGCCGGTGTCGTGGTGCTGGAGTCCGCCGAGCACGCGGCCAAGCGCGGCGCCCGCGTCTACTGCGAGGTGCTGGGCCAGGGCCTGTCCGCGGACAGCCACCACATCGCGCAGCCGGAGCCGACGGGCCGCGGCGTCGCCGCCGCCCTGCAGAACCTGCTCGACAACACGCAGCTGGACCCGGCCGAGCTGGTCCACGTCAACGCGCACGCCACGTCCACCCCGCAGGGTGACACGGCGGAGGTGAAGGCCCTGCGCAAGGTCCTGGGCGACGACCTCGACCACATCGCGATCTCCGCGACGAAGTCGATGACCGGTCACCTGCTGGGCGGCGCGGGCGGTATCGAGACGGTCGCCACCGTGCTGGCGCTGTACCACCGGATCGCCCCGCCGACGATCAACATCGACGAGCTGGACGAGGACATCGACGCGGACATCGTGCGCGGCGAGCCCCGCAAGCTCCCGGTCGAGGGTCCGATCTCCGCGATCAACAACTCCTTCGGCTTCGGCGGCCACAACGTCTCCCTGGCGTTCCGGACCGTCTGATCCCGTTCAGCGCGAAGGCCCCGCCCGGCAACTGCCGGGCGGGGCCTTCGTGTGTGTTCAGACCACCTGGTGGAGCCAGCGGACCGGGGCTCCCTCGCCGGCGTAGCGGAAGGGCTCCAGTTCGTCGTCCCAGGGCTTGCCGAGCAGCTTGGCGATCTCCGCTTCCAGGTCGGTCTCGCCGCGCGCGGACCGGGCCAGCGCCGCGCGGAGCCGGTCCTCGGGGATCAGGATGTCCCCGTGCATGCCGGTGACGGCGTGGTAGATGCCCAGCTCCGGCGTGGAGCTGTAGCGCTCGCCCTCGGCGGTGGCGCAGGGTTCGGCGGTCACCTCGAAGCGCAGCAGGTGCCAGCCGCGCAGGGCGGAGGCGAGTTTCGAGGCGGTGCCCGCCTCGGCCTGCCAGGAGAACTCGGCTCTCCAGGTGCCGGGGGAGGCGGGCTGCCGGATCCAGTCGAGGTTCACCCGCACCCCGAGCACGCCCGCTACGGCCCATTCCACGTGCGGGCAGAGCGCACGCGGTGCGGAATGCACGTACAGAACTCCACGTGTCGTCACCGGGACCTCCAGTGTGGGACGAGGTCGGGAATAAACTCCAGAAAACGGACAGTATGTGACGTGATGTAATGTAACGGAAATTATTTGACATTGCGCTACGGCACCTGCGGCCGAAACGCCACGGGAAAAAGCTACCGTGCGCCAGGGGTCATGGTGTGACGTACGGTCGCTCCAAGGCCCGTAAACACAGAGCATTCACTCAGCAGGACGCCCCCTGAAGCACGGGGGCGACGAGGGAGGACCACCCGATGCGCACCACCGCCGCCCGCCGTCGCGCACGCCGGACGTCCGCGGGCCTGGCGGTGGCCGTCCTGGCCGTGGCGGTCACGGGCTGTGACTCCCCCGCTCCTCCGGCCGGCGGCGAACGGGGGGCGCAGGCCGCGCCCCGCTGGAACACCGCGCCCGCATCGGTGGCCGCCCTCGGCGACTCCATCACCCGTGGTTTCGACGCCTGTTCCGTGCTGGCCGACTGCCCGGAGGTCTCCTGGGCCACCGGCAGCGATCCCGCCGTCCGCTCGCTGGCGGCCCGGCTGCTGGGCGACGCCGAGGTGCCCGCGCGCAGCTGGAACTACGCGGTGACCGGCTCGCGCATGGCGGACCTCCCGGGGCAGGTGGCCTCGGCCGCCCAGCACAAGCCGGGCCTGGTCACGGTCATGGTGGGCTCGAACGACGCCTGCCGGCCCACGGCTTCGTCGATGACCCCGGTGGCGGAGTTCCGCACCGGGTTCGAGCGGGCCCTGAAGGACCTGCGGAGCACTTCGCCGGAGTCCCAGGTGTACGTGTCCTCCGTGCCGGACCTCCAGCGCCTGTGGCAGCAGGGCAAGGACGACCCGCTCGTCCGGCAGATCTGGAAGCTGGGGATCTGTCAGTCCATGCTGGCCGAGCCGCTGTCGGCCGAGCCGGGGGCCACCGCCCGCCGGGAGAAGGTGCGGGCGCGGGTGGTCGAGTACAACGAGGTGCTGCGCGAGGTCTGCGCGGCCGACGCGCTGTGCCGCTACGACGGCGGCGCCGTCTTCCAGTACCCCTTCGGGGCGGACCAGCTGAGCCACTGGGACTGGTTCCACCCGGGCCGGGACGGGCAGGCGCGGCTCGCGGAACTCGCGCACCGACAGGTGACGGCGGCCGCGCCGCCGCGTTGACGCGCGGAGGGCCGGAGGCGGTGTCAGGGTCCGCCTCCGGCCCGGTTCACGGGCTGTTTCCGGCCATTTCCGCGCTACGGCGTGTCGCGGCGGCCCTGCGTCACAGGTCGAGGGTGGCGGTCAGCCGGGTGTCGGCGTGCGAGCGGCTCGCGCGGACCTCGTAGGTGCCGCCGATCCGCCGCCAGCCGTGCGCGTCCTCGTCCCAGATCTCGAAGGCCCGGGCGGGCAGGGCGATCTCCGCGACGACGCTCTCGCCGGGGCCGGCCTCCACGCCCGCGAAGCCGGCCAGCCAGCTGGCCGGGCGTCCGTCGCGGTCGGCGGCGGGCGCCAGGTAGACCTGGACCACCTCGCGGCCCGGCCGGGTCCCCGTGTTGGTGAGCCGGACCCGCACCCGGTCGGGGCCCGCCTCCAGGGACTCGTACGCCCAGTCCGTGTAGCCGAGGCCGTGCCCGAAGGGGTAGGCGGGCACCACCCCCCGGGCCTCGTACGCCCGGTAGCCGATGAGCAGCCCCTCCCGGTACTCCAGCCGCCCGCCGTCGGGGACGACCTCGGTGACGGGCGCGTCGGCGAGGACGGCGGGCCAGGTGGTGGGCAGCCGCCCGCCGGGCTCCGCCGCCCCGAGGAGCACGTCGGCCAGCGCGGCCCCGCCCTCCTGGCCGGGGAACCAGGTCAGCAGCACGGCGGCGACGTCCCCGCGCCAGGGCAGCTCCACCGGGGAGCCCGCGTTGACGACGACCACGGTGTTCGGGTTGGCGGCGGCGACCGCCCGCACCAGGTCGTCCTGGCGGCCGGGCAGGGCCAGGTCCGTGCGGTCGAAGCCCTCGGACTCCACCCGCTCGGTGGTGGCGACGACCACGACGGCCGTGTCGGCGGCGCGCGCGGCCTCCACCGCCTCGGCGATCAGCTCGTCGGGGTCGCGCCGCGGCCCGAGGTGGAGCAGGGAGAACATGACCGCCCGCATCGGCAGCCCGCTCATGTCGGGCACCTGGTAGGTCAGCGACACCTCGACCGGCTCGCCCTCGGTGAGGACGGCCCGGGCGCGTTCGGCGGGTGCTCCGAAGAAGGCCTCGAAGGGGTCGGCCTCGTCGCCCTGCCCCTGGACGCCCTCCCACAGGACGCGGCCGCCGACGGCGAGGGCGAAGGCGCCGAGCCCGCGGGTGCCGAAGGCGTGCTCGCCGCTCTCGCGCGGCACGTACGTACCGGTGACCTCGATGGACGCCATCGTCTCGTACGCGGCGCCCTCGGGCAGGTCGTCGCCGATCCACTGCACCTGCCCGCTCGGCAGGCCGCCCTCGCCGACGACGGCCCCGGAGGCGTCGCGGCAGACGGCGCGCAGCTCGAAGCCCTGCCCGGCCGGGACGAGTTCGTCGCTCGGGTCGGCGCCGACGGCGAAGGTGAGCGCGCCCTCGGGCAGCGCGGCGGAGAGCCCGTCGAGCGGGGACAGCACCCGCTCGGGAAAGACGGTCGCGGACCCGCCCCCGAGGACGCGGGCGTCGCGGGCGGCGGCGCCGATCAGGGCGACGGTGCGGCCGGGGCCGGCGTCCAGCGGCAGGGCGCCGGCTTCGTTGCGGACGAGGACGGCACCCCGGGCGGCCACCTCGCGGGCCAGCGCCTGCCCGTCGACCGGCGCGGGCGGCCGGGGCACGGCGGCGGGGGCGCCCTCCAGGACGCCGACGCGGGCGGCGAGCCGCAGGACGTTGCGCACGGCCCCGTCGACGGCGGACTCGGGGACCTCCCCGGCGCGGACGGCGGCTGCGAGGGCGGGCCCGTAGACGGTCTGCGGGCCGGGCATGGCCACGTCGAGGCCGCCGAGGATGTCGCCGGTGGTGGAGCGGGCGGCCATCCAGTCGGAGACGTTGCAGCCGTCGAAGCCCCACTCGGCGCGCAGGACCTCGTTCACCAGGTGGTGGTGCTCGGTCATGGTCGTGCCGTTGACCCGGTTGTAGGCGGTCATGATGCCCCAGGGGCGGGCGTTCCTGACGATGGCCTCGAAGGGGGCGAGGTAGAGCTCGCGCAGCGGGCGCGGGGCGATGACGCTGTCGACGGTGAAGCGTTCCGTCTCGGCGTCGTTCCCGACGAAGTGCTTGACGGTGGTGGCGACCCCGCCCTCCTGGACCCCGCCGACGTAGCCGCTGCCGATGGCCCCGGTGAGGTACGGGTCCTCGGAGCAGCACTCGAAGTGGCGGCCGCCCAGCGGGGAGCGGTGCAGGTTGACGGTGGGCGCGAGGAGGACGTGCACGCCCTTGCGGCGGGCCTCCTGGGCGAGCAGCCGGCCCGTGCGGCGGGCCAGGTCCGGGTCCCAGGAGGCGGCGAGCGCGGTCGGGGAGGGCAGGGCGACCGAGGGGTCGTCGGCGGTCCAGCGCACGCCGCGGACCCCGACGGGCCCGTCGGACATGACCAGGGAGCCGAGGCCGATCCCGGGGAGGGCGGGCAGGGTCCACATGTCCTGGCCGGCCAGCAGGCGGGCCTTGGTGTCGAGGTCCAGCTTGCCCAGCGCCGCTTCCACGGCGTCCTCGCGGGCCCGGTCTCCCTCGCGGTCTTCGGGTACCTGAACGGCATCGGTCACGGCCGTGCCTCCTCGTCCGTTGCGTGCGGGTGCGGTGCGGATGGCCCCCATCGTGGACCCGTTGCCTGTAGAGCGGTAGGTCTCGTAATCTTTTCGTGATGTCATCATGCCGTACGGTCCTGCTGGCGGGTGTGAGCGGAAGGAGTGCCGGGCGATGGCCAGGGCGAAGAGCGAGGAGCGGCGCGGCGAGATCGTCCGCGCGGCGGTAGAGGTGATCGCCGAGCGCGGCTACCGGGGCGCCTCCCTGGGCTCCGTCGCCGAACGCGTGGGCCTGACCCAGCAGGGGCTGCTGCACTACTTCCCGACCAAGGAGGCGCTGCTCGTCGCGGTCCTGGAGGAGCGCGACCGCTGGGACACCGGCGGCGGCTCGCGCGCCGCCGCCGGCCCCTGGCGCCTGGACCTGCTGGAGTCGCTGGTGGAGTACAACGCCATGCGCCCCGGCATCGTGCAGACCTTCTCGGCGCTGCTCGGCGAGAGCGTCACCGACGGCCACCCGGCCCGCGCGTTCTTCACCGACCGGTACGCACAGGTGCGCGCGGAGATGGCCGCCCTGCTGCGCGCCGAGTTCGGCGACCGGCTCCCTTCCGGCCTCACCCCGGAGCAGGCCGCTCCGCTGCTGACCGCGGTGATGGACGGCCTCCAGTACCAGTGGCTGCTCGCCCCGGAATCGGTGGACATGCCCGCCGCGTTCCGCTCGTTCATCACCCTGCTGAGGGGCCCCGGCGCATAACAGCGGCATCCGACCGGGCATCCTTTCCCCGAACTTCCAGTGGGGGGAAACGAGATGGAGTCACGAGAGCCGACCGGACACGGTGCCGGGGAGCGGGAACAGCCCGAGAAGAAGGTCGCCTGGTCGGAGCTCTTCTTCGACCTGGTGCTCGTCTTCGCCGTCACCCAGGTCTCCGCCCTGCTCCACCACGACCACGGCTGGGCCGGCACCGGCCGCGCCCTGATCGTCTTCGTGCCCGTCTACTGGGTGTGGGTGGGCAACACCGTCCACGCCAACACCCACGACGCGGACCGGCCGCTGAACCGGATCGCCCTCTTCGCCGCCGGACTGTGCGGCCTGCTGATGGCCCTGGCCCTGCCCGAGGCCTTCGGGGACCGCGGGATCCTCCTCGCGGGCGCCTACTTCTGCGCCCGCCTGATCCTCGCCGCGCTCGCCCACGGCCGCAGCCGCCGCCTGCGGCCCACCCCGGTCACCCTTTCCGTGCTGGTCAGCGGGCCGCTGCTGCTCGCGGGCGCCTTCGTCGACGGCGGGCTCCGCGTCGCGCTGTGGGCCCTGGCCGCCGCCGTGGACCTGGCCGCGCCCCGCCTGACCCGCGCCAGCATGGTCCGCCTGAACCTCGACTCGGGCCACCTCGCCGAACGGTTCGGCCTGTTCGTGATGATCGCCCTGGGCGAGTCCATCGTCGCGGTCGGCGCCCCGGTGGCGACCGCCCCCGACCTCGGCGCGGGCTCCCTGACGGCCGTCGCCGTGGCCTTCGTACTCGTCTGCAGCCTGTGGTGGGTGTACTTCCACCTGGCCGCCGGAGCCGTCCGGCACGGGCTGGAGACCGCCGCCGTACGGGCGGACGTGGCCCGGCAGGTCCTGTCGTACGGGCACCTCTCGCTGATCGCCTCGATCATCGCGGTCGCCGTCGGCATGGCCGAGGCCGTCGCCCACCCCGGGACGCGGCTCCCGCTCGGCGTCGCCGCCCTGCTGTACGGCGGCTGCGCCCTCTTCCTCGCCACCTTCGGCTACACCCGCTGGCACCTGTTCCGCTCCTGGTCGGTGACCCGGCTGGCGGCCGCCGCGGCCGTGCTGGCCCTGCTGCCGGTGGCCGCGCTGCTGCCCTCCCTCGGGGCGCTCGCGCTGCTGACCCTCCTGGTCACCGCCCTGAACCTGGTGGAGCTGGCCCTGGTGCGCCGGCCGGGCCGGCCCTCCGGGGCCCGGGCCGAGGAGGCCGAACCGGAGTTGGCATCCTGACCGCATGAAGATCGCCGCCGCCCAGCTGACCTGCGTCCCCGCCGATACCACCGCCAACTCCGCGAACGCGGCCGCCCTCGCCGCCCGGGCCCGCGGCCAGGGCGCGGAGCTGGTGGTGTTCCCGGAGTTCACGCTCACCGGGTACGAACTGGACGCCCTCGCCGCCGACCCCGGCCTGTGGCTGGCCGACGCCGAGGACCCCCGCCTGGACGGGCTGCGCTCCACCGGCACGGCGGTCGCCGTCAACGCGGCCCTGCGCACCGCCGGGCCGCGGCCCGCCATCGCGACGCTGGTGTACGACGCGGACGGCGCGCACCTGACGACGTACGCCAAGCAGCACCTCTACCAGCAGGAGCAGGACGGCTTCGCCGCGGGCAGCGCCGACGGCCGCTTCGAGCTCGGCGGCGTCCGCTTCTCGCTCGGGGTGTGCTTCGACAACCACTTCCCGGACCTCGCCGGGCGGGCCGCCGCCGACGGCTGCACCGTGCACCTGGCGAGCTCCCTGTACGGCACGGGCGCCGGGATCGCCGAACGGGCGGACGTGCACCCCGGGATCGCGAGGGACCACGGCCTCTACGTGGTCCTCGCCAACCACGTCGGCCCGGCGGGCCCCTGGACGGGCTGCGGCGGCGCGGCCGTGTGGGCCCCGGACGGCACCCTCCTCGCCGAGGCCGGCGCCGACGGCCCGGACGTGGTCACGGCCGACGTCCCGGCCTGACGCCGACGTCCCGGCCTGACGGCCCCGCCGGCGCCGGGCATCGCCGGCGGCGGCCCGGACGCGGCGCGCTCAGGCCGAATCCCGCAGGAGCCGCTTCGTGCCCCACTCCCCCAGCGCCTCCAGGGCCCCGTTCAGCTCCTCGCCGAGCGGGGTCAGGGAGTACTCCACGCGCGGCGGGACCTCGTCGTACACCTCGCGGTGGACGATGCCGTCGTTCTCCAGCTCGCGCAGCTGCGCCGCGAGCACCTTCTCCGACACCCCCGGGACCAGTCGGCGCAGCTCGCCGAAGCGGCGGCGCGGACCGCGCTCCAGCTCCCACAAGAGGGAGACCTTCCACTTGCCGTCGATCACCGCCATCGCAGCGGCGATCCCGCAGTGATCCGCCCCCGGCCGCCGTGTCACCGCCATCGCGCACACCCCTCCCACCTGCTCGCTCACCTCGGGGTAACCACCCACTCCGAAGTGCGTACTTGAGCGCCTCACTGCCCACCACCAGGCTAAACGGCATGACCGACACACACGTGACGAACCGTCCGCTCACCCTGCTCGGCCTCGGCGACATGGGAACCGCCCTGGCCCGCACCTGGCTCGCCGCCGGACACCCCCTGACCGTCTGGAACCGCACCGCCGCCAAGGCCGGCGCCCTGGCCGCCGAGGGCGCGACCATCGCGGCGAGCCCCGCCGAGGCGGTCGCCGCGAACACCCTCGTCGTGCTCTGCCTGCTCGACGACGCCAGCGTCGGGGCCGCCCTCGACGGCATCGACCTGACCGGCAAGGACCTGGTCAACCTCACCACCGGCACCCCCGCCGAGGGCCGGGCCCGGGCCGCGTGGGCCGAGGCCCGCGGAGCCCGCTTCCTGGACTCCGGGATCATGGCCACGCCCGCGATGATCGGTGTCCCCGAGGCCGGCGGATACGTGTTCCACAGCGGCTCCCGCGCCCTCTTCGACACCCACCGGGCCACCCTGGAGGTCCCGGCCGGGGCGCGCTTCGTCGGCGAGGACCCCGGCCACGCGGCCCTGCACGACATCGCGCTGCTCAGCGGGATGTACGGGCTGTTCGCGGGGATCTCGCACGCCTACGCGCTGATCGAGGGCGAGGACATCGCCCCCGGGTCCCTCGCGCCGCTGCTGTCGGAGTGGCTGGGCGCGATGGGCTTCTTCGTCGGGAACGCCGCCGAGCGGCTCACCTCCCGGGACTTCACCACCGGCGTGGTGTCCAACCTGGCCATGCAGGTCGCCGGCAGCGGCACCCTGCTGCGGACCGCCGCCGAGCAGGGGGTCAGCGCCGAGCTGCTCGTCCCGTACCTGGACCTGATGCGCGAGCGGCTGGAGGCCGACCCGGCGGCCCACGCGGGCGAGGACACCGCCGGGGCGATCACCCTGCTGCGGCGGCGCTAGCTTCGGTCAGCCCTGGCCGTAGGGGTTCGGGCCCTGGGCGTACGGGTTGGGTACCTGTCCCTGGGGGGCCTGGCCGTAGGGGGTCTGGCCGTAGGGCGCCTGGCCGTAGGGGCCCTGCGCCGGGGACTGCCCGTACGGCTGCTGACCGTACTGCTGCCCGTACGGCCCCTGGGGCGCCGCCGGGCCCGTGCCGTACCGCTGCTGCCCGGCGTCACCGTCGGAGCCGTCCTCGGACCCGCCCTCGGAGGAATCGGCGTCGTCGCCGACGAGCTCCCGCGCCATCAGGGTCGCCCCCGCCACCGCGCCGGGCATCAGGAAGACCGCGACGAAGGGGATCAGGAACGCCAGCACCAGCGGCACGCCGAAGCCCAGCGCCTGGGCCCGCCGCCCGCGCAGCAGGACCAGCTGCTCGGCCAGGTCCACCCGGCGCCGCTGGAGGGCGACGGAGGTGAGTTCCTGGGTGAGGAAGAAGCCGGAGACGCAGAACCCGATCGCCGGCACCACGGTCTGCCCGACCACCGGGATGAAGCCGAGGGCGAAGAGCAGGATCCCGTAGAGCATCACCCGTACCAGCAGCCGCACGCTGTCCCGGGCGGAGATCCAGATGTCCTCCCAGAAGGAGCGGCCGGACTCGGGCACCTCGCCGCCCTCGCTCCGGTCGACCTGCTCGGAGAGGGACTCGTAGAAGGGCTGCCCGACCAGCAGGGTCACGGCGGTGAAGGTGATCACCGAGAGGAAGAGCCCGAGGGAGACGACCACGGCCGTCAGGAAGCCCCGGAACACCTTCAGCCAGCCCGAGGACCAGTCCGAGGCGAAGGGCGTGGCCCACTGGACGAAGTCGTCGGCGCCGTAGAACAGGCCGACGATCGCGGCGGCGTACAGCGCCAGCGCGACGAGTCCCGGCAACAGGCCGATGCCCAGCCAGCGGCCGTTCCGGAACACCCATCTCTGTCCGGCCAGCAAGTACCGGAAGCCCCCCGCAAGATCACGCATGGGGCCAGTTTATGGGCCGGACGCGGCGGAGGCCGCACCCCCTGGGGGGTGCGGCCTCCGCTGTGCGTGCGACGCGGTCAGGCGACGTTCAGCTCGACCGTGATGTTGCCGCGGGTCGCCTTGGAGTACGGGCAGATCTGGTCGGCCTTCTCGACCAGGTCCTTCGCCGTGGCGGCGTCCACGTTCGGGATCGAGGCCGTCAGCTTGACGATGATGCCGAAGCCCTCGTCGTTCTTGCCGATGCCGACCTCGGCGGTCACGGTGGAGCCGGTGACGTCGACGTTCTCGTTGCGGGCGGCGACGCTGAGGGCACCCTGGAAGCAGGCGCTGTAGCCGGCGGCGAACAGCTGCTCCGGGTTGGTGCCGGCGCCGCTGCCGCCGAGCTCCTTCGGCGGGTTCACGACGACGTCGAGCTGGCCGTCGTTGGTGGCGACGCGGCCGTCACGGCCGTTCTCGGCGGTGGCGACGGCCGTGTACGCGACGTCGGTCTGCGTGATGGACATGAAGACTTCCTCCAGATGAATCGCCGCGATGCGCGCCCACGATCGCGACGGTCGTGGGGTGAGCCTAACCCGAGAAGGAAACGATCATCTTTCCGGTGTTCTCCCCGCGCAGCATTCCGAGGAAGGCGGCGGTGGCGTTCTCGACGCCCTCGACGACCGTCTCGTCGTAGCGGAGCTCGCCGGAGGCCAGCCAGCCGGCCACGTCCTGGACGAACTGCTGCTGGAGTCCGTAGTGGTCGCCGACGAGGATGCCCTGGAGGCGCAGCCGCTTGCCGATGACCATCATCAGGTTGCGGGGGCCGGGGGCGGGCTCGGTGTCGTTGTACCCGGCGATGGCACCGCAGAGGGTGGCGCGGCCGTGGACGTTCATGGCCGTGATGGCGGCTTCCAGGTGGTCGCCGCCGACGTTGTCGAAGTAGACGTCGACGCCCGTGGGGGCCGCCGCGGGGAGCTGCTCGGCGACGGGGGCGTTCTTGTAGTTGAAGGCGGCGTCGAAGCCGTACTTCTCCGTGAGGAGCGTCACCTTCTCGTCCGAGCCGGCGGAGCCGATCACCCGGGAGGCGCCCTTGATCTTCGCGAACTGGCCGACGAGGCCGCCGACCGCGCCCGCCGCGCCGGAGACGAACACGGAGTCGCCCTCCTTGAAGGAGGCGACCTCGAAGAGGCCCGCGTAGGCGGTCAGGCCCGGCATGCCGAGGACGCCGAGGTAGGCGGAGAGGGGGGCGAGGGAGGCGTCGACCTTGGTGGCGTGCTGGGCGTCCACGTCGGCGTACTCGCGCCAGCCCAGGGGGTGCAGGACGTGGTCGCCGACCTGGAAGCCCTCGGCGGCGGAGGCGACGACCTCGCCGACGGCGCCGCCCTGCATCGGCTCGTCGAGCTGGAAGGGCGGGATGTAGGACTTGGTGTCGTTCATCCGGCCGCGCATGTAGGGGTCCACGGACATGTGGAGGTTGCGGACCAGGATCCGGCCGGGGGCGGGCTCGGCGGAGACGGGCACCTCGCGCAGGGCGAAGTCCTCGGCCACGGGCCAGCCCTGCGGGCGGCGGACGAGGTGCCACTCGCGGCTGACGGCGGGGATCTGAGACATGAGGGACTCCTGGGGAACGACGATTTACTTCAGAACGTGAAACAACCATGCTCCTGGATATTTCATGTTGTCAAGTAAACGGTTACCCTGGAGCCATGCCCAGTCGTCGCGCAGATCCAGTGACCGTCGAGGTCGTCGAGCTCATCGGCGACGTCGTGGCCCGCTACCACATGGAGTACGAGGAGGCGGCCGCCCGCCACCAGCTCACCGGGGCCCAGGCCAAGGTGCTCAACCTGCTCTCCCTGGAACCGCTGCCCATGCGGCGCATAGCCCAGAAGCTGCGCTGCGAGCCCTCGAACGTGACCGGCATCATCGACCGGCTGGAGACCCGCGGCCTGGTCGAACGCCGTCCGGACCCGGCGGACCGCCGGGTGAAGCTGGCCGCCCCCACCGAGGAGGGCGCCGAGACCGCGGAGCGGCTGCGCGAGTCCCTGGACTTCGCGCGCGAGCCGCTGGCCGGGCTCTCCGAAGAGGAGCGCACGGCACTGCGCGACCTGCTCAGGCGGATGCTGGCCTGAGCGGGGCCGGGGGCCCGGCGCCCGGTACCGGCCGGGCGGCGTCAGGCCCGGCCGGGTGCGTTCAGCAGAAGATCCAGAACACGCATTCCTCGGTCGGCTCGGGCTTCGGCTTGCCCGGCTTGGTCTTCGTCGGGGTCGGCTTCGGCGTCCCCGTGGGGCCCGGCGCGGGCTGCCCCGGCTTGGACGGCTGTACGGAAGTCCCGCCGGCGGAACCTTTCTGCGAGGGCGTCGCCGCCGAGGCGGAGGCGCTCGCGCTCGCCGAAGGCGTCGCGGACCCGCTCGGGCTCCCGCTGGGCCTGGCCGTCTTCGCCGCCCCGCCGGAGGCCTTCGGCGGGACCGCCGGCACGGACGGCCCCGCCACGCTCGGCAGCTCGTCCGGCTGTTTCGGACCGGAGTCGGTCAGCACCACCTTGTCGGCCCGGTCGACCCCCTCGTCGTCGCCGACGATCCGGGCCACGGCCATCGAGCCCCCGGTCGCGAGCACCAGACCCAGCCCGAGCGCGAGCACGCCCCGGCCCCGTCTGCGGCGGGTGGCGGCCCGCTTGCGGGTGTCCGCGCGGCCCTCGTGGGGGCTCGACAGCACGACGAGCGAATCGGCGAACACCTCGGCCAGCGCGGGCTGCGGCCCGGCGCCCGGGGCCGGCGCGCTGGGCGCGGCGACCACCAGGTGCTCGGCCGGGGTTCCGCACCCGGCGCAGGCGAGCGCGCCGTTGAGGTGCCTCTGGCAGGCGGGGCAGAAGTAGTTCATGGCGCCCACAAACTATGCGGTCCCCGGCAACATAATCATTCCGGGTTCGTAAGGATCCTGTGTGGAATGGTTACGTCCATGACGGCGACCCCGAATCCGGGACGGCCCGGAGCCTTCGGGTTGGGCGCCTTCCAGCTGGTGCTGCTGCGCAGGATGGCCGACTTCCAGCCCGGCCTGGCGGAGGAGGCCCGGCTGCGCCTGGGCGCCTCGCTCGCGGAGCAGCGGGAGGCCAACCGGCGCTGGCAGGCGATGGTGCGCTCACCCCGCTCCCGCGGGGCCCTGGCGCGCTACCGGTCGGTGCTGGGCCCGCCGGAGTCCGCGGAACGGCGCCGCATCGGCGACCTGGAGTGCGAGGCCCTGCTGTGGCCGGTGCCGCTGTGGCCGGAGCTGCGGTTCGAGGTGCTGGCCGCGCCGGACGGGGCGGTGTGGAACGAGTGGCTGGTCCGGGCCCCGGGCGCGCGGGGGCCCGTACTGGAGTCGGCCGGGGACCTGCTGCCCTGGTCGGCGACGGTGGACGAGGTGGCGCGGGCCTTCGCGCCGGCGCGGCCGATGGAGGGCACGGCGCCGACGCGCTGGCGCCTCGCGTTCAGCGCGTCGGGCCGGCCGCTGGTGGCGGAGTTCACGTACGGGCTGCTCCAGCGGGTGGAGCCGGGTTAGGCCGTCTCTTGCGGATCTAGCCGCGCAGGAAGGCGCGGACTCCGGCCGAGGTGGCGTCGTCGCCGAGCAGGTCGTTGTGCTTCAGGCAGCCGACCGGCGTGTTGAGGGCGCCGGAGAGCGGGACGCTGCTGTCGGGGTTGACCACCTCGTCGCACTCCGACCAGAAGGTGGCGTACTTGACCGCGCCCGGGGTCTCGTCGCCCGCGGCCAGGTTCTTCACCACGTACGAGCCGGGGGTCATGTCACGGCACGCCTGGTCCCACAGGGCGCAGGCCCAGGCGGTGGAGGTGCCGCGGTTGGGGCCGGCCAGCGAGACCCAGTGGTCCACGGCCGCGGCGCCGCCGCCGTACTTGACGTACCAGCGGCTGACGAGCGATCCGAAGGAGTGCCCCACGATGTCCACGCGCGCGGCGCCGGTCTGCTGCCGCACCTGGTCGACGTAGGCGGCGAGACGGCCGGAGAGCACCTCGTTGACGGACTGGTGGGTGTCGTAGCCGAAGGAGAACAGCTGCGAGTCGGCGTACCCGTCGGCCCTCAGGTCCTCGCGCAGGGACCCCCAGACCCCCGGGTCGGCGTTGTAGCCGTGGACGAGCACCACCGGATTGCGGGTGGCGGGCGTGTCGGCCGCCCGGTGGGCGGCCGCCTGGGCCGGAAGGGGCGCCAGGAGCGCGGGGCAGAGGGTCAGGAACGCCAGGATCCTCTGGCGGGGCGTCAGCATCGGGTCCCCTTTACCTTGTTACGGGCGAGTAGCGCGGGTGGTCCGCGCATGCTGCTGCCTGTCGGTACAGAAATCCACCCCCGTGCAGCACCCCCCACCCGTACGACACGCCCACGCCCGGAGCATTCCAACGGGCGATATGTCCTATTTATCCGAGAAGATATGGAATGCGATCGGCAACCGCCGGTCTCATCCTTCGTCAGCGCTCTCGGGAGGATCTGCCGTGACCGTCAGTCTTGAGCAGTTGCGCCGCTGCCACGTCGCCGTCGACCTGGGAGCCGCGAGGACCCGCGTCTACGTCAAGGGAGCCGGACTGGTCGTCGACGAGCCCAGCGTCGCCGCGGTCAACACCCGCACCGGCGCCCTCATCGCCGTCGGCACCTTCGCCGAACGGATGACCGGACGCACACCCGACTACATCCGCGTCGCCCGCCCCGTCTCCGGCGGCACCGTCGTCGACATCGAGATGGCCCAGCGGATGCTGCGTCACCTCCTCGGCGAGAAGCTGCGCCGCGCCCTCCGCCGCAAGCCCCGCCTGCGCGCCGCCTGCTGCACCCCGCACGACGCCGACCCGCTCGCCCAGCGGGCCGCCGTGGAGACCATGGTCGGGCTCGGCGCCCGGCGCGTCGAACTCGTCGACACCCTCATCGCGGCCGCCGTCGGCTGCGGCCTGCCCGTGGAACAGCCGACCGCCACCATGATCATGGTGTGCGGCGCGGCCGCCACCCAGATCGCGGTGCTCTCCCTCGGCTCGATCGTCACCGCCGAACGCATCCCCGTCGGCGGCGAGGCCATCGACCACGCCGTGGTCCAGCACCTGCGCCACGCCCACGAGCTGATGCTGCCCAGCCAGGCCGTACGCCCCCTCCAGCTGGCCCTGCACGGCAACGGCATCACCGCCGAAGGCCCGGCCTCCACCCTGATCCACGGCCGTGACGTGGCCACCGGACTCGCCCGCTCCGTCCACGTGGACACCGCCGCCGTCCGGGACGCCATCCACACCCCGCTGACGGCCGTCCTCGACGGCATCGGCAAGGTGCTGCGGGACTGCCCGCCCGACCTGGTCGCCGACCTGACGGACCGGGGGATCATGATGGTGGGAGGCAGCGCCCTGCTGCCGGGGCTCGACCAGATGCTGCGGGACGCCACCGGAATGCCCGTGGCCATCGCCGAACGGCCCGACGTGTGCGCCGTCCTCGGTCTCGGCGCAATGCTGGAAGGAAAGATCGCCCCCATGGTCCTCAACCCGCTGGCCGGATGACCCTGGACGGACCCGCCGGCTCCGCCGCCCCGGCCGGACCCGGCGGGGCCGATGGGGCCGACGGGGCCGATGGGGCCGACGGGGCCGACGCGCCGTCGAGCCTTCCGGTCCTCCTGGAGGCGGTGCTCAGCGTCGGCTCCGAACTGGAGCTGCACACCACCCTCCAGCACGTCGTGGACTCCGCCACCGAACTGTGCGGGGCCCGGTACGGCGCGCTCGGGGTCGTCGACCCCGAGCGCGCCCGGCTGACCCGGCTGCTCACCTCCGGGATGACCGAGGCCGAGCGCGCCGCGATCCCCCGGCTGCCCGACGGCCGCTCGGGCCTGCTCGGCGTGCTCATCAGCGACCCCCGGCCGCTGCTGCTGGACGACCTGACGCGGGACCCCCGCGCGGCGGGCTTCCCGCCCGGCCACCCGGCCATGCACAGCTTCCTCGGCGTACCCATCCGGGTGCACACCGAGGTCTTCGGCAACCTCTACCTCACCGAGAAGCTCGGCGGCGGCCCCTTCACCGACGAGGACCTCGCACTGATGCGCGTCCTGGCCTCGCAGGCCGGCATAGCGATCGGCAACGCCCGGCTCTACGAGACCGCGCGCCGCAGGGAGCGCTGGATCGAGGGCGCCGCCGCCGTCACCACCACCCTGCTCGCGGGACGGCCCGCCGCGGACGCCCTGCAGTGCGTGGCCGAACGCGCCCGGCTGCTCGCGGACGCGGCGGCGGGCGTCGTCCTCCAGCCCACTCCGGAGGGCGGCATGGAGATCGTCGCCGCCTCCACCCACGGGGACCCCGGCGACCTGATCGGCACCGCCATCGCACCCGGCTCACCCGTACTGGAACAACTGCTCGGCGGGGAGCCCGTCTTCATAGAGGACTCCGCGACCGACCCCCGGATGACCACCCACGTACGGGAACGCTTCGGGCCGAGCATGATGCTGCCGCTGCAGAGCGGCGGACAGCTGATCGGCACCCTCGCCCTGCCCAGGGACCGGGGCGGACAGCCGTACGACGCGGTGGACCGGCTGCTGGCCTCCCAGTTCGCCTCCCAGGCCGCACTGGCCCTGGTCCTGGCGGACGCCCAGCACGACCGCGAACAGCTGGCCGTCTACGAGGACCGCGACCGGATCGCCCGCGACCTGCACGACCTGGTGGTGCAACGGCTGTTCGCCACCGAGATGATGCTGGAGAGCACCCGGCGGCGCTCCGCCAACGCGGCCGCGGGCGACGGGGCCGGGGAGGGAACCGCAAGCGGCGACGAGGTCGGGGAGGAACTCGGCCGGGCCGTGGACGAGCTGGACTCCACCATCCAGGAGGTCCGCACCGCCATCTTCGCCCTCCAACAGCCCCCGAGCGACGCCCCGACCACCTTCCGCGGCCGGGTGCTGCGCGAAACCGGCGGAGCCGCCGTCCTCCTGGGCTTCCAGCCGTCGGTGCACTTCGCGGGCGCCGTGGACGCCCTCCTCCCCGACCCCGTCACCACGGCCCTGCTGTCCACCCTGCGCAGCGCCCTGGCCGCGGCCCACCGCCGCAGCGAGGTCACGTCGATCGAGGTGGAGGTCGACGCCACCCCCTCCCGCGTCCGCCTGACCATCTCCGACGACGGCCGCACGGAAGCGGGCACGCGGGGGACGACGGTGGTGTGGGAGGCGGGGTTGTAGGGGGCTCGGCTCGGGCCCGCCATCTCCCCCTCGACCCCCGGCCGCGGGGCGGTGGCTGCCCACCCGCCTCCCACGGTGCGGGTGGGTCGGCTGGGGGCGGGATCCCCCCGGACCGGATCAGAGCTGGTTGGGGGCTTCCCGTCAGTCCCATCGTCCTTCCGGTTCGTGCCGGCCTGTCAAGGGCGCTCCTTCGTCGCGTCGCTACGCGATGTCGCTTCGCTCCACCCTTGACAGACCGACCCGCCCCGGAAAGCCGAAAGGCTGCCGGGAAACCCCCAAAGAAACGGCACGGTCCAGAGGAGGAGGGGCGGGTCTCTCAGCGATGCGCGAGGGGCCGGGCCTTGGCCGGCCGGGCATCCGGGCCCTATATCCCCGTTCCGGGACCAGGGGCGCGACTACCTGCACGAAAAGTCGCTCAGAGCACGCTACGGAGCACCCAAGCGCGACAGATCGCTACGCGCTCCTCATTTCTCAGCGTCCGAGGACCGCCTGTGGCTGGTACCCGCACCAGAGGACGAACAGAGCCGCCCAGGGAGCCGGTGGGCGCGACAGATCGCTACGCGCTTCTCTGGTCTCGGCGTCCGGCGACCGCCTGGAGCTGATACCCGCAGCGGGGGTGCGTCAGCGTCCTGGACCGGGAGCGGACGTACCTCTCCTCAGGGCTTGAAGGTGGCGATGACTTCCTCCACGTTGGCGACGGCTGTGGTGAACTCACGGCCTGAGGCGCCCCGGATGTAGGTCCTCACTGGGGTCTCCGACTCCAGCCACTGCTCGACAAGAGCAGCAATGCACGTCGAGTCGTTCCGTACCGACCGGCAGAAGACACATGCAAGTACACCTCTCGGTTGCACGCCAGACAGGGACATCTCTAGAGATATTCGCCCGCAAGGCTGATGCGTGCGGTGCCCTACCTGCGGCCCTAGGGTGTCTAGAGAAGAGAAGGAGTGATCGTTTCGATGAGCAGCCAGGGCGGCACTCGCCAGCCGAAGTACCGGCGGATCGCTGACGCGTTGAGGGCGGCGATCCGGTCGGGCGAGTACGGCCCGGGCGACCGGCTGCCGGGCGAGAACGACCTCATGGCCGCCTACGACGTCGCGCGGATGACCGCGCGCCAGGCCCTCGGCGTGCTCCAGAACGAAGGCCTGACGGAGGCGCGGAAAGGTGCCGGCGTCTTCGTCCGGGCCTTCAGGCCCCTGCGGCGTCACGGCATCCAGCGGCTCGCGCAGGAGCACTGGGGTTCGGGACGTTCCATCTGGTCGACGGACAGCCAAGACCGAGAGCTCGTCGTCGACCAGGTCGAGGTGCACGAAGAGCGGGCGAGCGAGGCGATCGCGGCTGCTCTCGGAGTCCCGGACGAGTCTCCGGTCTGGGTGCGCAGCCGCCGGTTCGTACTGGACGGCAAGCCGGTGCTCTTCGCGACGTCCTACCTGCCGTCAGACGTCGTCGCCGACTCCACCATCACCCAGTCCGACACCGGACCTGGTGGGACGTACGCAAGGCTGGCCGAACTGGGCCACAAGCCTGTTCACTTCCGTGAGGAGGTCCGGTGCCGCATGCCCTCCGCCGACGAGGCCGAACGCCTCACCCTCTTCATGGGCACACCCGTCATCCAGATCGTCCGCACCGCATTCGCCGGGGACGGCCGGGCCGTCGAGGTCAACGAAATGACCCTGGACTCCGCTTCCTACGTCTTGGAGTACGACTTCGACGCCTAGGCCTGGTCCGGGTGATCGACAAGGAACCCGCAGCTGAGATTGACCAGCCCCAGACCGCCGTCCGCCGCCGAGACATGAGGAGCGCGTAGCGATCTGTCGCGCCCACCGGCTCCCTGGGCTGCTCTGTTCGTCCTCTGGTGCGGGTACCAGCCACAGGCGGTCTCGGACGCTGAGCCGGGAGGAGCGCGTAGCGATCTGTCGCGCTTGGGTGCTCCGTAGCGTGCTCTGAGCGACTTTTGGTGCAGGTAGCGGCGCCCCCGGCCCCGGACCGGGGCTGGACGGGCCGGATGCCGGGCGGGCCGGCGCCCGGCGCCTCGCCTGATCGCTGAGAGGCCCGTCCCTGTTCCTCTGGACCGTGCCGTTTCTTTGGGGGTTTCCCGGCAGTCTTTCGGCTTTCCGGGGCGGGTCGGTCTGTCAAGGGTGGAGCGAAGCGACATCGCGTAGCGACGCGACGAAGGAGCGCCCTTGACAGGCCGGCACGACACGGAAGGACGATGGGACTGACGGGAAGCCCCCAACCAGCTCTGATCCGGTCCGGGGGGGTACCGCCCCAAGCCGACCCACCCGCACCCCGGGAGGCGGGTGGGCAGGCGCCGACCGACCGGCGGGGGTCGAGGGGGAGATGGCCGGCCCCCGCCGTGGAAGGCGATGGCCCCGCGGCCCGGGGCCGCATACCGTGGCCGGGTGACGACCCGTCTCTCGGCCCGTGCCGCCATCGCCGCCCTCATCGACCCCGACTCGTTCGCCGAACTTCCCGCACCGCGCGGGGAGTCGCCCGCCGACGGTCCCATCGGCTGGGTGGGCTACGACGCCTCCCGGGCGCGGGCCGCCGCGCGGACCGGTGAATCGGAGTCCGTGGTGGTCGGGACCGCCCTCGTCGGTGGCCGGCCGGCCACCGTGGTCTCCTTCGAGTTCGGGTTCCTCGGCGGGTCCCTCGGGCAGCGCACCGGAGACCGGCTCGAAGCCGCGTACACGCACGCTCGGGAGCAGCGCCTGCCGCTGGTGTCGCTGATCGCGACCGGCGGTTCGCGGATGCAGGAGGGGATGCTCGCCCTGACCCAGCTCCAGCGGGTGGCGCGGCAGTGCGTGCTCACCCGGGCCGCCGGGCTGCCGCAGATCGCGGTGCTGCGCGACCCCACCACCGGGGGCGGGTGGGCCACCCTGGGGGCGGGGGCCGATGTCGTGCTGGCGCTGCCCGGGGCGCAGGTCGGCTTCGCCGGGTCCCGGGTGCGGCCGGCGGACGCCGATCCGGGGGCCTACACCGCCGAGGGGCAGTACGGGGCCGGGCACGTCGACGCCGTCGTGCCCGGGGCGGAGCTGCCGGGGACGGTGGCGGACTGGCTGCGGGTGCTGGCCGCGCCCCGGGCCGCCTCGCCGGTCGAGCCCCCCGCCGCACTGGCCGGCGTGACGCCGCCGGAGACCGGCTGGGACGCCGTCCGGCAGGCCCGCCACCCGGACCGGCCGCGGGCGCGGGCCTACCTGGACGCGTACTTCGAGCTGCGCCTGCCGCTGCGCGGGGACCGGGCCGGGGGCGCGGACCCCGGGATGCTGTGCGGGTTCGGGCTGCGGGAGGGGCGGGCGGTCGCGTACGCAGCCCAGTGCGGCACCGCCACCCGTCCGGCGGGCTACCGTACGGCGGCCCGGGTGGTCCGGCTGGCGGACCGGCTCGGGATCCCGGTGCTCACCCTGGTGGACACCCCGGGTGCGGCCAACGACGCGGCCGCCGAGCACGCCGGGGCCGGCCCGGCCATCGCCGACACGTTCGCGGCGCTCGCGGAGGCCTCCGTACCGGTGACCACCCTGCTGATCGGCGAGGGCGGTTCGGGCGGGGCGCTGGCCCTGGCCGCGCCCGGGAACACCTGGGTCACCCCGGACAGCTACTTCTCGGTGATCGCCCCGGAGTTGGCGGCGGCCATCCTGAAGCGTCCCGCAGGGGAGGCTCCCGCCACCGCGGACCAGCTGCGCATCAGGCCCCAGGACCTGGTCGCACTGGGGGTGGCCCGCGGAATCGTTCCGCCCGCCTCCTGATCCCGCCTCCTGATCCCGCCCCCCGATCCCGTCCGGTCAGCCGAAGCGGCGGGCCGGCAGCCGGAGGTCCACCGTGTACAGGCGGGTGATCTGCTGCGGGAACTCGTTGTCGTCGCTGGCCAGCAGCAGCCGTACCCGGCCGGCGCCGTCGTAGTGGGTGGCGACCATGCCCTCGATGTTGTCCACCAGCGGGTGGTTCTGCGGCAGCTTCGAGGGGGCACCCAGCGTCGGGCAGTCGTTGAAGTCGCCGAGCGGCGTCTTGCGGGCGGGGCGCAGCCCCGGGCCCTCGGTCAGCACGTCCGTCTTCGAGGTGTCGCTCGCCCCGAGGGGGTCGGCGAGGTACAGCCTGGCCGTGATCGCGAACTCCCGGGTGAAGCCGCGTTCCAGGACGATCAGCCGTCCGTCGCGGGTCGGTGCGAGCTCGACGAGGCCGTGGCCGGGGTCGACGGGGTAGGCGTACTGCCGGCCGAGGGCGAACTCGCCGTTCGCGCGCCGCTCCCAGGTCTGGATCCGCTGGAGGGTGCGGCCCTGGGCGTCCTTGCCGTCGCCCGCGAGGGGTCCTTCCACGCCGGCGACGAGGGTGTGCCCGCCGGGCAGCAGGGTGAGCGATTCGAAGGTCTGGTTGACGGTGGCCCGGCCCTGGGGCGCGAGGGCGAAGGCGGGCGGGACGGGCAGGGTGGCCAGCACCCGGCCGGTCCGGCTGTAGCGGCGTACGGCGGGCGCGGTCTCGTCGGTGACCAGGTAGGTCCCGTCCCGGTCGACGACCACGCCCTCGGAGTCGGTCACCTTGCCGGCGCCGTCGGTGAGGGGGAGCCTCGCGGTGGCCTTGGCGGCGGGGGTGTTCCCGCGGGCCACCTCCAGCCGGTAGAGCGCGGACTTGTCGGAGACGGCGGTGACGCTCCCGTCGCGGTCGAGCGCGAGGCCGGAGATGCCGCCGACGAGCTTCCCGTCGAGCAGGCTCTTGTCGAGCGAGTCGGAGAAGCCCGCGACGTTCATGTACGGGGAGCAGGCGGCCCCCCGGGCGGGTGCCGGTCCGGCGGCGTCGGCCGTGGGGGCGAGCGCTCCGGAGAGCGCGGCGGTGGCCACCGCGGTGGTGACGAGCGTACGAAGGCGCATGACGGCCTTCCTCCTGGGAGGGTCGGGGTTCGGAGGGGGACGGGACCGGACGGGGACCCTGCCGAACTGTCATATGCCTGATCGAAACAAAAGGGAAGGGCGGACGGCGCGGCGGCAACGAACTCGCCAACTCCCGTTCACACGGGCCGCGCCGCGAGCCGGGTGGTGGTGCTACGCCTGCGGCGAGCGGGCGTCGTAGCGGGCGAACGAACGCCACCGCGCGGCGAGGAGGCACAGCACCAGTACGCACGCCAGCCCGCCTCCGGTGACGGCCACCGCCGGGGAGGCGAGGTCGGCGACCGAACCGGCGAGGAAGTCCCCCAGCCGGGGCCCGCCGGCGACGACCACGATGAACACGCCCTGCAGGCGCCCCCGCATCGCGTCGGGCGTGGCCGCCTGGAGCATCGTGCTGCGGAACACCATCGAGATGGTGTCAGCACATCCGGCCGCTGCGAGGAAGACCAGTCCCAGCCAAAGGTTCCGCGTCAGCCCGAAGACGGCGATGGCCAGCCCCCACGCCCCGACGGAGAGCAGGATGGCCAGCCCGTGCCGCCGGATCCGGCCCTGCCAGCCGGAGAACAGCCCGCCCAGCAGCGCGCCCACCGCGGGCGCGGCCACCAGCAGTCCGACCGTCTTGGCGTCGCCGCCGTACCAGAGCACGGCGACGGCCGGGAACAGCGCCTTCGGCTGGGCCAGCACCATGGCGGCCATGTCGGAGAAGAAGGTCATCCGGATGTTCGGGCGGGTGCCGAGGAAGCGCAGGCCGTCGAGGACCGAGGCCCGCCCGCCCTCCTTGCGGCCCTCCGGCAGCATCGAGGGCAGCCGCCACATGGCGTACAGGGCGGCGAGGAAGGTCACCGCGTCGATCAGGTACGCCGCCTGGTAGCCCCACCAGCCGACGATCACGCCGCCCAGCACCGGGCCGATCATCGTCCCGGAGGTCATGGTGACGGAGCCCAGTGCGTTGGCGGCGGGCAGCTGCTCGGGCGGGAGCAGCTTCGGGATCATGGCCGAGCGGGCGGGGCCGTTCAGCGCCCCGCAGACGGCCTGGAGGGCGACGACGGTGTAGAGCAGCCAGACCCGGTGGTAGTCGAGGAGGGCGGCGGCGGCCAGGCCGACGGAGAGGACGGCGAGCCCGGTCTGGCTGTAGAGGCCGAGCCTGCGCCGGTCGACGGTGTCGGCGATGGCGCCGCCGTACAGGCCGAAGACCACGAGCGGGACGAGCGAGAAGAGCCCGACGAGGCCGACGGAGAAGCTGGAGCCGGTGATCTCGTAGACCTGGAGCGAGATCGCGAGGGCGGTCATCGCCTGGCCCATCCAGGAGATGGTGCCGCCCACCCACAGCCGCCGGTAGTCGGCGGAGGTGCGCAACGGGGTCAGGTCGGCGAATATGCGTCGCTTCGGCCGGGGAGGGGAGGCGGTTCCAGTCACACGGGATGGTAACCAGGCCCGGCTGGGGCGACCCTGGAGACCGGGGAGCGTTCACACACCCGCAACGCCCTCACCACAGGGATCCGGGGCCCCAGACGGGGCCGGCCTTGCCGCTAACCCGCCACCGTCACCGGACATTTGACCGGAACGGCGTACCCTCCACGCCCCCTGTCGGCTCATGATGAAAAGACTCGTATGTCCAGGGAGGCGTAGTGATCGAACCTGGCAACAGCACAACGAGCACCACCGTGAGCGGCGTTCCCACCCCCCTCACGGTCGGGGTCGAGGAGGAGTTCCTGCTCGTCGACGCCACCACCTTGCGGGTGGTCCCGGCCGCGCCGCTCGTCCTCGCCACCGCCGCCGGGCTCCCGCAGCAGCTGCACGCCGAGGGGACCCGGTACCAGGTGGAGATCTCCACCCCGGTCGCGGATTCGGCGGTGAACCTCCGCGAGGAGCTCGCCGTACTGCGGCGCGCGCTGTCCGCGGCGGCCCGTGCGCACGGCTGCCGGCTGCTGGCCGCCCCCTCGCCCGTCGTGGCGGTGGAGGGGCCCCTGCACCTGACCGACGACGAGCCGCGCCAGCGGGAGCAGCACCGGCGGTTCGGCGCGCTGACGGACACCCTGGTGAGCTGCGGCCGCCACATCCACATCGGCACGCTCGACGTGGACACGGCGGTGGCCGTGTCCAACCGGGTCAGACCATGGCTGCCCACGCTGATCGCGCTGGCCGCCAATTCCCCCTTCTGGGGCGGCCGGGACACCGGTCACTCCAGCTGGCGGGCGATGGCCTGGTCGGGCTGGCCCTCGGCGGGCCTGCCCCCGCACTTCACGTCCACGGCCCATTTCCGGCACTCGGTGGAGACCCTGCTCGGCTCCGGCGCGGCCCTGGACACCAAGATGGTCTACTGGGACCTCCGTCCCTCCGGGAACTGGCCCACGCTCGAGATCCGGGCGCCCGACATGTCCCCGGACATCGACACGGCCGTGCTGCAGGCGGAGCTGGGGCGCGCCCTGGTGGCCTCCGCGCTGCGCGCCGTCGCGGAGGGGCTGCCGGATCCGCCTGTACGGGACGACGTACTGCGCCTCGCACGCTGGCGGGCTGCGCACGACGGCCTGGAGGGCTTCGGCCTGGACCCGTACACGGGTGCCGAGGTGCCGGCGGCCGACCTGGCCGAGGCGCTGCTCGACCTGGTCGCCCCCGACCTGGCCGCCGCGGGCGACCTGGACCACGCGGCGAAGACCCTGGGCGGGCTGCTGCGCGACGGTTCGGGGGCCGCCCGGCAGCGTGCGGCCTTCGCCCGCCGGGGGGACCTCACGGACGTGCTGCGGCACCTGGTGGAGGAGACGGAGAACTTCTAGCCGGTCCAGCCGGTCCAGCCGGTCCGTCCCGGCGGCCGTGGCCGCGGGTGCCCGTTCGGGGCGTCCGCGGCCGCGGCGCGCCTCAGAGCCAGCCGCGCTGGGCGGCGCGCAGTCCGGCCTCGAAGCGGCTGGTCGCGTTGAGGCGTTCCATCAGCGCGGACATCTGGCGGCGCACGGTGCGCAGGGAGACCCCGAGCCGCTTGCCGGCGGCCTCGTCGGTCAGGCCGGAGGCCAGCAGCTTGAGCAGTTCGCGTTCGCCGGCGGTGATGCCGTCCTCCGCTGCCTGTTCGCGGGCGGCGCCGAGCGGGACGGCCTGCTCCCAGGTCTGCTCGAAGAGGCTGACGAGGGAGGCGACGATGCCGGGCGAGGTGGTGCAGAGGGCGCCGAGCCGGGAGTTGGCGGGGTCGATGGGGACCACGGCGGTCTTCCGGTCGAAGATCACCAGGCGGGGCGGGAGCACGGGGCTGGTGCGGATCTGTCCCCCGAGGTCGGTCGACCACTGCACGTAGGCGAGGGTGGCCGGGTCGTTGCGGACGCTGTCCTGGTAGACCGACCGCATCTGGATGCCGCGCAGCATGGCGTCCTCGTCCAGCGGCCGTGAGGCGTCCATGCTGGCCTGGGACTGGGCGCCGCCCGGCATGATCGAGAGACATTCGACGGTGAGTCCCTGGGCAAGGACCTCCAGCCGGGCGTGGATGGCGTCGAGGCCCACGAGCCTTTCCGCGCCGTCGGATGCGGTGTTGGGCCGCAGGCTCGCGAACTCCGCGACGGCGCGCGCCGCCGCCGCCTTGCTGGCCGCCAGCTCCTGCTGGCGGCGGATCAGGTCCTCTTCCTGACGGCGGAGTATCTGCTCCAGCCCGGCCTCTGGGCTGACGGCCCGCAGCCCGCCCGCGTGGTCGCGCGAGGGGGTGAGCAGGTCGAGGTCGACGAGCCGGTCGAGCCCCTCGCGCACCTCCGCCTCGGTCATCCCCAGCCGTGCGCCCAGTTCGGCCACCCCGCCGGTCGGATCGGCGAGCATCTCCCGGTAGACAGCCTCTACGAGGGTGTCCAGTCCCAACGCTTCCAGCATGCTTGTGCCCCCCGGCCTGTTGGTGCGACGGATGACTTCCCGCCGTTGTCTTGATCCTAAAGGTGCGCAGGTGGGGCCATAGGCAGTCTCTTTCGATCTTTCCTGAGCGGCACCTTGGTGCCTGTCACCTTGGTGCCATCGGATTCCTCTTCTGCACCTATACGCGGGCTTGCAGGATGGTGTTCACCGGGACGGCGGGGCACGGAGCCCCACCCCAGGCCAGGGCCGAAAGGCCGGACCGGTGCAGCGCGCCCCAGCCGCACCACGCCGATACCGATGCCGATCGTGTTCCAGGGGGATCCATGTCTCGCACCGCTCGCCTGATCGCCGCCGCCGGACTCACTGCCCTGCTGTCCTGCACCGCCGCCGTCGCGGTCACCGCCGGACCGAGCGGTGTCGGTTGGGACTCGGTCGAGGCGGCCACCGCCCCGGGCGGGGTCGCCTGGGACTCGGTGCGGGCGGCCGGACCGCAGGGCGTCGGCTGGGACTCCGCCGCCACCGACAAGCGCGGAGTCGCCTGGGACTGATCCTCCGTTCGGCGCCGAACGGAGGGCGGCGCCGAACGGGCGAGGGCCGGCAGTCGGAGCCGACCACTCCGCCCCCTGCCGTGACGTACGCCACGCCCCATCCGCCCGCCCTGCCCCCGGGAACGCCGAAGCCGCAGGTGCAATCGTTTCTGCACCTGCGGCTTGCGGTGGGGCGGGTGGGACTCGAACCCACGGCCGACGGATTATGAGTCCGCTGCTCTAACCGGCTGAGCTACCGCCCCTTTACGGCGTGGCGCGTACATGTGTGCGCGCCGTCTGCCGCAGCATAGCCGCTCATACGATCTCCTGCTTCGGATGCCCCGCATGATCGGCTGCGCTTGTTCAGAGAGACCGCGCTGAGCGCTGCCCGGTTCCAGGATCCGGGCAAAAAGAAAGAGGACCCTCCCGGGTCCTCTTCTCTTCCTGCTCCCCCGACTGGACTCGAACCAGTAACCTGCCGGTTAACAGCCGGCTGCTCTGCCAATTGAGCTACAGGGGACCGCGCTCCCCCGACTGGACTCGAACCAGTAACCTGCCGGTTAACAGCCGGCTGCTCTGCCAATTGAGCTACAGGGGATTGCTGCGGTGCACCGAACAGCCCACCTCCGGCCTTGCCGGGGGGCGAGCGCCCGTTGCGAGTCATAGATTAGCGCAAGCAGGGGGGTGCTCCGCCAATCGGTATCGCAGCAGGCCGGGCACCGAGACAACGAAGGGTGGCAGGCATGCGCTACAAGGTCACGTTCCTCGCCGGAGTAGCCCTCGGATACGTGGTGGGCACGGCGGCGGGACGCGAGCGCTACGAGGAGATGAAGAAGTCCGCCCGGCGCCTCGCGCAGAACCCGGCGGTGCGCAACGCCGCCGAGACCGCCGGGCACACCGGGCGGCAGTTCGCGGGCAAGGCGTTCGCGGCCGTGGGCGACAAGGTCGGCGACGCCGTCCCCGCGTCCGTGGCGAAGCACGTGCGGTCGCTGCGGGACCGGGGGCAGGGCTCCGAGGACGACTGGGGCACGAGCAACACCTGAGGCGGCTGGTTCCGGCCCGGCGTGCGGCAGAATTCTCCGCATGGGGATAGTCGCCGGGCTGGACAGCTCTTCCGCCTTCACTCGCATCGTCGTCTGCGACACGGACACCGGGGCCGTGCTGCGCCAGGGCTACGCGCCCCATCCGCAGCCCGTCGGTGAGACCGTCCCCCACGAGACCGACCCGCAGGCCTGGCTGCTCTCCCTCGGCGAAGCCGCCGGGGGCGGGCTGCTGGAAGGCGTCCAGGCCATCGGGGTCTGCGCGCAGCAGCAGGGCATGCTGCCGCTGGACGCGCAGGGCGCGCTGATCCGCCCCGCCCTGATCGGCAACGACAAGCGGGGCCAGGTCGCCGCCGCGGACCTGGTCGGGGCGCTCGGCGGCAAGGCCGCCTGGGTGGCCGCCGTCGGCTCGGTCCCGCACCCCGCGCAGCCGATCACCAAGCTCGCCTGGCTGGCCCGCAACGAGCCCGAGGCCGCGCGCCGGGTGGCGGTGGTGATGTCCCCGCACGACTGGCTCGTCTGGCAGCTGCTCGGCCGGCCCGCGCGCCGCACCACCGACCGGGCCGGGGCCTCGGGCACCGGGTACTGGTCGGCGGCCACCGGCTCCTACCGCCCCGACCTGGTCGAGCTGGCGCTGGGGCACCAGGCGCTGCTGCCGGAGGTGCTCGGTCCGGCCGACGCCGCCGGGATGACCCCCGAGGGGCTGCTGATCTCCGCGGGGACCGGGGAGACCACGGCCGCCGCGCTGGGGCTCGGCATCGGCCCGGGCGACGCGGTGGTCTCGCTCGGGGCCTCCGGTTCGGTGATGGCCGTGCACCACGAGGCACTGTCGGATCCGGGCGGCCTGATCACCTCCCTCGCCGACGCGGCCGGCATGCACCTGCCGGTGGTGAACACCTCGAACGCCGTACGGGCCCTGCGCGGCACCGCCGACATGCTGGGCACCGACCTGGAGGGGCTGAGCGCGCTCGCGCTGAAGTCGACCCCGGGTGCACACGGGCTCGTGCTCCTGCCCTACCTGGAAGGGGAGCGGACCCCGAACCTGCCGCACACCGCGGGCACCCTGTCGGGGCTGCGCCGGGACTCGATGAAGCCCGAGCACCTCGCGCGGGCCGCCTTCGAGGGCATGCTGTGCGGGCTGGTCGACGCCCTCGACGTGCTGCGGCACCGCGGCGTGGGGATCCGCCGGGTGTTCCTGCTCGGGGCCGCCGCCGAGCTGCCCGCCGTACAGGCCGCCGCGCCGGGGCTGTTCGGGACGCAGGTGGTCGTGCCCGCTCCGGCGGACTACGCGGCGCTGGGCGCGGCACGTCAGGCGGCCTGGGCGCTCGGGGTGCGGCAGGGCACGCTGGCCCCGCACGTGCCGCCGCTGTGGCCGGCCCCGCCGGCCCAGGTGTTCGAGCCGGGCGAGGACTACCCGGCCTGGCAGGCCGTCCGCCAGCAGTACGTCACGACGCGGGAGCAGCTGCACCCGGGGGCCTTCGGCTTCTAGGGCGCGGGGCGCGGCGGCGCCGGCGCGGGGCCCGGGACCGGGGAATGGGGCGGCCTACTCCTTTTGACCGGGCTTTGCTAAATCCGCTGGGGTCCGGGCCACCGGTTGGCAGAAGATGGAGTGAACCCCCTCGATCTTGCCTACCCGGAGCCTGCGCGTGCTCATACGACTGCTGCGGACCCACCTGGATCCGTACAAGAAACCGATCGCCGCACTGGTCCTGCTGCAACTCCTGCAGACCAGTGCGAGCCTCTACCTGCCCACCCTCAACGCGGACATCATTGACAACGGTGTCGTCAACGGGGACACCGGCTACATCCTGCGCTTCGGCGCGCTGATGCTCGGCGTCTCCCTCGTGCAGCTCGTCTGCAACGTCGGGGCCGTCTACTACGGCGCCCGCACCGCGGCCGCCCTCGGCCGCGACATCCGTGCCTCCGTCTTCGACCGGGTGCAGAGCTTCTCGGCTCGGGAGCTCGGCCAGTTCGGCGCCCCCTCGCTGATCACCCGTACGACGAACGACGTCCAGCAGGTCCAGATGCTGGTGCTGCTGACCTTCACCCTCATGGTGTCGGCGCCGATCATGTGCGTCGGCGGCATCGCGATGGCCCTCTCGCTCGACGTGAAGCTGTCGGGCGTGCTGCTCGCGGTGGTGCCCGTGCTCGGCGTCTCGGTCGGTGCGATCGTCTGGAAGACGCGGCCGCTGTTCCGGCAGATGCAGGAGCGCCTCGACGTCGTCAACCGCGTGCTGCGCGAGCAGATCACCGGCAACCGCGTGATCCGCGCCTTCGTCCGCGACGGTTACGAGGAGGAGCGCTTCCGCCGGGCGAACTCCGAGCTGACCGCGGTCTCGCTGGCCTCCGGCAAGCTGCTCGCCCTGATGTTCCCCACCGTCATCCTGGTCGTGAACGTCTCCAGCGTCGCCGTCATCTGGTTCGGTGCGATGCGGGTGGACGGCGGCGGCATGGAGATCGGTCAGCTGACCGCCTTCCTCGCCTACCTGATGCAGATCGTGATGGCCGTGATGATGGCCACCTTCATGTTCATGATGGTGCCGCGCGCCGAGGTCTGCGCCGAGCGCATCCAGGAGGTCCTGGACACCGAGTCCAGCGTGGTCCCGCCCGCCGACCCGGTGCGCGCGCTCGCCCGCCGCGGGCAGCTGGAGCTGCGCGGCGCCGACTTCCGCTACCCGGGTGCCGAGGCCCCGGTGCTGCGCGGGGTGGACCTGGTGGCCCGTCCCGGCGAGACCACCGCGGTGATCGGCTCCACCGGCAGCGGCAAGTCCACGCTGCTGGGCCTGGTGCCCCGGCTGTTCGACGCGACCGGGGGTGACGTGCTGGTCGACGGGGAGGACGTGCGCCGGATCGACCCGGAGCTGCTGGCCCGGACGGTCGGCATGGTCCCGCAGAAGCCGTACCTGTTCTCCGGGACGATCGCCTCGAACCTGCGCTACGGGCGCCCGGACGCGACCGACGAGGAGCTGTGGCGGGCCCTGGAGGTCGCGCAGGCGAAGGACTTCGTGTCCGAGCTGGACGGCGGGCTCGAAGCGCCCGTCACCCAGGGCGGGACGAACGTCTCCGGCGGCCAGCGCCAGCGCCTGGCGATCGCCCGCACGCTCGTGCAGCGCCCGGAGATCTACCTGTTCGACGACTCGTTCTCGGCCCTGGACTACGCGACGGACGCGGCGCTGCGCGCGGCGCTCGCCCTGGAGACCGGGGACGCGACGGTCGTCATCGTCGCCCAGCGGGTCTCCACGATCCGCGACGCCGACCGGATCATCGTCCTCGACGGGGGCCAGGTGGTGGGCGAGGGCCGCCACCACGAGCTGATGGCCGGCAACGAGACCTACCGGGAGATCGTGCTCTCCCAGCTGACGGAGGCGGAGGCCGCATGAGCGGGCCCGGAGGACGGATGATGATGGGGCCGGCCCAGCGGTCCCTGGACTTCAAGGGGTCCGGCAAGCGCCTGCTGGGCCAGCTGGCGCAGGACCGGACCAAGCTGTGGGGCATGGTCGCCGCCGTGGTCGGCAGCGTCGGCTGCGCGGTGGTCGGTCCGAAGATCCTCGGCGAGGCCACCGACCTGGTGTTCGCGGGGATCGTCGGCCGGCAGATGCCGGACGGCCTGACCAAGCAGCAGGCGCTGGACGGGCTGCGCGCCAAGGGGCAGGACGGGATGGCGGACATGCTGTCCGGCACCGACTTCACCCCCGGGCAAGGCATCGACTTCGGTGCCGTCGGCGTCACGGCGCTCTGGGCACTGCTGGTGTTCACCCTGGCGGGCCTGCTGATGCTGGTGGCCACGCGGCTGTCGAACCACGTGATGAACGGCACCGTCTACCGGATGCGCGAGGAGCTCCAGGCGAAGCTGTCGCGGCTGCCGTTGTCGTACTTCGACCAGCAGAAGCGCGGCGAGGTGCTGAGCCGGGCGACGAACGACATCGACAACATCGGCCAGACCCTCCAGCAGACGATGGGGCAGCTGCTGAACTCGCTGCTCACGATCGTCGGCGTGCTGGTGATGATGTTCTGGATCTCGCCGCTGCTGGCGCTGGTCGCGCTGGTGACCGTACCGGTGTCGGTGGTGGTCGCGGCGAAGATCGGCAAGAGGTCGCAGCCGCAGTTCGTGGCGCAGTGGAAGACCACGGGCACGCTGAACGCCCACATCGAGGAGATGTACTCCGGCCACGCGCTGGTGAAGGTCTTCGGGCGGCAGAAGGAGTCGGCGGCGGTCTTCGCCGAGCAGAACGAGGAGCTGTACCGGGCCTCCTTCAAGGCGCAGCTGGTCAGCGGCATCATGCAGCCGGTGATGTTCTTCATATCGAACATCAACTACGTGCTGGTCGCGGTCGTCGGCGGTCTGCGGGTGGCCTCGGGCACCCTGTCGATCGGTGACGTGCAGGCCTTCATCCAGTACTCGCGCCAGTTCTCGATGCCGCTGTCGCAGGTGGCGTCGATGGCGAACCTGGTGCAGTCGGGCGTCGCCTCGGCGGAGCGGGTGTACGAGCTGCTGGACGCGCCGGAGCAGGAGCCGGACGCGGAGGTCCCGGAGCGTCCGGAGGAGCTGCGCGGGCAGGTCACCCTCGACAAGGTGGCCTTCCGCTACGAGCCGGACAAGCCGCTGATCGAGAACCTCTCGCTGACGGTGGAGCCGGGGCAGACGGTCGCGATCGTCGGCCCGACGGGCGCCGGCAAGACCACGCTGGTCAACCTGCTGATGCGGTTCTACGAGGTCACGGGCGGGGAGATCGCCCTGGACGGGGTGGACATCGCGAAGATGACCCGCGAGGAGCTGCGCGGCGGGATCGGCATGGTGCTCCAGGACACCTGGCTGTTCGGCGGCACGATCGCGGAGAACATCGCGTACGGCGCCTCGCGGGAGGTGACGCGCGCCGAGATCGAGGAGGCCGCGCGGGCGGCGCACGCGGACCGGTTCGTGCGCACCCTGCCGGACGGCTACGACACGGTGCTTGACGACGAGGGCGCGGGCGTCAGCGCGGGTGAGAAGCAGCTGATCACCATCGCGCGGGCGTTCCTTTCGGACCCGGTGATCCTGGTGCTCGACGAGGCGACGAGCTCGGTGGACACCCGTACCGAGGTGCTGATCCAGAAGGCGATGGCGCGCCTGGCGCACGGCCGTACGTCCTTCGTGATCGCGCACCGGCTCTCCACGATCCGGGACGCCGACGTGATCCTGGTGATGGAGAGCGGCTCGATCGTGGAGCAGGGCACGCACGAGGAGCTGCTGGCGGCGGAGGGCGCGTACGCGCGGCTGTACGCGGCGCAGTTCGCGCAGGCGGTGGCCGAGGTCGACTGACGGCCGGCGGCTGGCGGCTGGCGGCCGACCGGCCGGGCCGGGAGCGGGTGGGGGCGTCCTCGGGGGCGCCCCCTTTCCCGTTCCCCGGTCTCCCGCGGGTCAGTCGAGGTAGCCGCGCAGCTGGTCGGCGAAGGCGTGGTCGCGCAGCTTGTTGAGGGTCTTGGACTCGATCTGGCGGATCCGCTCGCGGGTGACGCCGAAGATCCGGCCGATCTCCTCCAGGGTGCGGGGGCGGCCGTCGGCGAGCCCGTAGCGGAGCTGGACGACCTTGCGTTCGCGTTCGCCGAGGGTGGAGAGGACGGCTTCGAGGTGTTCGCGCAGCAGGAAGAAGGCGGCGGACTCCATCGGGGAGGCGGCGTCGCCGTCCTCGATCAGGTCGCCGAGGGCGACGTCCTCCTCCTCGCCGACCGGGGCGTGCAGGGAGACGGGCTCCTGGGCGAGGCGGAGCACCTCCAGGACCCGCTCGGGGGTCAGTTCCAGGTGGACGGCGACCTCTTCGGCGGTGGGTTCGTACCCGCGTTCCTGGAGCATGCGGCGCTGGACGCGGACGACGCGGTTGATGAGTTCGACGACGTGGACGGGGACGCGGATGGTGCGGGCCTGGTCGGCGAGGGCCCGTGACATCGCCTGCCGGATCCACCAGGTGGCGTAGGTGGAGAACTTGTAGCCGCGGGCGTAGTCGAACTTCTCGACGGCCCTGATCAGGCCGAGGTTGCCCTCCTGGACCAGGTCGAGCATGGTCAGGCCGCGGCCGACGTAGCGCTTGGCGACGGAGACGACGAGCCGCAGGTTCGACTCGATGAGCCGGCGTTTGGCCATGCGGCCCATGACGACGAGTTTGTCGAGGTCCACGGCGAGCTGGGAGTCGAGGTCGGTGGCGCCGGCGAGTTTCTCCTCGGCGAAGAGTCCCGCTTCGACGCGCCGCGCGAGTTCGACCTCCTCGGCGGCGGTGAGCAGCGGGATCCTGCCTATCTCGCGCAGGTACTGGCGGAAGAGGTCGGCGGAGGGCCCGGTCCCGGCGGTGCTGTCACGGGCGCGGGTGCGCTGCGGTGGGACCGGCTCGATGAGTTCGAGGACCTCGGGTTCCTCTTCGCCGGCTTCCTCCACCGTGTCGGCCTCGGCCTCGGGATCCGGATCGGAGGCGTCGTCGGCGGGGCGGCTCGCGTTCACGGTCAGGGTCTGGGTCTGCACGGGGGCGACCTCCAGGGCTCCGAGGACGGTGGCACCGCACCTCAGTGTGGGGTACGACACATCGCTGCCACGAGGGGCGTGCGAGCACTTTCTGAGCCCGCTGCGTGACGGATGGTTACCCCTTGGCGGGAATCCCGATGCGGATCGGACTCATGTCCGACCGGAGTCAGGCGGGTTCCACGCGGACCGCGCAGACCTTGAACTCGGGCATGCGCGAGACGGGGTCCAGGGCGGGGTTGGTGAGGGTGTTGGCGCGGCCCTCGCCGGGCCAGTGGAACGGCATGAACACGGTGTCGGCGCGGACGGCGTCCGTGACGCGGGCCGGGGCGACGGCCCGTCCGCGGCGGGAGGTCACGGCGAGGGGGGTGCCGTCGGTGACGCCGAGCCGGGCCGCGAGGCGCGGGTGGAGTTCCACGAAGGGGCCGGGGGCGGCGGTGTTGAGTTCGGGCACGCGGCGGGTCTGCGCCCCGGACTGGTACTGGGCGACGACCCGGCCGGTGGTGAGCAGCAGGGGGTATTCGGCGTCGGGGACCTCGGCGGCGTCGCGGTGGGAGACGGGGGTGAAGCGGGCCCGGCCGTCGTCGGTGGCGAAGCGGTCGAGGAAGAGCCGGGGCTGTCCCGGGGTGCCTTCGGGGCAGGGCCAGAAGACGCCCTGTTCGGCTTCGATGCGGGCGTAGGAGATGCCGGAGTAGTCGGCGGGGCCGCCCGCGGAGGCGCGGCGCAGCTCGCCGAAGACCTCTTCGGGGTCGGTGGGGAAGCCCTTCTCGACGCCGAGGCGGGAGGCGATGCCGTGCAGGACCTCCAGGTCGCTGCGGACCCCGGGCGGCGGGGTGAGGGCGCGGCGGCGCAGCAGGACGCGGCCTTCCAGGTTGGTGGTGGTGCCGGTCTCCTCCGCCCACTGGGTGACGGGCAGCACCACGTCGGCGAGTGCGGCGGTCTCGGAGAGGACGACGTCGGCGACGGCGAGGAAGTCCAGGGAGCGGATGCGGTCCTCGACGTGGGCGGCGCGGGGGGCGGACACCACCGGATTGGAGCCCATGAGGAGGAGGGCCTTGACGTCGCCGCCGAGGGCGTCGAGGAGTTCGTAGGCGCTGCGCCCGGGGCCGGGCAGGCTCTGCGGGTCGACGCCCCAGACGCGGGCGACGTGGGCGCGGGCGGCGGGGTCGGTGAGCTTGCGGTAGCCGGGGAGCTGGTCGGCCTTCTGGCCGTGCTCGCGGCCGCCCTGGCCGTTGCCCTGGCCGGTGAGGCAGCCGTATCCGGAGTGGGGGCGGCCGGCGCGGCCGGTGGCGAGGCAGAGGTTGATCCACGCGCCGACGGTGTCGGTGCCCTTGGACTGCTGCTCGGGTCCCCGGGCGGTGAGGACCATGGCGGTGGAGGGGGTGCAGAACAGCTCGACGGCGCGGCGGAGTTCCGGGACGGGGATCCCGGTGATGCGCTCGACCAGTTCGGGCCAGTGGGCCATGGCGGCGGCCCGGGCGTCCTCCCAGCCGGTGGTGCGCGCGCTGATGAACTCCTCGTCGGTGCGGCCCTCGGCGACGACCAGGTGGAGCAGTCCGAGGGCGAGGGCGAGGTCGGTGCCGGGGCGCGGTGCGAGGTGCAGGTCGGCCTGTTCGGCGGTGCGGGTGCGGCGGGGGTCGACGACGATCAGGGTGCCGCCGTTCGCCTTGAGTTCGGTCAGGTAGCGCAGGGCGGGCGGCATGGTCTCGGCGAGGTTGGAGCCGACGAGGACGACGCAGCCGGTGCGGGGGACGTCCTCCAGCGGGAAGGGCAGTCCACGGTCGAGGCCGAAGGCCTTCTGGTGGGCGGCGGCGGCCGAGGACATGCAGAAGCGGCCGTTGTAGTCGATCTGGGAGGTGCCGAGGGCGACGCGGGCGAACTTGCCGAGGGCGTACGCCTTCTCGTTGGTGAGGCCGCCGCCGCCGAAGACGCCGACGGCGTCGGGGCCGTGGGCGCGGCGGGTGCGGGCAAGGCCGTCGGCGACGGCGTCGAGGGCCTCCTCCCAGGTGGCCGGTACGAGCGGGCCGCCGGCGTGGGTGCGGATGAGCGGCTCGGTCAGGCGCACCCGGGAGGAGAGCACGGCGGGGGCGGTGCGGCCCTTGCCGCACAGTGCGCCCCGGTTGACGGGGAAGTCGGTGCGCTCCTCGACCGTCACCGCGTCGCCTCCGGGGGCGGGGCGCAGGTTCATGCCGCACTGCAGGGCGCAGTAGGGGCAGTGGGTGGCGGTGGCTTCCGGGGAGCTGTGCATGCGCTCCAGGGTGCGGCGGGGGTGTTACGCGGGCCGCGCGCCCGCGTTACGGGCGGGGGTGCTCGGCCTCATCGCCGTCCGGCGGGGACGGTGAGGGCGGCGGGGGCGGGCAGGACGTCGCGCACGAGGGGCGGATCGTGTTCCATGACCGGACCGTAGCCCGGCGCCCCGGCGGCGGGCACGCGGATATCCGCCGGGGCCGGGGGCCCCGTCCCGTCTTTGCCCCGCGCGCCCCCTTGCCGTGGCTAGGCTGGCGGGGTCAGGACTGGAGGAGACCATGACCGCCAGGCTTCCCGAGTGGCTCTACCCGCCGCGTGCCAGCGGCTGGGAGGCCGACGACCTCGACCACATCCCGAACCTGCCGCGCCACACCGAGCTCATCGACGGAGCGCTGATCTTCATGGTGTCCCCGCAGCGGTCCTGGCACGACCGTGTCATCCGGCGTCTGACGGCCGCGTTGGAGGAGCAGGTGGCGGACGGGAACACCGTCGAGGCACAGATGACCGTGAAGCTGAGCGCCAAGAGCCGCCTCGAGCCCGATGTCATCTCCGCGACCGTCGCCTACGAGCCGGACCGGACCTGCTTCCTGCCCGAGGACGTGGCGCTGGTCGTGGAGGTGGTGTCCGAGGAGTCGCAGGAGCGGGACCGGGAGACGAAGCCCTTCACGTACGCCCGGGCCGGGATCCGGCACTTCTGGCGGGTCGAGGAGGAGCACGGGCTCCCGGTGGTCCACGCGTACGAGCTCGACGACACGACCCGCACCTACGTCCCCACCGGCATCCACCGGGAGCGCCTCAAGACGAGCGTGCCCTTCGGCATCGAGATCGACCTGGCGCGCCTGGCCCGGTGAGCCCGGCCTACTGGCCGGTGAGGTACTTCACCGTCAGGCCGGCCGTCCAGCCGCCGTCGACGGCGAGTTCGGCGCCGGTCATGTAGCCGGCGGCGTCGGAGAGGAGGAAGGCGACGGCGGCCGCGATCTCCTCGGGGAGGCCGACGCGGCCCAGGGGGGCGCCGGGGTAGTTGCCCTCGCCCGTCCGGATGCCGATCGGGGCGGTCATCGGGGTCAGCGTCATGCCGGGGTGGACGGAGTTGACGCGGATCTTCGCCTCGGCGAGTTCGACGGCGCCGATCTTCGAGAGGCCGCGCACGCCCCACTTGGAGGCACCGTAACCGGCGGTGAGGGCGAGTCCGGTGAGGCCGGCGGCGGAGGAGATGTTGACGACGGAGCCGCCGCCGTTCGCCCGGAGCAGGGGGATCGCGGTCTTGATGCCGATGAACACGCCGACCAGGTTGACCTCGACGACCTGGCGGAAGTGCTCGACGCTCTCGTGTTCCAGGAACTGGCCGGTGGAGATGCCGGCGTTGTTGACGAGTCCGTCGATCCGGCCGAACTCGGAGACCGCGTGGTCCAGTACCGCCTGCCAGTCGGCCTCGCTCGTCACGTCGTGCCGCAGGAAGCGGGCCGCGTCGCCGAGCTTGGCGGCGGTCTCGGCGCCCTCGGCCTCCAGCAGGTCGGTGATCAGCACCCGGCCGCCGCCGTCGACGACCGCCTGCGCCGCTGCCGCGCCCAGGCCCCGGGCCCCTCCGGTGATGACGACGACCTTGCCGCTCAGATCCACCACAGCCACGATCCACACCCCTGACGCAGACACATCGGTATATGACTAATCGGCATACGCCGATCGCGGCGTCAGTCTGCCAGAGCGGCCAGGACCCGCGACACCCCCTCTTCCTTCGGGCCGAGGAACCTCGGCTCCGGCCGGAAGGCCGCGTCCAGGGCCGCCTTGCCGGCCGCGAGGACCTCGCGGGCGCCGCCGTAGTACCAGGTGGCGTCGTGCTCGTCGTCCACGCCGACGCCGTAGGACTCCACGCCCGCGGCCTGACACAGGGCCACCGCACGGTGGATGTGGAAGTGCTGGCTGATCAGCACCGCCCGGCGCACCCCGAATATCTCCCGGACCCGCACGCAGGAGTCCCAGGTGTCGAATCCGGCGTAGTCGCTGACGATCCGGTCGTCGGGTATGCCGTGCCCCCTGAGGTACGTCCGCATCGCGCCGGGCTCGTCGTACTCGGTGCGGCTGTTGTCACCGGTCACCAGGACCACCTTCACCTTGCCCGCGCGGTACAGCTCCACCGCCGCGTCGAGCCGGTACGCCAGGTACGGGGTCGGGCGGCCCTTCCACAGGCCCGCCCCGAAGACCACCGCCACCCCGGCGTCGGGCGCCCCGGCGGTGGTCCGCAGCCGGTCGGCGGCCACCGCGTGCGTCCACGTCGACGGGAGGAGGGCCAGCACGCACAGCGCCATCACCGCCTGCACCGTCCGCCGACGCCCCCGCACCGTCCGCATCGCCCGTATCGTCCGCGCCATCCGCACGGCCTGCAGTCGCATCCGCCGGCGGGCGGCGCCGAACCACGCCGCCCGCCCCTGCTCCCGTACCCGCTCCCGCTCCCCCATGACCGATCCCCTCGTCCCGCACGCCTTTCGCACGGATTGACGAACCGCCCCGGCCCCCCAGTTCCCCCCTCCCCACCCTTCACTCGTACGAATGACCGAGTGAGCAGCAGGAAACCACCCGTCACCCCCGCGCAACGCCCACGCAATCCGGGCCCCCCAGGATCGGTCCATGACGGAGCCGGTGCACCTTCCCGCCCCCCAGTCCTTCGGCAGCCTGGCCGAGCTGCTGACCCGGATCACCGATCAGCTCGACACCCAGCTCAGCGGCCTGCGCCCGCCACGCGCCCGGCACCACGGAGTCCCCGCATGCACCCCACCCTCGTCGCCGTGGCCCACGGCAGCCGCGACCCGCGCGCCCTCCACACCGTCCTCGACCTGCTCGAACGGGTCCGCGAGCTCCGCCCGGCCCTCGACGTCCGCCTCGGCCACATCGAGCTGAACCGGCCGCTGCTGGCCGACACCCTGCGGGACACCGACGGCGCGGCCGTCCTCGTACCGCTGCTGCTCGGACGCGGCACCCACGTCAAACGGGACCTCCCCGCCGCCGCGGCCCGCGCCGGGCACCTGCGGATCCGGATCGCCGATCCGCTCGGCCCCCACCCGCTGCTCGTGGAGGCCCTGTTCGAGCGCCTCCTGGAGGCCGGCTGGACCCCGGGGACGGCCGTCGTGCTGGCCTCGGCCGGGTCCCTCGACCCCGACTCCGCCGCCGACACCCGCCGCAGCGCCGAGCTGCTCTCCGAACGGCTCGGCGGGGTCCCCGTGGTCCCCGCCTACGCCTCGGCGGCCACCCCGGGGGTGGCGGACGCCGTCCGGACGCTCGCCGCCCGGGGGCACCGCCGGGCGGCGGTGGCCTCGTACTTCACCGCCCCGGGCCGGTTCGCCTCCGCGAGCGCGGCCGCCGCCAGCGGACCGGCGGCGGAACCGCTCGGTGCCCACCCGGCGCTCGCGCGGCTGGTGCTGCGCCGCTACGACGAGGCCCTCGCCCGCGGCGCGCGGGCGCCGGAACTGGCCACCGCGTAAAGGCCGCGTAGGTTCGGATTGCTCGGATTGTCGGTGACTCCGGTTAACGTCTCAGCATGGAAGGCACCGCGCACGTCCCCGCCTACGAGTCCTACGATCCGGCCGCCACCGAGCGATGGGCCGCCGAGCCGGACAAACGGCCCGGCCGCACCGCCTTCCAGCGCGACCGCGCCCGGGTGCTGCACTCGGCCGCGCTGCGCCGCCTGGCCGGGAAGACCCAGGTGGTCACCCCCGGCACCCGTTCCTTCGACTGGGACGCCAGCCCCCGCACCCGGCTGACGCACTCCCTGGAGTGCGCGCAGGTCGGCCGGGAGCTCGGCGCCGCCCTCGGCTGCGATCCGGACCTGGTCGAAGCGGCCTGCCTCTCCCACGACATGGGCCACCCGCCGTTCGGGCACAACGGCGAGGAGGCGCTCAACGAGTTCGCCAAGGACTGCGGCGGCTTCGAGGGCAACGCCCAGTCGCTGCGCCTGCTGACCCGGCTGGAGCCGAAGCGGTTCGTCACGGGCCCGGACGGCGGGCAGCTGAGCGTCGGCCTCAACCTGACCCGCGCCTGCCTGGACGCGGCCACCAAGTACCCCTGGGCCCGCGGCGGCCACCCCACCGACCCGGATTCGGTGAAGTTCGGCGCCTACGAGGACGACCTGCCGGTCTTCGAGTGGCTGCGGCGCGGCGCGCCCGCCGACCGCAAGTGCTTCGAGGCCCAGGTCATGGACTGGGCGGACGACGTCGCGTACTCCGTGCATGACTTCGAGGACGGGCTGCACGCCGGGCACCTCGACCCCAACCTGCTGTTCGCCGAGCCCGAGCGGACTGCGATCTGGCAGGTCGCGATCGGCCGCTACGTGCCCGCGGACACCTCCCCGGAGGAGCTGCGCGAGGCGCTGGACCGGCTGATGGAGGAGGACTGGTGGCCGCACGGCTACGACGGTTCGGCGGTGGCGCAGGCCCGTCTGAAGGACGCCACCAGCCAGCTGATCGGCCGTTTCTGCCTGGCCGCCGAGGGCGCCACCCGGGAGGCGTACGGTTCCGGCCGCCTCACCCGGTACGCGGCGGAGCTGGTCGTGCCGCGCGAAGCCCGCAACGAGTGCGCGGTCCTCAAGGCGGTCGCCGACCTGTACGTGATGCAGCGCGACGAGCAGGAGCGGCTGCGGGCCGACCAGCGCATCGTCCTGGCCGAACTGGCTGAGGCGCTCAGCGCCCGCGCGCCGGAGGGCCTGGACCCCCAGTTCCGGGCGATCTTCGACGCGGCGCCGGACGACCGGGCCCGCAAACGCGCGGTCATCGACCAGATCGCCTGCCTGACCGACGCGTCCGCCCGTTCCCTGCACGCGCGCCTCACCCGACGCGGGCGGCGCGCCGAAGGGTGAGCCGATCGGGCCATTCCCCCTTCACGAGGCAGGCTGGGTGCGGGACGCTCGCAAGGTGGCCGCAAGTGGCCGAGAGGTTATGAGGAGGCATCAGGTGGTCGACGCAAACCAGACGTTCATCATCGTCGGCGCAGGGCTGGCCGGAGCCAAGGCCGCCGAAACGCTGAGGGCGGAAGGGTTCACGGGCCGGGTGATCCTGATCGGCGACGAGCGCGACCATCCCTACGAGCGGCCCCCGCTGTCCAAGGGCTACCTGCTGGGGAAGGAGGAGCGCGACAGCGTCTTCGTGCACAAGCCGTCCTGGTACGCGGGCGCCGACATCGAGCTGCACCTGGGCCAGCCCGCGGTGCACCTGGACCGGGACGCCAAGACGGTGCGCCTGGGCGACGGCACCCTGCTGCACTACGACAAGCTGCTGCTGGCCACCGGCGCCGAGCCCCGCCGCCTGGACATCCCGGGCACCGGCCTGGCCGGGGTGCACCACCTGCGCCGGCTCGCCCACGCCGACCTGCTGCGCAAGGCGCTGCACTCCCTGGGCCGGGACAACGGCCACCTGCTGATCGCGGGGGCGGGCTGGATCGGCCTGGAGGTGGCGGCGGCGGCCCGTACGTACGGCGCCGAGGTGACCGTGGTCGAACCGCTGCCCACGCCGCTGCACGCGGTGCTCGGCCCGGAGGTCGGCCAGTTCTTCGGCGACCTGCACGCCGAGCACGGGGTGCGCTTCCGGTTCGGCGTGAAGCTGACGGAGATCGTCGGCCAGGACGGCATGGTGCTGGCCGCCCGGACCGACGACGGGGAGGAGCACCCGGCGCACGCGGTGCTCGCCGCGATCGGGGCGGCCCCGCGCACGGCGCTCGCCGAGACCTCGGGGCTGGCCCTGGTGGACCGGGAGCACGGCGGGGGCATCGCCGTGGACGCCTCGCTGCGCACCTCCGACCCGGACGTGTTCGCGGTCGGGGACGTGGCCGCCGCACACCATCCGGCGCTGGGCACCCGGCTGCGCGTCGAGCACTGGGCCAACGCCCTCAACGGCGGCCCGGCCGCCGCGCGGGCGATGCTGGGGCAGGAGGTCTCGTACGAGCGGGTGCCGTACTTCTTCTCCGACCAGTACGACGTGGGCCTGGAGTACTCCGGGTACGCCCCGGCGGGCGGCTACGACCAGGTGCTGGTGCGCGGGGACGTGGCCAAGCGGGAGTTCATCGCGTTCTGGCTGTCGGACGGCCGGGTGCTGGCCGGGATGAACGTGAACGTGTGGGACGTCGCCGAGCCCGTCCAGGCCCTGATCAGGTCGAAGGCGCCGGTGGACCGCGAGAAGCTGGCGGACCCGTCCGTTCCGCTTGAGTCCCTGGTGCCGGCGGAGGGGGCCTGACGGGTTTGCCGCCGCCCGGCCGTAGAATTCACGGGTGGCAGGACGGATCAACGACGACGACGTGAAGGCGGTACGGGACGCGGTCCCGATCGACGCCGTGGTCTCCGAGTACCTCCAGCTGCGCAACGCCGGCGGCGGCAACCTCAAGGGCCTGTGCCCCTTCCACGACGAGAAGTCCCCGTCCTTCCAGGTCAGCCCCAGCAAGGGCTTCTACCACTGCTTCGGCTGCCAGGCCGGCGGGGACACCCTCGACTTCATCATGAAGATCGACCACCTCTCCTTCTCCGAGGCGGTCGAGCGGCTGGCCGGCCAGGCCGGCATCACCCTGCGGTACGAGGAGGGCGGCTACACCGCCGGCACCAGCGGCCGCGGCGAGCGGATCCGCCTGGTCGAGGCCCACAAGGCCGCCGCCCTCTTCTACGCGGAGCAGCTCGGCGGCGCCGAGGCCGAGATCGCCCGCCGCTTCCTGGCGGAGCGCGGCTTCGACCAGGCGGCGGCCCAGCACTTCGGGGTGGGCTACAGCCCGGCCGGCTGGGACCACCTGACCCGGTTCCTGCGCGGCAAGGGCTTCACCGACAAGGAGCTGATCCTCTCCGGGCTCGCCCAGGACAGCCGCAGCGGCAAGCCCATCGACCGCTTCCGGGGCCGGCTCATGTGGCCGATCCGGGACATCAGCGGCGAGGTGGTCGGCTTCGGCGCGCGCAAGCTGCGCGAGGACGACAACGGGCCGAAGTACCTGAACACCCCCGAGACGGCGATCTACAAGAAGTCCCAGGTGCTGTACGGCATCGACCTGGCGAAGAAGGAGATCGCGAAGACCTCGCGGGCCGTGGTCGTCGAGGGCTACACCGACGTCATGGCCTGTCACCTGGCCGGGGTCACCACCGCCATCGCCACCTGCGGCACCGCCTTCGGCGGGGACCACATCAAGATCCTGCGGCGGCTGCTGATGGACAACGCGACCGCCGAGGTGATCTTCACCTTCGACGGGGACGCGGCCGGGCAGAAGGCCGCGCTGCGGGCCTTCGAGGACGACCAGAAGTTCGCGGCGGAGACCTCCATCACCATCGCCCCGGGCGGCATGGACCCCTGCGACCTGCGCCTCGCGCAAGGCGACGCGGCGGTGGCCGGGCTGGTGGACGCCCGCACCCCGCTGTTCGAGTTCGCGCTGCGGCACATCGTGGCCCGCCACAACCTGGAGAACCCGGCGGGGCGGGCGGCGGCGCTGGCCGAGGCCGCGCCGGTCGTCGCCAGCATCAAGGACCTGTCGATCCAGCACGAGTCGGCCGTCCAGCTGGCCGGGATGCTGGGCATCCTCGACGAGCAGTTCGTGGTCAAGCGGGTGGCGCAGCTGGCCCGCTGGGCGCGCGAGCGCGGCAACCAGCCGCAGCAGCAGGGCCGGGGCCGCCCGCAGGAGCCGGCGCCCGCGGCGCCGCCGGCGGCCCTCGGCGGCGGGCCCGCGCTGAACCTGCGCAGTCCCGCCCACCGCACCGAGCGCGAGCTCCTGAAGCTGGCGCTCCAGCGGCCCGCCCTGGTCTCCCCGGCCTTCGACGCGTACGGCACCGACGAGTTCACCGCCCCGCCCTACGCGGCCGTCCGCCAGGCCATCCAGGACGCCGGGGGCGCCGCGCAGGGCACCGAGGACTACCTGGTCCGGGTCCGCGAGGCGGCTCCGAACGACACCGTCCGCGCGATGGTCACGGAACTGGCGGTGGAGGCCATCCACGCCAAGACCGTGGACGAGGTCTACGCGGGCGTCCAGCTCGTGCAGGTCCGGCTGCGCGCCGTCGACCGGCGGGTCCTGGAGATCCAGGGCTCCATGACCCGGCTGAGCCCGCAGGCCCCGCCGGAGCAGCACGCGGCGATCCAGCAGGAGCTGTGGGTGCTCCAGCAGTACGGTCAGCGCCTGCGCAACCGCGGCGCCGAAGGGCTCTGACGGCCGGGGCGGGTTAGCGCCGCATCCAGTCGCCGCCCGGGATCTCGGTGCCCGTCTCCGCGAGGCGGCGGGCCAGCGGGGCGGCCGCCAGGTAGACCCAGGCCCGGACCCGGCCGCCGTCGGGGCGCACGGCCTCGCGGGCCACCCGGTCGTAGACGTTCCCCGGGCGCCCCGGGCCGGCGTACTCCTCCAGCAGGTCCAGCGCGACCAGCAGTTCCGCGTACGCGCCCGGCGCGGCCGTGATCAGCTCGCCGGCTATGCCGGGGCCGGGGCGGTCGACCGCGTACGGGTAGCCGGGCCCCTCGTACAGCACCGCGTCCGGCAGCCGGGCGGGCTCCTCGGCCGCCGTCCGGCCCTTCAGGAACAGGTCGTGGTTGACCTCCCCCGGGCGCAGCGTCCCGTACACGAAGAACGGCAGCTCGCCGGGTGCGGATCCCGGCCGTTCGACCGATGTCACAGGGCCCTCCCTCGACTACGACTGGACGGTGCGGGAGTCCGGGCCCAAAGGCCCTTCCTCGCCGCACGCCCCCACCGTACGCACCGCTGTTACACAATCTCCCGGCCCCCGTGACAGATGCCCCATAGCGTCTGATTCCGCCCGTTCCCCGTCCCCGACCCCTCCGGCTCCCCCATGACGCGATCACCCCGCCGTTCCACCGCCGCCGCCCCGCTGCTCTGCGCCGCCGCGCTCGCCGCGCTCGCGGCGGCGGGCTGTGCCGCGCCCGGCGGGCTCGCCCCGGGCGAGTCCGTGGCTCCGGTCTCCCCGCAGCCCCAGCCGGAGCCGCTGTGGCCGGCCTGGACCGGCGAGCCGCCCCGGGCGGCCGGTGCGGCCACCGGCACGCGGCAGCCGCCGCCCGAGCCGCTGCGGGGTGCGCCCGAGGTGGGTCCCGGCGGTCTCGCGGCGGTGGACGCGACGGCCGTGGTGAAGGCGGACAAGCGGATGAAACTGTTCCTGGGCAAGGGGGTGATCCACGCCCCGGGCGGGGCGGGACTGCGCCCCCCGGTCCACCTCGACCTGACCGGCAACGGGCAGCAGGAGCTGGTGGTCGCCGCCGACACCGAGTCCGGCCGCACCGCGCTGAGCGTGTACGCCGCGGAAGGCAGCCGGATCGTCCCCGTCCTGTTCACCATCGGACGGCGGCTGACCGCCGAGTCCCTCGGCCGGGACCTGCTGGTCCGCACCGCCCCGGACGACGGCTCCGAACAGGCGGTCCGCTACCACTGGGACGGCACCCGGATGACCGTGGTCAGCGACGAGCGCCGCTACACCGGGCCGGTCCCCTGCGCGGACGGGCCGAGCTCCCCGTGAAGGCCCTCCTGACTTCGGCGGCCCGCTGCCGGCGGCTGCTGCGCCCCCTCGGCCTGCGCTGGAAGATCGCCGCCCTGCTGGCGGCCGGCTGTTCGCTGGTCGCCGTCACCATCGGCGTCCTGATCCACGAGGCCCGGGTCCGGCAGGTGTCCGACGCCGCCCGCAAGAGCGCGGTCGAACAGCTCGTCCGCGTACGGCAGATCTACGAGATCACCGGGCGGCTCGATTCCGACAAGGTGGGGGCGGCCGACGCCCGCATCGACTGCCCCGCCACTCCGGAGGCGCTCCGCGAGGCGGCCCTGGGCGGCCGCCGCACCACCTACCTCGACCTGGCCGGTCCCGATCCGGCGGTGTGGGCGGCCCGGCCGGTGGGGAGCGGGCACGTGCTGACGGTGCGGCAGCCCCTGGCGGCCGAGCAGGTCGAACTGGAGGAGCTCGACGCGCAGCTGGTCGCCTCCGGGACGGGCGTGGTGGCACTGGCGGCGGTCGGCGGGGCGCTGCTGGCCAGCCGGCTCAGCAAGGACCTGCGGACGGCGGCCGAGACGGCCCGGCGGATCAGCGCGGGCGATCTGGACGCCCGGATCGGCCCGTCGGGGCCGCCGGGGTCCCGGGACGAGGTGGCCGAGCTGTCCTCGGCGGTGGACACCATGGCGGCCAGCCTCCAGCGGCGGCTGGAGGCGGAGCAGCGGTTCACGGCGGACGTGGCGCACGAGCTGCGGACCCCGCTGACGGGCCTGCACACGGCGGCCGAGCTGCTGCCCGCCGGACGTCCGACGGAGCTGGTCCGGGACCGGGTCGCGGCGCTGCGGACGCTGACGGAGGACCTGCTGGAGGTGGCCCGGCTGGACGCCGACCGGGAGGAGGCGCGGCTGGAGGAGCACGAGCTGGCGCCGCTGGTCGCCGCGATCACGGAGCGGTCGGGGGTGGCGGCGGAGGTGGCCGTCACGGCCGGGGACGGCACGGGGCCGGGCGGGGTGCGGGTGCGCACCGATGCCCGGCGGCTGGAGCGGATCCTGACGAACCTGCTGGTCAACGCCCGGCGGCACGGGAGGGGGCCGATCACGGTGATGGTGTCGGGGGCCTCGGTGACCGTCCGGGACCAGGACGGGCCGGGCTACCCGCAGACGCTGCTGCGGGAGGGGCCGCGGCGGTTCGTGACGGGGACGCCGGAGCGGGGCCAGGGCACCGGGCTCGGGCTGACGATCGCCTTCGGGCAGGCCCGGGTGATCGGCGCCGAGGTGGCCCTGTCGAACCCGGAACCGGCGGGCGCGGCGGCGGTGGTGACCCTGCCGCGGGCCTGACGTCACCCGGACGGCGTGGACGGACACGGATGCCCGCGAACGCCGCTGACCTGCACGGATGCCGTCCTGCGGGGCCGGCGCGGGCGGGATCCGGGGCGGGCTCGGGAGGCGGTGGGCGGGCGGGCCGGTTTACCTCGGAACACGACCCCGTGTCCCCTGGAGTACCCATGCGCCGCAGCACCGCCCACGTGCTCACCGCCACCGCGCTGACCGCCGTCGCCTTCGCCGGTCCGGTCGCCGGGGCGGTGGCCGCCGCGGAGCTCGGCATGGCGCCCTTCGCGCCCGGGGACTTCGCCGTGCTGGAGGTCCGCCCGGAGTCGGCCGTCCCGGGCGACACCGTCACCGTGCACACCAGGGCCTGCGGCCGGGGCAGCCGGGCCGAGGGCGACGCCAGCACGGTGGCGGGCGGCCGCTTCGAACTGGCCCCGGGCAGCCGGGAGGACGTGGTCACGGGCCGGTTCCGGATCGGCCGGGACCTGCGGCCGGGCACCTACGGCATCGGCGCCACCTGTGCGAACGGCAAGTTCGCCACCGGCGACCTGGTCGTCACCGCACGCGGCCCGCAGGGTCACGTGCGGACCGGGGTGGGTGGTGGCACGACCACCGCCACCGACCCCGCCAAGATCACGGCGGGAGCGGCCGTGCTGGCCGCGGCCGCCGTCGGCGGTACCTGGCTCCTGCGTCGCCGGGCGAGCGGCACGCGGAGCTGACGGGCGCCCACCGCGGCTGCGGCCGCGGTCCGACCGGTACCGCCCACCGTCGCCCGCCCCGCGAGGTCCCCCCCGTTCGCGGGGACGGGCGACGGCCACTCCAGGAACGGCAAGGAACGGCGAGACGAGGGGGTGGGGCCCATGCGCGGCGGCTTCCCGGGCCTGCGGGGACGCCCCCGAGCCCCGGGGAGCGCGGAGGGGTTCGCCGGGACGCTCGCGGTACGGGCCGGGCTCGTCGCGGCGGCCGTCTGCACCGGGGTCTGGCTCATCGGCAGCGGATCGGCCGTGACCGTGCGGCCCCCGCTCCCCTCCCCCGCCGAGGCGCTGAGTGCGCAGCCCCTCTACCCCGGGAGCATCGACCCGCTCCCCGGCTCCCCGCCCGTGCGGATCAGGATCCCGTCGCTCCGGGTGGACGCCCCGCTGACCGGACTGGGCCTGGACCGCGACGGGAGCCTCGAAGTGCCCCCGCCGGCCCGCCGCGAGCTCGCCGGCTGGTACCGGGACGGGACCGCGCCGGGTGCGAAGGGCACCGCGGTGATCGCGGGCCACGTCGACCACGCCAGCGGCCCGGCGGTCTTCTACCACCTGGGCGCGCTGCGCCGGGGGGCCGCGGTGGAGGTCGACCGGGCGGACGGGCGCACGGCCGTGTTCACCGTCCACGCGGTCGAGGTGTACGACGCCGGGTCCTTCCCGGACCGGCGCGTGTACGGGCCCTCGCCGCGTGCGGAGCTGCGGGTGATCACCTGTGGCGGCGCGTTCTCCCCGCGTACCGGCTACCGGGGCAACGTGGTCGTCTTCGCCCACCTCACGGGGGCGTCGTAAGGCCGTCTAGGTCGTCTCTTTCGGATCTTGCCGGTTAAGCCCGCGTCGTCCGGTGCCGTGCATCGGCGCGTTGGCGGGGCGCCCTTGTACTGGACGTACTCGGGTGCTCCGCCAACGCGGCGAGGTGCGGTACCGGGCGGCGCGGGCCAGGCAAGATCCGGAAGAGACGGCCTAGCCCCACTGTTCGAGGCCGAGCTTGATCACCAGGGCGCCCACCACGGTGAGCAGCACGCCGCGGACGAAGCCGCTGCCCTTCTTCAGGGCCATGCGGGCGCCGATCATGCCGCCGGCCAGGTTGAAGACCGCCATCAGGGCGGCCAGCTGCCAGAACACCATCCCCTGGTAGGCGAACATCGCGAGCGCCCCGGCGTTGGTGCAGCAGTTGACGATCTTGGCGGTGGCGGAGGCGGTGACCAGGTCGAGGTGGAGCAGGGCGGTCAGGGCCAGCACCAGGAAGGTGCCGGTGCCGGGTCCGATGAGGCCGTCGTAGCAGCCGATGCCCAGACCGGCGAGGGCGATGGTGAGGAGCACGCGGCCGCGGGAGACGGGCGAGGCGGAGGGGGCGGCGCCGAAGCCCGGCTTGAAGATGACCACGGCGGCGACCACCACCAGGACCGCCATGATCAGCGGGCGCATGGCGTCCTTGCTGATCCCGCCGGCGAGCGCGGCGCCGCCCATCGACCCGGCGAGCGCGGCCAGCCCGACGCGGACGGCGAGCTTCACGTCGACCGGGGTCTTGCGCACATAGGTGACGGCCGCACCGGCGGTGCCGACGATGGCCACCGCCTTGTTGGTCCCGAGGACGGCGGCGGGCTGGGCGTGCGGCAGGCCGAGCAGCAGGGCCGGCAGGAGCAGCAGTCCGCCGCCGCCGACCACCGCGTCGATCCAGCCGGCCGCCGCGGCGGCCGCGCACAGCACGATGATCATGGTCGTTGATATGTCAGGCACGGCCACGACCCTAGGTACCGGATCGGTGCAGGACCCATCGATCGCCGGAAACTTGCGCAAAGGTTGAGGTTCGGCGGCCTCACGAACCCCCGGCACGGGCGCTGAGGTCGGTGTTCCGTCCGGGTAACAGGGGCGATGCGGCGGGGAAACAGCCCGCACGCACGCTCGTGCCATGACCTCGGAACAGCGTGTGGTGGTGATCGGCGGCGGCCTGGCGGGCCTGCGGCTCGCCGCGCGGCTCGGCCCCGGCGCGGCGGTGACCGTACTCGGGGAGGAGACCCACGCCCCCTACAACCGGGTCCTGCTGGCCGAGGTGCTGGCGGGCCGGTACGCACCCGAGGTCACCGCGCTCCCGGCCCCCGGCCCGGCGCTGCGCCGGGGCGTCCGGGCGGTGCGGATCGACCGCGCGGACCGGGCCGTGCACGGCGACGACGGCTCGGTGGAGCGGTACGACACCCTGGTCCTCGCCACCGGCTCGAACCCGGTGCTGCCGCCGCTGCGCGGGCTGTTCGCCCCGGACGGGCGGGAACTCCCCGAGGGGGTGCACGCGTTCCGTACCATGGACGACTGCCTGGCCCTCGCCGCGGCCGTGCGCCCGGGCGTGCGGGCGGTGGTGATCGGCGGCGGGCTGCTCGGCGTCTCGGCGGCCCGCGCGCTGGCCGCCCGGGGTGCGCAGGTGGTCCTCGCCCAGCAGGCGGAGCGCCTGATGGAGCGCCAGCTGGACGCCGACGCCTCCGCGCTGCTGCGGGACCACCTCGCGGAGCTCGGGGTGGAGGTCCACACCGAGTGCCGGGTCAGGGGCCTGACCACGGCCGGGTCCCCCGGCCGTGACCCCCGCCGGGTCACCGGGGTCGAGCTCGCCGACGGCTACCGGCTCGACGCCGACGCCGTCGTCCTCGCCTGCGGGGTCCGGCCCCGGACCGGGCTCGCCCGGGCGGCCGGGCTGGAGGTCCGCAAGGGCGTCGTGGTCGACGGCATGCTGCGTACGAGCGACCCGCGCGTCCACGCCGTCGGCGACTGCGCCGAACACGACGGCCGGGTGTACGGGCTGGCGGGACCCGCCCTGGAGCAGGCCGACGCCCTCGCAGCGGTGCTGCGCGGCGAGGACGGCGCCGAGTACACCGGCACCCGCGCCCTCACCCGCCTCACCCTCCCCACGGCCGGCGGCCCCGGCCCCTTCGACCTCGCCGCGTTCGGCGACCCCGTCCCGCTCCCCGGCGACGACGTGCTCCGCCTCGCGGACGCCACCCGCCGCACCTACCGCAAGGTCGTCCTGCGCGGCGACCGGCTCGTCGGCGGAGTGCTGCTCGGGGAGCTCTCCACGGTGGGGGCCCTCGCCCGCACCTGGGAGGGCGACGAGTTCCTGACCGCCCCGCACGACCCGTTCCACCTGCTCACCGACGACGGAGGCCACTGATGACCGTGCCCGAGCCCCTGCCCGCGATCGTGCTCATCGGACACGGCATGGTCGGCCAGCGCTACCTGGAGGCCCTCGCCGAGCGCGGGGCCACCGCCACGCACCGGATCACGGTGTTCTGCGAGGAGCCCCGGCCCGCCTACGACCGGGTCCACCTCACCTCGTACTTCTCCGGGAGGACCCCCGAGGACCTCTCCCTGACCCCGGCCGGCTTCATGGCCGAGCACGGGATCGAGCTGCACCTCGACGACCCCGCCGAGCACGTCGACACCGCCGCCCGCACCGTCACCTCCCGCTCCGGGCGGGTGGTCCCGTACGACGTGCTCGTGCTGGCGACCGGCAGCCACCCGTTCGTGCCGCCCGTCCCCGGCAAGGACGCCCCGGGCTGCTTCGTGTACCGCACCGTCGAGGACCTCCTCGCGATCGAGGAGTACGCGAAGGGCCGGTCCAGCGGGGCCGTCGTCGGCGGCGGCCTGCTCGGGCTGGAGGCCGCCGGCGCCCTCCAGGGACTCGGGCTCGCCACCCGCATCGTGGAGTTCGCCCCGCGCCTGATGCCCGTCCAGGTGGACGAGGGCGGCGGCGCGGCCCTGCTGCGCACCATCGAGTCCATGGGGCTGGCCGTGCACACCGGCGTCGGCACGCAGGAGGTGCTGACCGGCGAGGACGGCTCGGTGTGCGGGATGCGCCTCTCGGACGGCTCCGCCGTCGAGACGGAGCTGGTGGTCTTCTCCGCCGGGGTGCGCCCCCACGACCAGCTGGCCCGCGCGGCCGGCCTGGCCGTCGGCGAGCGCGGCGGCATCAGCGTCGACGCCCGCTGCCGCACCTCCGACCCGCACGTCTACGCCATCGGCGAGTGCGCGCAAGCCGTCGACGGCCGCGTCTACGGGCTGGTCGCGCCGGGCTACGAGATGGCCGAGACCGCCGCCGAGGACCTCCTCGGCCGGGAGAAGGAGTTCACCGGCGCCGACCTGTCCACCAAGCTCAAGCTGCTCGGCGTGGACGTGGCCTCCTTCGGCGACGCGCACGGCACGGCCGAGGGCAGCCTGGACGTGGTCTGGTCCGACTCCCGCTCCGGCGTCTACAAGAAGCTCGTCGTCTCCGCCGACGGGGTGCTGCTCGGCGGCGTGCTCGTCGGCGACGCCGACTCGTACGGGCTGCTGCGCCCGCTGACCGGCAGCGTCCCGCCGGTCGCCCCCGAACAGCTGGTGCTGCCCGCCGGGGCCGGCGCGCCCGTCGCCCTCGGCCCGTCCGCGCTGCCGGACACGGCGGTGATCTGCTCCTGCCACAACGTCACCAAGGGGGCCATCTCCGCCTGCGCCACCCTCCCCGAGGTCAAGAAGTGCACCAAGGCCGGCACCGGCTGCGGGAGCTGCCTGAAGGTGATCGGGCAGCTGCTGCCGGCGGCCGCCGACCCGGGGCTGTGCGGCTGCTTCCCGCACACCCGGGCCGAGCTGTACGAGATCGTCCGCACCCGGCGCCTGACCTCGTACCGGGAGCTGCTGGACGGCCACGGCCGCGAGGCGGCGCGCGGCGGCGACGGCTGCGAGGTCTGCAAGCCCGCCGTCGGGTCGATCATCGCCTCCCTGGCCCCGGCCCTGGGCGCCAGCGGCTACGTACTGGACGGGGAGCAGGCCGCCCTCCAGGACACCAACGACCACTTCCTCGCCAACCTCCAGCGCAACGGCTCGTACTCGGTCGTCCCGCGCATCCCCGGTGGTGAGATCACCCCCGACAAGCTGATCGTGATCGGGGAGGTGGCCCGCGACTTCGGCCTCTACACGAAGATCACGGGCGGCCAGCGCATCGACCTGTTCGGCGCGAGCGTGGACCAGCTCCCGCGGATCTGGGCGCGCCTGGTCGACGCCGGCTTCGAGTCCGGGCACGCGTACGGGAAGGCCCTGCGGACGGTGAAGTCCTGCGTGGGGCAGACCTGGTGCCGCTACGGGGTGCAGGACAGCGTGCGGATGGCCATCGACCTGGAGCTGCGCTACCGGGGCCTGCGCGCCCCGCACAAGCTGAAGTCGGCGGTCTCGGGCTGCGCCCGCGAGTGCGCGGAGGCACAGAGCAAGGACTTCGGGGTGATCGCCACCGCGAGTGGCTGGAACCTGTACGTCGGCGGGAACGGCGGGGCGGTCCCGCGCCACGCGGACCTGCTGGCGCAGGACCTGTCGGACGCCGAACTGGTGCGGCTCGTCGACCGGTTCCTGATGTTCTACATCCGCACCGCGGACCGGCTGGAGCGGACCTCCACCTGGCTGGACCGGCTGGAGGGCGGCCTGGACCACCTGCGGGACGTGGTGGTGCACGACTCGCTGGGGCTGTGCGACGAGCTGGAGGCCCTGATGGCCGAGCACGTGGCGCACTACCGCGACGAGTGGGCCGAGACCCTGTCGGACCCGGAGCGGCTGCGCCGGTTCGTGTCCTTCGTCAACGCGCCCGGCACGCCCGACCCGACCGTGAAGTTCGTTCCCGAGCGCGACCAGGTCAAGCCCGACCTGGCCGTCCTGACCGTTGGAGGACCGGCCCGATGACCGTGGAACTGAAGGTGGCCGAAGGCTGGCTCACGGTGTGCCCGCTGTCGGTGCTCACCCCCGGACGCGGGGTCGCGGCCCTGCTGCCCGACGGGAGCCAGGCCGCGGTCTTCCTGGACCGCACCGGGCGCCCGTACGCGATCGGCAACCAGGACCCCTTCACCGGCGCGCAGGTCCTGTCGCGCGGGCTGGTGGGGCGGGCGGCGGGTCGGCCCTTCGTGGCCTCCCCGCTGCTGAAGCAGCGCTTCGACCTGGAGTCGGGCCGCTGCCTGGACGACGAGGAGGTGGCGGTCCGGACGTACCCGGTGCGGACCGCCCCCGCCCCGTAGGACATCAGCCCTGGACCGCGGCCGGGTCCATCCAGACGAACTCCCACACGTGGTGGTCCAGGTCCTCGAAGGCCCGTCCGTACATGAAGCCGAGGTCCATGACGGGGCGGGGCTCGACGGCGCCGGCCGCGAGGGCGGCGTCGACGACCTCGTCGACCTTCTCCCGGCTGTCGGCGCTGAGCGCGACCATGACCTCGGTGGTCTTCGAGGCGTCGGCCACCGGCTTGGTGGCGAACTCCTTGAACTTCGCCTCGGTCAGCAGCATCGCGAAGATGCTGTCGCTGACGACCATGCAGGCGGCGGTGCCGTCGGTGAACTGCGGGTTGAAGGAGTAGCCGAGCTTCTCCCAGAAGGCCTTCGCGGCGTCCAGGTCCTTCACCGGCAGGTTGACGAAGATCATCTGGGTCATTGCGGTTCCTCTTCTCTGGTGCGGCCCGGTGCGTGGTGCGCGGTACGCGGTGCGTTGTCGAAGGGGTAGACCCGGGTCACCGGCAGAACTCATCGCTGTCCGCCGAAGTTTTTTCGATGACTTCGTTTCCGCAGGTCAGAGCCATCGGAACGAAGCCGTCCGGCGGCCCGGCGGGCTGCGGCGGCCCGCACGCGCGCCGGTCGCCCCCGCGTCATGCGGAGTTGGCGCCCCGTCCATGCTGCGCCCCTAGGTTCCTCGACGCATGCGACCCCGCGCCCGACCGGGCGCGCGGGCCCTCCTCCCACAGGAGCGAGACCGTGGAACGTCGTACCTTCCTGCGCGGTGCCGTGATCGGCACCTCCGCCGCCGCCTTCGCCGGAACCCTCAGCCACGGGGCCGCGTACGCCGCCCCCGCCCAGCCGGGCGCCGGTCCCTACGGGGCCCTCGGCGCGGCGGACGCCAACGGGATCATGCTCCCGTCCGGGTTCAGCAGCCGGGTCATAGCCCGCTCCTCGCAGACGGTGAGCGGCACCTCGTACACCTGGCACAGCGCCCCCGACGGCGGTGCGTGTTTCGCGGACGGCAGCGGCTGGATCTACGTGTCGAACTCGGAGATCAACCCGAGCGGCGGCGCGAGCGCGGTGAAGTTCAACTCCTCGGGCACGGTCACCGGGGCGTACCGCATCCTGTCGAACACCCGGCAGAACTGCGCGGGCGGCAAGACCCCGTGGAACACCTGGCTGTCCTGCGAGGAGGTCAGCCTCGGCTACGTCTACGAGACCGACCCGTACGGGGTCAACGCGGCCGTGCAGCGCCCCGCGATGGGCCGCTTCAAGCACGAGGCGGCGGCGGCCGACCCGGTGCGCCAGGCCGTCTACCTGACCGAGGACGAGACGAACGGCTGCTTCTACCGGTTCCTGCCCACCACCTGGGGCAACCTCTCCTCCGGCACCCTCCAGGTCATGGTGGCCGGGAGCGGCACCTCCGGCTCGTTCAGCTGGCAGAACGTGCCCGACCCGGACGGCTCGCCGACCGCGACCCGCTCGCAGGTCTCCGGCGCCAAGAAGTTCAACGGCGGCGAGGGCTGCCACTACGCGAACGACACCGTGTGGTTCACCACCAAGGGCGACAACCGGGTCTGGCAGCTCAACCTGGCGAGCAGCACCTACGAGCTGGCCTACGACGACTCCCTGGTGCCCGGCGGCGCGGCGCCGCTGACCGGCGTCGACAACGTCACCGGGTCGACGTACGGGGACCTGTACGTCGCCGAGGACGGCGGCAACATGGAGATCTGCGTGATCACCCCGGACGACGTGGTCGCGCCCTTCCTGCGGATCACCGGCCAGTCCTCCTCGGAGATCACCGGCCCGGCCTTCTCCCCCAACGGCAGCCGGCTGTACTTCAGCAGCCAGCGCGGTACGAGCGGCTCCTCGACCGGCGGCATCACCTACGAGGTGACCGGCCCGTTCCGCGTCTGACGCCCGCGCCCGGACGCCCGGCCCGGCGGGGAGGAGCCGTCCTCCCCGCCGGGCCGCGGCGCGCCCGGGCGAACCGATCCTTCAGGAGACCACCGCGCCACCCTTGAGCAGGGCCGCGCCCAGCGGGGTCACCGTGTGCAGGACCGCGTTGCCGTGCCGCAGGGTCGTCACGAGGCCCGCCTCGCGCATCACGCAGGCGTGCTGGCTCGCGGAGGCGAGGGAGACCCCGGCCCGGCGGGCCAGCTCGCTGGTGGTGGCCCCGTCGCCGATGGCCCGCAGCACCACCGAGCGGGTGTGGCCCACCAGCTTGCCCAGGGTGCGCTGGCGCTGCTCCTCGGCCGGCCGCGCGGCCTCCCCGCCCGCCGCCGCGGAGGCCAGCTGGGCGGCGGCCGGGTAGACCAGCACGGGCGGCAGCTCCGGGTCGTGCAGGGTCACGGCCGTCCGGCGGCAGAAGAACGACGGCTGCAGCAGCAGCCCGCGCCCGCGCAGCCGTACGTCCCGGTCCACCGGGTACTCGCACTCCAGCACCGGGGCCCGCCAGCGCAGCATCGGCGGCAGCGAAGCGAGCAGCTCGTCCGCGCCCCCGTCGAGGAGCGCGCGGCCGCGGGCCGCCCGCTCGGCCTCGATCTGGGCCTGGATGTGGCTCCAGTACGGCTCCACGGCCGCCCGGTGGTACGCGCGCAGCTCGCCCAGCAGCCGGGGCAGGTGCTTGGTGCCGCCGTCCATGAACTCCCGCAGCCGGGTCGGCGGCGGGGTCCCGAAGGCCGCGCCGAAGCCCGTACCGGCGCCGGAGCCCACGAGGGACAGCTCCCGGCGCAGCCGCTCGGGGCGCAGCCCGCGCAGCGCGTCGAGCCCGAGGTCCCACCCGTACTGGCCCTCGGCCGGGGTCAGGAAATCGGGGAAATAGCCGCGAGCCGGTATGAGCGCACCCAGCAGCCTTGTTTCACCATTCAACCTGCTCCGGGTTTCCGTGCGCCATTCGCCGAAGAACCGGGCGTCACGCCGGTCTCTTAAGCGATGAAAACTAAGAATCGTTTCCCACAACGCATCGGGACGCCCTGCCATCCGTACGCGTGCCAGGTCCACTCCAGTGAAATGGATACGAAGCACCGAACCCCCACCTGTGCAACCGCAATCCCCCCGCCCCATGAGTATGCATGCCGTCACACGTGGTCACCACGCCCTTTCGGCCACAGTTGAAACCCCTTTCGGCAGGGGCGTGACAAGCGAAATCCTGTACTCCGCCAGGCACACTCCGGTGCGACCGAAACGCTCCGTGAAGGCCGTGGGGGGCTTTGCGGGGCCTGGCGGTCGGTCGCACCGGGAAGCGCCGACGTGCCTGGCAGATAGGCGGCAGGCGGTGGACGGGTGGGGATCCGTCCACCGCCTGGCGCTGTAATGACATTGTTGAAAATTTCGCGACATGGGACGTCCCGCGGACGGCCGCCGAAATGGGTTGCGCCCTCCCCCGGCAGTCAGGGAACCGGGGGAGGGCGCAGTCAGGGGGGCTCACGGAGCCCTGGGGGCCCGTACGGGCCGTGCGGGGCCCCCGGAGGGCCCCGAGGAGGGCTCAGCGGCTGTCGGAGCCCTTGGCGTCGGCGGCCGCGCGGCCGGCCTCCAGGCGCGCCACCGGGATCCGGAACGGCGAGCAGGAGACGTAGTCGAGGCCGACCTCGTGGAAGAAGTGCACCGACTCCGGGTCGCCGCCGTGCTCGCCGCAGACGCCGAGCTTGAGGTCGGGGCGGGTGGCCCGGCCCTGCTCGACCGCGTGGCGGACCAGCGAGCCGACGCCGTCCCGGTCGATGGTCTCGAAGGGCGAGACCCCGAAGATGCCCTTCTCCAGGTAGGCCGTGAAGAAGCTGGCCTCGACGTCGTCGCGGGAGAAGCCCCACACCGTCTGGGTCAGGTCGTTCGTGCCGAAGGAGAAGAACTGCGCGGCCTCGGCGATCTGGGCGGCGGTCAGCGCGGCGCGCGGCAGCTCGATCATCGTGCCGACGGAGAGCTTGAGGCTGGTGCCGGTGGCGGCCTCGACCTCGGCGATGATCGCGTCGGCCTCCTCGCGGACGATCTCCAGCTCCTGGACGGTGCCGACCAGCGGGACCATGATCTCGGCGCGCGGGTCGCCCTTGGCGTTCTTGCGCTCGGCGGCCGCCTCGGCGATCGCCCGGACCTGCATGGCGAACAGGCCGGGGATGACCAGGCCGAGGCGGACTCCGCGCAGACCCAGCATCGGGTTCTGCTCGTGCAGCTTGTGCACGGCCTGGAGCAGGCGCAGGTCGTTCTCGTTGGCGTCCTTGCGGGACTCGGCGAGGGCGACGCGCACCGACAGCTCGGTGATGTCGGGCAGGAACTCGTGCAGCGGCGGGTCGAGCAGGCGGACGGTGACGGGCAGCCCGTCCATCGCCTCGAACAGCTCGACGAAGTCCTTCTTCTGCAGCGGCAGGAGGGCACTGAGTGCCGCCTCGCGCTCGCCGTCGGTGTCCGCGAGGATCAGGCGCTCGACCATCTCGCGGCGCTCGCCGAGGAACATGTGCTCGGTGCGGCACAGGCCGATGCCCTGGGCTCCGAAGCGGCGGGCGCGCAGCGCGTCCTCGGCGTTGTCGGCGTTGGCGCGGACCCGCAGGCGGCGGACGCGGTCCGCGTACGCCATGATCCGGTGGACGGCCGCGACGAGCTCGTCGGCGTCGTCGGCGCCGGCGTGCATGCGGCCCTCGAAGTACTCGACGACCGGGGACGGTACGACGGGTACCTCACCGAGGTACACCTTGCCGGTGGAGCCGTCGATGGAGACGACGTCTCCCTCTTCGATGACCGTGTCGCCCACCGTCATGCGGCGGCGCTTGGTGTCGACGTCGAGCTCCTCGGCGCCGCAGACGCAGGTCTTGCCCATGCCGCGGGCGACGACGGCGGCGTGCGAGGTCTTGCCGCCGCGCGAGGTCAGGATGCCCTCGGAGGCGATCATGCCGTCGAGGTCGTCGGGGTTGGTCTCGCGGCGGATCAGGATGACCTTCTCGCCGGAGCGGGACCACTTGACGGCCGTGTACGAGTCGAAGACGGCCTTGCCGACCGCCGCGCCCGGGGAGGCGGCGATGCCGCGGCCGAGCAGGGTCGTCCTGGCGTCCTCGTCGAAGCGGGGGAACATCAGCTGCGCGAGCTGGTGGCCCGTGACGCGCTGGAGCGCCTCGGCCTCGGAGATCAGGCCCTGGTCGACGAGCTGGGTGGCGATGCGGAAGGCGGCACCGGCGGTGCGCTTGCCGACGCGGGTCTGGAGCATCCACAGCTGGCCGCGCTCGATGGTGAACTCGATGTCGCAGAGATCCTTGTAGTGGGTCTCCAGCGTCGTCATGATCGTCATGAGCTGGTCGTACGAGGCCTTGTCGATGGCCTCCAGGTCCGCGAGCGGGACCGTGTTGCGGATGCCCGCGACGACGTCCTCGCCCTGGGCGTTCTGCAGGTAGTCGCCGTAGACGCCGGCGTGGCCGCTGGCGGGGTCGCGGGTGAAGGCGACGCCGGTGCCCGAGTCGGGGCCGAGGTTGCCGAAGACCATGGAGCAGACGTTGACCGCGGTGCCCAGGTCGCTCGGGATGCGCTCCTGGCGGCGGTAGAGCTTGGCGCGGTCGGTGTTCCAGGAGTTGAAGACGGCCTCGACCGCGAGGTCGAGCTGCTCGCGGGCGTCCTGCGGGAAGTCCCGGCCGGCCTCCTTCGCGACGATCTTCTTGAAGACCTTGACCAGCTTCTTGAGGTCGGCGGCGTCGAGGTCGGTGTCGACGGTGACCTTCTTGGCGGCCTTGGCCTCGTCGAGGGCGTCCTCGAAGAGCTCGCCCTCGACACCGAGGACGGTCTTGCCGAACATCTGGATCAGGCGGCGGTACGAGTCCCACGCGAAGCGCTCGTTGTCGGCCTGGGCGGCGAGGCCGACGACGGACTCGTCGGAGAGGCCGATGTTCAGGACCGTGTCCATCATGCCCGGCATGGAGAACTTGGCTCCGGAGCGGACGGAGACCAGCAGCGGGTCGTCCGACTGGCCCAGCTTCTTGCCCATCTTCGCCTCGAGGGCGGCGAGGTGCGCGCTGACCTCGTCGCGGAGCTCGGCCGGGGCCGAACCGCTGTCGAGGTAGACCTTGCAGGCCTCGGTGGTGATGGTGAAGCCGGGAGGGACGGGAAGACCAAGGTTGGTCATCTCGGCGAGGTTGGCCCCCTTGCCGCCGAGAAGGTCCTTGAGGTCCCGGTTGCCCTCGGTGAAGTCGTAGACGAACTTCTGATCTTTGTTTTCCGACACGGGTCTCGACTCCTCGAGGACTCGGGTGGCTGCCCTGACGGCCAGGAACATACCCAGATCGAAGGCTTCTCGGTACGTCCACTTGGCCGTCATGAGGGCGTAACCACCCGTGCGCCAGTGGATCGAAAGTAACCGGTCGGTAATGCGAACGTACGAATAGCCTTCAGAAGCCGAAGCGTGAAGAGCCTCCTGAGGCTTGATCGCGCTCGGATGAGCGATCATCGATACATTTGCGTTCAACTCTTGAACGCACAAAGGGTGGCACCCAGTGCCACCCTTTGAAAGTCTTACCCGTGACTTACGCGCTCATCTGAGCGAAACCTCTCCCATGCGTGGCGTATATCACGCGGCACGGAGGGCGATTTCTCAGCCTCCGGACGTGTCCAGCTCGGCGTCCTCGCTCACACCGGCGCAGTCGTAGGGATCCTTCAGCCAGCCCTCCGGCAGGACAACTCGGTTGTTTCCGGACGTCCTGCCCCGCGGGCCGTCCGCACCGTCGGGCCAGGGCTGGTCCAGGTCGAGCTCGCTCAGATGAGCGTCCAGCTCGGCCAGGGAGGAGGTGACGGCGAGCTTGCCCCGCATCTCGGAACCGACGGCGAAGCCCTTGAGGTACCAGGCCACGTGCTTACGGAAATCGATCACACCGCGCGCCTCGTCGCCGATCCACTCCCCCAGCAGCTGCGCGTGCCGCAGCATCGTGCCCGCGACCTCCCGCAGGTTCGGCTTGTGGAAGTCCTCGGGACGGCCCTCGAAGGCGGCGACGAGGTCGTTGAACAGCCACGGCCGCCCCAGGCAGCCGCGCCCGACCACCACGCCGTCGCAGCCGGTCTCGCGGACCATGCGCAGCGCGTCCTCGGCGCACCAGATGTCGCCGTTGCCGAGCACCGGGATCTCCGGGACGTGTTCCTTGAGCCGGGCGATGGCCTCCCAGTCGGCGGTGCCGCCGTAGTGCTGGGCGGTGGTGCGGCCGTGCAGGGCGATGGCGGTGACCCCCTCCTCGACCGCGATCCGTCCGGCGTCGAGGTAGGTGAGGTGGTCGTCGTCGATGCCCTTGCGCATCTTCATCGTCACCGGCAGGTCGCCGGCGCCCGCGACGGCCTCGCGCAGGATCGCGCGCAGCAGGTTGCGCTTGTAGGGGAGGGCCGAGCCGCCGCCCTTGCGGGTGACCTTGGGCACCGGGCAGCCGAAGTTGAGGTCGATGTGGTCGGCGCGGTCCTCTTCGACGATCATGCGGACGGCCTTGCCGACGGTGACGGGGTCCACCCCGTACAGCTGAATCGAGCGCGGCTTCTCCGTCGCGTCGAAGTGGATCAGCTGCATGGTCTTGTCGTTGCGCTCGACCAGGGCGCGCGTGGTGATCATCTCGCTCACGAACAGCCCCTTGCCGCCCGAGAACTCGCGGCAGAGGGTACGGAACGGGGCGTTGGTGATGCCGGCCATGGGTGCCAGCACCACGGGGGGCTGCACGGTGTGCGGGCCGATCGCGAGGGGCGGGGGGAGCGTGGTCATCCCTCCATTCTCGCCCACGCGCCGTTCGTTAGTTAGCCGTACTATCGGCGGTATGCATCACACGAGTGTCGTGGATCACATGAGCCGCAGGCGTCGCCTGCTGGTGCTGGCCATCTGCTGCATGAGCCTGCTGATCGTCAGCCTGGACAACACCGTGCTGAACGTGGCCCTGCCCGCGATGCGCCGCGAGTTCCACGCCTCGGTCTCGGGGATGCAGTGGACCATCGACGCCTACACCCTGGTCATCGCCTCGCTGCTGATACTGGCCGGGTCCACGGCGGACCGGATCGGCCGCCGCAGGGTGTTCGCCTGGGGGCTGGTCCTCTTCACGGCGGGCTCGGTGCTGTGCTCGCTGGCGCCGAGCCTCGAATGGCTGATCGTCTTCCGGATGCTCCAGGCCGTCGGCGGGGCGATGCTCAACCCCGTCGCCATGTCGATCATCACCAACACCTTCACCGATCCGAAGGAACGCGCCCGCGCCATCGGCGTGTGGGGCGCGGTGGTCGGCATCTCGATGGCCGCGGGTCCGCTGGTCGGCGGACTGCTGGTGGACTCGGTGGGCTGGCGGTCCATCTTCTGGGTCAACCTGCCCGTGGGACTGCTGGCCCTGGTGCTGACCCTGCGGCACGTCCCGGAGTCCCGGTCCGAGCGTCCGCGCCGGCCGGACCCGGTGGGCCAGCTGCTGGTGATGGCGCTGCTGGGCGGGGTGACGTACGCGATCATCGAGGCGCCGGCCGAGGGCTGGACCTCGCCGCCGATCCTCGGGTGCGCGCTGGGTGCGGCGGCCGCGCTGGCCGGGCTCCTCTACTACGAGTCCCGGCGGACGGACCCGCTGATCGACCCCCGGTTCTTCCGCAGTGCCCCCTTCAGCGGGGCGACCGTGATCGCGGTGAGCACCTTCGCCTCGCTCTCCGGCTTCCTCTTCCTGACCACCCTCTACCTCCAGGAGGTGCGGGGGCTGGACGCCCTGGACGCCGGGCTGCACATGCTGCCGATGGCGGCGTTCGCCTTCCTGTGCGCGCCGGTGTCGGGGCGGCTGGTCGCCAGCTACGGGCCGCGGCCGTCGCTGCTGGTGTCGGGGGTGGCCATGGGGGCGAGCGGGCTGCTGTTCGCGGTGTTCTCCGCGGAGACCTCCACGCCGCTGATGTTCACCGGGTACGTGCTCTTCGGCATCGGCTTCGGCCTGGTCAACGCGCCCATCACCAATACGGCGGTGTCCGGGATGCCGCGCTCCCAGGCGGGGGTGGCGGCCGCGGTGGCCTCCACCAGCCGGCAGACCGGCGGGGCGCTGGGCGTGGCCGTGATCGGTGCGGTGCTGGCCGCCGGAACGGCGGGCGGCGCGGACTTCGTGACGGCGACCCGGCCGGCCTGGTGGATCATCACCGGCTTGGCGTTCCTGGTCCTCGTGCTCGGGGCGGTCACCACCGGCCCGTGGGCCCACGCCACCGCGCTGCGCACGGCGCGGTCCCTCGAACCGTCCTCCGCCGGCGCCGTCCCCGCCGTCTCCGCTCCCCCGCCGGGCCAGGCTTCCGGGCCGGGGCACGGGCCGCGGATGGACGGCGGGCTGCCCCCGGCGGCGGGCCCGGCCCCGGCGGGCTGACCTCCCGCGACGAGCGCGCCCCCGTGCGGCCGGCCCCCTTCCCGGGTCCGGCCGCACGCGCGTTTCCCCACCTTCTCCCACCCCTCTCCCACCCCTCTCCCACCCCTCTGCCGCGCCGCTCCGCCACACGTACGGATGACAGATATTGAAATCTGTCATCCGTCATGTCATTCTCGTTCCATGACGACGAACGAGAACACCAAGACCGCCACCGCTCCCACCCGCCGGCTGGGCGCCACCGGCCCCGCCGTCTTCTCGCTGGGGCTGGGCTGCATGGGCATGTCCGCGCTCTACGGCGAGGCCGACCGGGCCGAATCCCTCGCGACCATCCACGCCTACCTGGAGGCAGCCCCGGAGGGGACGAGCACGCTGCTCGACACGGGCGACTTCTACGGCATGGGCCACAACGAACTCCTGATCAACGAGGCCCTGCGCACGGCGCCGACGGCGGCCCGCGAGCAGGCGCTGACCAGCGTCAAGTTCGGTGCGCTGCGCACCGTCGAGGGCGGCTTCACCGGCTACGACGGCCGGCCCGAGGCCGTGAAGAACTTCCTGGCCTACTCGCTCCAGCGGCTCGGCCGGGACCACGTCGACATCTACCGGATCGCCCGTGTGGACCCGGACGTCCCGATCGAGGAGACGGTCGGCGCCATCGCCGAGGCCGTCCAGGCCGGGCACGTGCGGCACATCGGCCTCTCCGAGGTCGGCGCGGACACGCTGCGCCGGGCCGCCGCCGTCGCCCCGATCTCGGACCTCCAGATCGAGTACTCCCTGATCTCGCGCGGCATAGAGGAGGAGATCCTGCCGACCGCCCGCGAGCTCGGCATCGGCGTCACGGCGTACGGCGTGCTGTCCCGTGGCCTGATCAGCGGGCACTTCACCCGCGAGCGCACCCTGGCCCCCGGCGACTTCCGCGGCATGAGCCCCCGCTTCCAGGGCGACAACCTGCATCGCAACCTCGACCTGGTCGACGCCCTGCGCAAGGTCGCCCAGGAAAAGGGGGTCACCGTCGCGCAGACCGCGATCGCCTGGGTGCTCTCCCGCGGCGAGGACATCGTGCCGCTGGTCGGCGCCCGGCGCCGGGACCGCCTGACCGAGGCACTGGGTGCCATGCGGGTGGAGCTGACCGCCGCCGACCTCGACGCCATCGAGCGGGCCGTGCCCGCGGGGTCGGCGGCCGGCGAGCGCTACCCGGCGGCGCAGATGGCCCACCTCGACAGCGAGCACTGAGCTGGCGGTACGGTCGTACCCATGCCCTCCGCTGCCGCCGAGCCCCTGACCCCCGAGCGCATCCTCGCAACCACCGAGGAGGTGCTGCGCCGCTTCGGCCCCACCAAGGCGACCGTCGTGGACGTCGCGCGCGCCCTGGGGGTGAGCCACGGCAGCGTCTACCGGCACTTCCCCTCGAAGGCGGCGCTGCGCGAGGCGGTCACGGACCGCTGGCTCGCCAAGAGCGTGGTCATGCTGGAGAAGATCGCCTCGGCGCCCGGGGAGCCCGCGCCCTCCAAGCTGGAGGCCTGGCTGGAGGCGCTCTTCGAGGCCAAGCGGCACAAGGCGGGCGACGACCCCGAGCTGTTCGCGACGTACACGGTGCTGCTCGGCGAGAACAGCGGCGTGGTCGACGCGCACCTGGGCGAGCTGATCGAGCAGCTGACGCGGATCATCGCCGAGGGGGTCGCGGACGGCACCCTGGCCGCGCCCGACGTCCCGGCGGCCGCCCGCGCCGTCTTCGACGCCACGGGCCGGTTCCACGACCCGCAGTACGTGGCGGACTGGCTCTCCCCCACCATCCTCACGGAGTTCGAGGCCGTGACGGCCCTGCTCATCAGGGGCCTGCGCCCCTGAACGGGCCCCGCTGCGGGCCCCGTTGACCGGAATCATCCCTTCCGGACGGCTTGGCGATCATTTTGGGCCGTGTCGGCTTGTACATGTCAGTAACGGTTCCTTACGGTCCCCTTACCGCACACATCAGGTACGTCCAGGGGGATCCCTTGTCCACACCCGCAGCAGCACAGCCCTCACCACCCGCACGGTCCGGCGGGGCCGCCGCGATCGGCCTGCTCCTGACCATCGCCTTCAATGTGGTCGCGCCGATCCTCACCTACAACATCCTCACCGAGGACCACGGCTGGAGCGAGGCCTCGGCCCTGCTGGCCAGCGGCATTTGGCCGGTGCTCGACAGCGTCATCATGGTGGCCTGGCGGCGCAAGCTCGACGAGTTCGCCGTCATCACCCTGGTGTTCCTGGTGATCACGGCCGCCGTCTCGCTCGTCGGCGCCCAGTCCGCCCGGGCCCTGCTGGTCAAGGACTCCGCCGTGACCGGGCTGTTCGGGCTCCTGTGCCTGGCCACGCTGCTCGCGCCGCGTCCGCTGATGTTCTACTTCGGCCGGAAGTTCGGCACGGACGGCACCCCGGCGGGCCTGGCCTACTACAACGGCCTGTGGCAGTACGAGGGCTTCCGCAACGCCCAGCGCCGCATGACCCTGGTGTGGGGCGTGGTCTACCTCATCGAGGCGGCGGTCCGGATCGTCCTGTCGTACGTGCTGGAGACCTCCACCATGGTGGCCCTCAGCCCGTTCATGATCTACGGAACGCTCGGCGGCCTGGCCCTGTGGACGGTCCGCTTCGTCAAGCGCACCAAGGCGGAGGGCGAGAAGCGCGCGGCGGCCGCCGCGGCAGCCGCCACCGCGGCGGCGGAGGGCTCGACGGGCTGACGCCCTGCTCCAGGACGCACGAAGACCGGTGGCCCGGTGCGCGGATCGCGCACCGGGCCACCGGTCTGTCGAGCGGGAACTAGCAGCCGAGCAGACGGCTGCCGAGGTAGCTCTGGATCTGGTCCAGGGAGACGCGCTCCTGCTTCATGGTGTCGCGCTCGCGCACGGTCACCGCGTTGTCGTCGAGGGTGTCGAAGTCGACGGTGACGCAGAACGGCGTACCGATCTCGTCCTGACGGCGGTAGCGGCGGCCGATGGCGCCCGCGTCGTCGAACTCGATGTTCCAGTTCTTGCGCAGGTCGGCGGCGAGGCCCTTGGCCTTCGGCGACAGGTTCGCGTTGCGCGACAGCGGGAGGACCGCGACCTTGACCGGCGCGAGGCGCGGGTCGAAGCGCATGACCGTGCGCTTCTCCATGGCGCCCTTGGCGTTGGGGGCCTCGTCCTCGACGTAGGCGTCGAGCATGAAGGCGAGCATGGCGCGGTTGACGCCGGCCGCCGGCTCGATGACGTACGGGGTGTACTTCTCCTGGGCCTCCTGGTCGTAGAAGACCAGGTCCTGGCCGGAGGCGGCGGAGTGCGCCTTCAGGTCGTAGTCCGTGCGGTTGGCCACGCCCTCCAGCTCGGAGAACTCGCTGCCGCCGAAGTTGAAGCGGTACTCGATGTCGGCGGTGCGCTTCGAGTAGTGGGACAGCTTCTCCGCCGGGTGGTCGTACCAGCGCATGTTCTCCTCACGGAGACCCAGGCCGCGGTACCAGTTCCACCGCTCCTGCATCCAGTACTCCTGCCACTGGTCGTCCTCGCCCGGCTTGACGAAGAACTCCATCTCCATCTGCTCGAACTCGCGGGTCCGGAAGATGAAGTTGCCGGGCGTGATCTCGTTGCGGAAGGACTTGCCCATCTGCGCGATGCCGAACGGGGGCTTCTTGCGCGAAGACGTCTGCACCATGGCGAAGTTGGTGAAGATGCCCTGGGCGGTCTCCGGGCGCAGGTACGCCTTCGAGCCGGTGTCCTGGGTCGGGCCGAGGTGGGTCTCCAGCATGCCGGAGAACTGCTTCGGCTCGGTGAACTGGCCCTTCACACCACAGTGCGGGCAGTTGATGTCGGCCAGGCCGTTCTCGGGGAGGCGGCCGTGCTTGGCCTCGTACGCCTCTTCCAGGTGGTCGGCGCGCTGGCGCTTGTGACAGGAGGTGCACTCGGTCAGCGGGTCGGAGAACGTGGCGACGTGGCCCGAGGCGACCCACACCTCGGGGGCCAGGATCACGGAGGAGTCGAGGCCGACGACGTCCTCACGCCCGGTGACCATGGCCTTCCACCACTGGCGCTTGATGTTCTCCTTGAGCTCGACACCGAGCGGGCCGTAGTCCCAGGCAGCCCTGGAGCCGCCGTAGATGTCACTGCACGGGTAAACGAAGCCACGGCGCTTGCTCAGGCTGACGATGGTTTCGATCTTGTCGGCGGCCACGGTGCTCTCTTCATTACGAGGACGAACGCGAATGCCTCAGGTTACCGGCGCCCGCACCCCCCCTTTCAAATCGGGTATGCCCTTCCACGGCCCCCGCCACCCCTCCCACCAGGGTTTTTGACAACGGTTTCCATCTTTGATGAAAATGGATGTCATGAACGTACGACGCCTCATACCCACGACCGCCCTCGCCGCCGCCGTCGCCCTGGGCGCCACGGCCCTCACCGCCTGCTCCGGCACGGCCGGCGCGGCGGGCACGGCGGACGGAAAGCTGCACGTCACGGCGTCGTTCTACCCCCTGCAGTTCCTCGCCGAGCAGATAGGCGGGGACCACGTGAAGGTCGACACCCTGACCAAGCCGGGCGTCGAACCGCACGACCTGGAGATCACCCCGAAGCAGACCGGGCAGCTCTCCGAGTCCGACGTGGTCCTCTACCTCAAGACGCTCCAGCCCGCCGTCGACAAGGCCGTCGAGCAGTCCGGCGTGAAGAACGTCGTGGACGCGGCCACCCTGACCAAGCTGGAGGTCCACGGAGGCGCGGGCCACGAGGGCCACGACCACGCCGCCGAGGGCGAGGCGGGTCACGACCACGACCACGCCCACGGCGAGGCCGGCGAGGACCCGCACGTCTGGCTGGACCCCACCAAGTACGCGGAGATCGCCAAGGGGTTCGGCGCCGCCCTGGAGAAGGCCGACCCCGGCCACGCGGCGGACTACAAGAAGAACACCGACGAACTCGTCGCCAAACTCGGCGCACTGGACACGGAGTTCAAGGACGGCCTGAAGAACACGGCCTCCAGGACCTTCATCACCACCCACTCCGCCTTCGGCTACCTCGCCGAGCGCTACGGCCTCGACCAGGAGGGCATCTCCGGCGTCGACCCCGAGGCCGAGCCCAGCCCGGCCCGGATGAAGGAACTCCAGGCCGTCGCGAAGAAGGACAATGTCACCACCGTCTTCTTCGAGACCCTCGCCAGCGACAAGACCGCCAAGAGCCTCGCCCGCGACACGGGCCTGACCACCGACGTCCTCGACCCCCTGGAGGGCATCGGCGACAGGTCGCAGGGCTCCGACTACTTCGAGGTCATGCGGTCCAACCTGAAGAACCTCCAGAAGGCACTCGGAGCCAAGTGATGACAGCAGCAACGGAGGCGCGCGCCATGCAGTCCACTCCACGAGGGGCCGAGGACCAGCCCGTCATATCCCTGCGCGGGGCCACGGCCACGCTCGGATCGCGCCCCGTGCTGCGCGGCATCGACCTCACCGTCCGCCGCGGTGAGGTCGTCGCCCTGCTCGGCGCCAACGGCTCCGGCAAGTCCACCGCCGTCCGCGCCGTCGTCGGCCAGGTCCCGCTCACCGGCGGGGAGCTCTCGCTCTTCGGCACCGACTTCAAGCGCTTCCGCCAGTGGTCGAGGATCGGGTACGTCCCCCAGCGCACCACCGCCGCCAGCGGCGTCCCCGCCACCGTGCGGGAGGTCGTCTCCTCCGGGCGCCTGGCCCGCACCCGCTTCGGCGTCCTGCGCAAGGCCGACAGGGCCGCCGTCGAGGCCGCCCTCGCCCTCGTCGACATGGACGGCCATGCCGACGCCTCGGTCAACGCCCTCTCCGGCGGGCAGCACCAGCGCGTGCTCATCGCCCGGGCCCTCGCCGTCGAACCCGAACTGCTGATCATGGACGAGCCGATGGCCGGCGTGGACCTGGGCAACCAGGAGGTCCTCGCGAACGCCGTACGGCAGCAGGTGGCCGCCGGCGCCACCGTCCTGCTCGTCCTGCACGAGCTGGGCCCCCTGGAGCCCCTGATCGACCGGGCCGTCGTCCTGCGCGACGGGTGCGTCACCCATGACGGCCCGCCCCCGGAGGCCGTGGGCCAGCACGCCCTGCCCGGCCACGACCACGTACACCCCCATGCGGCGCACGACGCCGAGCCCCTGCGGACGGGACTGCTGAGCTGATGGACCTCCTGCACTACGCCTTCATGCAGCGCGCGCTGATCGCCGCCGCGCTGGTCGGCATCACCGCGCCCGCGATCGGCACGTACCTCGTCCAGCGCCGCCAGGCCGTCATGGGCGACGGCCTCGGCCACATCGCCATGACCGGTGTCGCCCTCGGCTTCGTCCTCCACACCAGCCCCGTGTGGATGGCCACCCTGGTCGCCGTCGCCGGTGCGGTCGGCATGGAACTGATCCGCTCCCGCGGCAAGACCAGCGGCGACGTGGCCCTGTCGATGCTCTTCTACGGCGGCCTGGCGGGCGGCGTGATGATCATCAACGTCGGGGGCGGTTCCACGACCAACCTGCTCAGCGCCATGTTCGGCTCGATCACCACCGTCACGCCCGAGGACCTCACCGCGATGGCCGTCCTGGCCGCGTTCGTCCTCGGCGTCACCGTCGGCATGCGCCGCCAGCTCTTCGCCGTCTGCCAGGACGAGGAGTTCGCCCGCGTCACCGGCCTGCCCGTGCGCGCGCTGAACCTGCTGCTCGCCGTCACCGCCGCCGTCACGGTCACCGTGGCGATGCGCATCGTGGGCCTGCTGCTGGTCAGCGCCATGATGGTGATCCCGGTGGCGGCCGCGCAGCGGCTCACCCGCGGGTTCGCGGCGACCCTGGGCCTGGGCATCGCGATCAGCCTCGCCGTCTCCCTGACCGGCACGGCGGCCACGTACTACATCAACGCGCCGTCCGGCGCCGCGATCGTGCTGCTCGCGATCGCGGTCTTCATCGTCACGACCGCCCTCTCCACGCCCATGGCCAGGCGCCGCGCCAGGGCCTCCCGGGCCGCCGAGGAGGTCTGCGTCCGAGACGACGTGAAGGTCTAGGGCCCTCGGCGCCGCCTGGCACAATGGCGGCAGGCCTAAACGAGGAGGAACCGGTGGCGACTGCGCCTGGCGAGACGGGTACCGCGCCAGTACGAGGGCGATCCACCCGGCAGCGGGCAGCCGTGGCGGCGGCGCTGGACGAGGTGGACGAGTTCCGCAGCGCCCAGGAGCTGCACGACATGCTCAAGCACCGCGGTGACTCCGTGGGCCTGACCACCGTCTACCGCACCCTCCAGTCCCTCGCGGACGCCGGCGAGGTCGACGTGCTGCGCACCAGCGACGGCGAGTCCGTGTACCGGCGCTGCTCCACCGGGGACCACCACCACCACCTGGTCTGCCGCAAGTGCGGCAAGGCGGTCGAGGTGGAGGGGCCGGCCGTGGAGAAGTGGGCGGAGTCGATCGCGGCGGAGCACGGCTTCGTGAACGTGGCGCACACCGTCGAGATCTTCGGCACCTGCGCCGACTGCGCGGCCGCCGGCTAGGCCGTCTCTTCCGGATCTAGCCCAGCCGGGTCAGGTTCCGGTCGAAGAACGATCGGATCCGGTCGAGGTCCCCGGGGGCCCGGGCGGCGCGCTTCGGCAGCCAGCCCAGGTCCCCGTTGTGGAAGACGAGGACGAACAGGCCCCGGGTCTCGGCCCAGCCCCGGTACTTGTCCCACCTGTAGGCGACCGCCGTCCCGTCGGGGCGGTGGTTCTGCGTTCCCAGCCCGGTGACCACGCAGGTGTACTCGGGGTGCTCCGCGGCCCAGCGGTGCATCCGGCGCGCCCGCCGCCGCAGGTCCAGGAGGTGCCAGACGGCCCCCAGGAGCGCTCCCACCCCGCCCGCGAGGGCCAGACCCGCCGGGTCCGCCGCACGGCCGTGCTGGGCCGCGACGAGCGCGACCGGCACGGCGGGGAGCGCCACCAGCCACAGCAGCAGTTCCCGGCGGCCCGCGGGCGTCCGCAGGGCGCGCCACCGCAGCACCGCCCACGCGTCGTGGGGGGCGGCGCCGTAGTGCAGCTCCACCGCCTGGTTGGTCGTGTCCATGGCGGCGGAGCCTAACGCAGGGTTCAGCTCCCGGTGCCCTCGGGCTGGTTCGGGACGGCGCCGCCGAAGCGGCGGTCGCGCTGCGCGTACTCCAGGCAGGCGTCCCAGAGGTTGCGGCGGTCGAAGTCCGGCCACAGCACGTCCTGGAAGACCATCTCGGCGTACGCGCTCTGCCAGATCAGGTAGTTGGAGGTGCGCTGCTCGCCGCTGGGGCGCAGGAACAGGTCCACGTCCGGCATGTCCGGGTAGTAGATGTACTTGGCGAAGGTCTTCTCGTTGACCTTCGAGGGGTCCAGCTTGCCGGCGGCAACGTCGCGGGCGATCGCCTGCGCCGCGTCCGCGATCTCGGCGCGGCCGCCGTAGTTGACGCAGAAGTACAGGGTCATGGCGTCGTTGTCGACGGTCTGCTCCTGCGCGACCTGGAGCTCCTGGACGACGGACTTCCACATCTTCGGCATGCGGCCGACCCAGCGGATCCGGATGCCGAGCTCGTTCATCTCGTCGCGGCGGCGCCGGATGACGTCGCGGTTGAAGTTCATCAGGAAGCGGACCTCGTCGGGCGTGCGCTTCCAGTTCTCCGTCGAGAAGGCGTAGAGGGAGAGGTTCTTGACGCCCATCTCCAGGCAGCCCTTGAGGACGTCGAGGACGACGCCCTCGCCGACCTTGTGGCCCTCGGTGCGGGGCAGGCCGCGCTCCTTGGCCCAGCGGCCGTTGCCGTCCATGACGATGGCGACGTGGTTCGGGACCAGCTCGCCGGGGATCTTCGGCGGACGCGCACCGGACGGGTGCGGCTCGGGAACCTTGTACTCGCGGCGAGAGCGTCCCAGAATCCCGCGTCGTGCCATGTGCCCAGCTCCTATTTCTCGACGTATCGGAGGGAGCGTAGCCCGCGCTCCAGATGCCAGTGCAAATAGGCCGAGACCAGCCCGCTGCCCTCGCGCGCGTGGCGCGCCTCGCAGGCGTCCGCGTGCTTCCAGTCGCCCGTCAGCAGGGCACTGAGCAGGGCGATGGCCTCCGACGAGGGTACGACGGAGCCCGGCACCCGGCAGTCCCCGCATATGACCCCGCCGGCGGCGACGGAGAAGTGCCGGTTGGGGCCGTGGATCCCGCACTTCGCGCAGTCCTCGAAGCTGGGGGCGTAGCCGTTGACGGCGAGGGAGCGCAGCAGGAAGGCGTCGAGGATCAGGTGCGGCTCGTGTTCGCCGCGCGAGAGCGTGCGCAGGGCTCCGACCAGCAGCAGGTACTGCTGTACGGCGGGCTCGCCCTCGTTCTCGGTGAAGCGTTCGGCGGTCTCCAGCATGGCCGTGCCGGCGGTGTAGCGGGCGTAGTCGGTGGCGATGCCGTTGCCGTAGGGGGCGATGATCTCGGTCTGGGTGCACAGCGGCAGGCTGCGGCCGATCAGCTCGCTGCCGCGGGCGAAGAACTGCACGTCGGCGTGGGAGAAAGGTTCCAGCCCGGCGCCGAACTTGGACTTGGTGCGCCGCACCCCGCGGGCGACGGCCCGGACGCGGCCGTGGCCGCGGGTGAGGAGCGTGATGATGCGGTCCGCCTCACCCAGCTTCTGGGTGCGCAGCACGATGCCGTCGTCGCGGAACAGACTCATGGCCCCATTGTCCCCTGAGCGCGGACAGCGCCGACCCCCGCCCGGACCGTGTCCGGACGGGGGTCGGCACCCCTTGGGAGGATCAGGAGGCGGGCGCACCCGCGTCGTCGGCCTTCTCGGCCGCCTTCTCCGCGCCGGCCGGGGCGGCCGCGGGCTGGGCGGGCAGCCCGGCCCGGGGGGCTTCGGCGGGGGCCTGGGCGGCGGTCTGGGCGTCGTCCTTGGCCAGGCCGTTGAAGATCAGGTTGAGGACGATGGCGGCCGTGGCACCGAGGGTGACACCGCTGTTGAGGAGCGAGGACAGGTCCGGGTCCATGTACTTGGAGAAGAGGACCGGAACGGTGGCCGGGAGCAGGGCGAAGGCGAGGGAGACGCCCACGACCAGCGCGTTCTTCTCCTCCTTGAGGTCCACCTTGGCCAGGGTCTGGATGCCGGCCAGCGCGACCATGGCGAACATGACGGTGGCGGCGCCGCCGAGGACCCCGTGCGGGACACCGGCGACGATCGCGGCGGCCTTGGGCAGCAGACCGAGGACGATCATGAAGACACCCGCGGCGACGACCACGAAGCGGCTCTTGACCTTGGTCATCCGCACCAGGCCGACGTTCTCGGCGAAGGCGACGTAGGGGAAGGAGTTCAGGACGCCGCCGAGGGCCGTCGCGGCGCCGTCGGCGCGCAGGGCGCGGGCCACGGTCTCGCTGTCGACCTCCTTGCCGACGATGTCACCGACCGCGTAGGTGTCGCCGGTCGTCTCGACCATGGTGATCAGCATGACGATCAGCATCAGGACGATCGGGAACCATTCGAACTTCGGGACGCCGAAGTGGAAGGGCGTGGTGACGCCGATCCAGTCGGCGTTGCCGACGTCGCCGAACTTCGCGTCCCCGAGGGCGAACGCGACGCCGGTGCCGACGACCAGGCCGAGGAGGATGGCGATGCTGGAGACGAACGGCTTGCCGAGCTTCATCAGGATCAGGATGAAGAGCATCGTGCCGCCGGCGTAGGCGAAGTTCTTCGGGTCGCCGAAGTCGGGGCTGCCGAGGCCGCCGGCCGCGTCGTTGAGGCCGACCGGGATCAGGACGATGCCGAGGACGGTGATCACGGTGCCGGTGACCACCGGCGGGAAGAGCCGCATGACCGCCTTGAAGGCCTTGGCGGGCAGCCAGGCGAAGGCGAAGGTGGCGATGCCGGCGGTGATGACCGCGCCGTAGATGACCAGCAGTGCGGCGGTGCCGCCGCCGGCGCCGAGGCCGATGGCGATCATCGGGGACACGGCGGTGAAGGTGACGCCCTGGATGAGCGGCAGCCGCGCGCCGATCCTGCCGATGCCGAAGGCCTGGATGATCGAGGCGATACCGCAGGTGAAGAGGTCCGCGTTGATCAGGTAGACCAGCTGTTCAGGGCTCAGCTTGAGTGCGCTGCCCACGATGATCGGGACGATCACCGCGCCGGCGTAGAAGGCGAGTACGTGCTGGAAGCCGTACAGCGCGAGCTTGGGGAGGGGGAGCACCTCGTCGACCGGGTGCGTGCTCTGCTCTCCGTTGGCGGAAAGCCGGGCGGCGACACGTGCCATCTCTGCCTTGCCCTTCAAGGTAGGTAACTGAGAGGAATGCGGGAGAAATTCGGGTGGAACCTGGTTATCCCTGGCCGGAGTGGGTCGTTAACCCGTTGGTCCGCCGGGGTTGTCAGTGCGAACACGCAGATCTCGTCGTGTGACCGGAATTGAACGCCTGTGGAAGTGCTCACAGATATCGTCGACTTCGACAAAGTGTTGACGTTCTGGGACCTTCGATCTGGAGGTTCCTCCAGTGGCGCCCGCCCCTGCACAGGAGTATGGGACGACACCCCCGGAGTCTCCCGTTCCCGCTGCACACCTGCGAAGTTCCCCGTCCTGACAGGGGATTACCGGCTTAGCAAGCCTTCGGTCACGCAAATCAGAGGGGTTAATTCCGGCCGTCCGAAATGCGGAATTCTTGTACGGAAGTGGGAACTCCACCCCTTGCACGGATCAAAATACCGGCCGGTTCACCCCCGCGAGGCCGGATCGTTACCTCCCGGAACTCCGCATCGCGGAATTCCGCCCCGAAACGCGGCCGGGCCCGGCGGAAAACCGCCGGGCCCGGACCTCCGTACGCGTGGGTACTAGGGAGCGCGGACCGCCGACAGCAGTCCGGCCACCTCGTCCGTGCCCATCCGCAGCGCCGCGCCGACCGTGGCCAGCACCTCGCGCTCGGCCGGGATGTAGGGCCCGTCCGCGAGCGCGATCCGCGCGCCCTGGAGCAGGACGGACTCCCGCCCGGGCCCCGCCAGGTGCGGGGCCAGCGGCTCCAGCGCCTCGTGGAGCTCGATCGACAGCGCGGCCCCGCAGCACTCGGGCCCGTCGTACAGCCCCAGCCGGCCCTCGTCGGTGGCCAGCGCCTCCACGAGGGACTCCAGCTGCTCCGCGGTGCAGTCCTGGAACCCGGCGGCCCGTACGGCCGCCACGGCGGCCTCCAGGGCGCTGCGCGAGGCGGTCCCGCCCGCCGCGAGGACGGCCAGTGCCACGGTGTGCACGGCGTCGCGCAGCAGGGCCGAGAAGCGGGTGGTGGTCAGGTGGTCCAGCACGTCGGTGTCGAAGCGCCGCCGGCAGCCCTGGCACTCGACGACCGGCCCGGCCTCGCCGCGCGGCAGCAGCGGCACGCCGAGCACGGTGAAGCGCCTGCGCCCGGTGCGCCGGCGGTAGTTGCGGTCACCGCCGCAGCCGGGGCAGAAGAACTCCCCGTCCCCCACGGTGTTCCAGGTGGTGCGGATGCCCCAGACGGTCAGCTTCCGGCCGTCCCCACCCCGAACTGGCAGCACGTCGCACCTCCATAACCATCCGGCAGCAGCGCCGGGTTGGCGTGATGTTAGCCACATCGGTGAGGATGCGTCAGTCGTGCGACAAGACAACATCCCGCGGGGCCGGGAGTTGGCCGAAGTGCGCCCCCGGCGCCGCTCCGCTTTCCCTACCCTCTCCGGCATGAACGAGAAGTCCTGTCTGGTGACCGGAGCCGCGAGCGGCATCGGCCGGGCCACGGCCCTGCTGCTGGCCCGTTCCGGGGCCCGTGTGACCGCGTCCGACGTCAACGGCCCCGGCCTGGAGTCCCTGCGCGCGGAGCTCGCCGCGGAAGGGCACGGGGTCACCGTCGTGACCGGTGACGTGTCCGATCCGGAGGCCAACCGCGCGATGGTGACCGCCGCCGTCGCCGCGTACGGGCGGCTCGACGTCGCCGTGGCGAACGCCGGGGTGCTCCCCCTGTCGGACGTACGCGAGACCACCCCCGAGGACTGGGACCACGTCATGGCGGTCGACGGCCGGGGCATGTTCCTGACCTGCAAGTACGCCATCGAGGCGATGACCGCGCAGCGCCCGGCGGGCGGGGCGCTGGTCTGCGTCTCCTCGATCTCGGGGGTGGCCGGGCAGGCTCGCCAGGCCGCCTACGGGCCGGCGAAGTTCGTGGCCTCGGGGCTGACCAAGCACCTGGCGGTCGAGTGGGCGGCGCGCGGGATCCGCGTCAACGCGGTGGCCCCCGGAACCATCCGCACGGAGCGGGTGCTGGCGCTGGACGACGAGCCGGGCGGCCCGGAGTACCTCGCGGAGGTCGCGGCGGCCCACCCGATGGGCCGGCTCGGCGAGCCGGAGGAGGTGGCCCGCGTCATCGCCTTCCTGGCCTCCGACGCGGCCTCCTTCGTGACCGGGGCGGTCCTTCCGGTGGACGGCGGCTACCTGGCCCGGTGAGCGGGTCCGCACGACGACGGAGCCCCGCCCCTCCGGTGGGAGGGGCGGGGCTCCGTCGGGTGAATCAGCGGCCCGCGCGGTTGACGGCGGAGATGACCGCCTTCAGGGAGGCGCGGGTGGTGTTGGCGTCGATGCCGATGCCCCACAGGACCCGGCCGTCGATCGCGCACTCGATGTACGAGGCGGCGACGGCGGAGGCGCCCTCGCTCATCGTGTGCTCGGTGTAGTCCAGCAGGCGGGCGTCGACGCCGATGCCGGCCAGCGCGTCGAAGAAGGCCGAGATCGGACCGTTGCCGGTGCCGTTCAGGACCGTCTCCACGCCGTCCACGACCGCCTCGACGGTCAGCGTGTCCGTGCCGTCCTTGTCGGTGGCGGTGGAGCCGGAGCGCAGCTGGATGCGGCCCCACGGGTTCTCGGGGTTGGGCAGGTACTCGTCCGAGAAGACGTCCCAGATCGCCTTGGGCGTGACCTCGCCGCCCTCGGCGTCGGTCTTGGCCTGGATGATCCGCGAGAACTCGATCTGCATGCGGCGCGGCAGGTCCAGCTTGTGGTCGTTCTTCAGGACGTACGCGATGCCGCCCTTGCCGGACTGCGAGTTGACCCGGATGACCGCCTCGTAGGAGCGGCCGACGTCCTTGGGGTCGATGGGCAGGTACGGGACCGCCCACTCGATGTCGTCCACGGTCTTGCCCTGGGCGGCCGCGTCGGCCTCCATGGCGTCGAAGCCCTTCTTGATGGCGTCCTGGTGGGAGCCGGAGAAGGCGGTGTAGACCAGGTCGCCCGCGTAGGGGTGGCGCGGGTGGACCTCCATCTGGTTGCAGTACTCGCTGGTGCGGCGGATCTCGTCGATCTGGGAGAAGTCAATCTGCGGGTCGATGCCCTGCGAGAACAGGTTCATGCCCAGGGTGATCAGGTCGACGTTGCCGGTGCGCTCGCCCTGCCCGAACAGGCAGCCCTCGATGCGGTCGGCGCCGGCCATCAGCGCCAGCTCGGCGGCGGCGACGGCGGTGCCGCGGTCGTTGTGCGGGTGCACGGAGATGCAGACGTGCTCGCGGCGGGTCAGGTTGCGGGCCATCCACTCGAAGCGGTCCGCGTGGGTGGACGGCGTGGAGCGCTCCACGGTGGCGGGCAGGTTCAGGATGATCTCGCGGCCCTCGCCCGGCTGCCAGACGTCGCAGACGGCCTCGCAGACCTCCAGGGCGAAGTCCAGCTCGGTGTCGGTGAAGATCTCCGGGCTGTACTGGTAGCCGAAGGTGGTCTCCGGGCCCAGCAGCTTCTCGGCGTACTCCATGACCAGGCGGGTGCCGTCGACGGCGATCTGCTTGATCTGCTCCTTGGAGCCGCGGAAGACGACCCGGCGGAAGGTCGGGGCGGTCGCGTTGTACAGGTGCACGGTGGCGCGCTTGGCGCCGATCAGCGACTCGACGGTCCGCTCGATCAGGTCCTCGCGGGCCTGGGTCAGTACGGAGATGGTGACGTCGTCCGGGATCGCGCCCTCTTCGATGATGGAGCGCACGAAGGCGAAGTCGGTCTCGCCGGAGGACGGGAAGCCGACCTCGATCTCCTTGTAGCCCATGCGCACCAGCAGGTCGAACATCTCGCGCTTGCGGGCGGGGGTCATCGGGTCGATCAGCGACTGGTTGCCGTCGCGCAGGTCGGTGGAGAGCCAGCGGGGAGCCTTGGTGACGCGGGCGTCCGGCCAGGTGCGGTCGGGGATGTCCACCTGCTCGTACTGGCCGTACTTGTGGATCGGCATCCCGGAGGGCTTCTGGGTGTGGGTCGCGTTCGTGATGGGCATGGGGCGACCGACAAAAGTGTGCTGGCTCATGGCGTTGGGCTCCTCGCGTGTCCGCGTGTAGTTCGCTGAACGGCCGACGGCGGTCGTAAAAACCGCAACACCAAACTCCGCGGGGAGGGGGCCGGCCTACGACTACAGACCCTCGCCGCGGCAGCTAAGGAGAAGCAGCCCGAAACGCATGATGGGCCGAGCCTAACCGAGCCGCGCCGTATCGCGAGGACCTGTTTCAGTATGCAAGACCGGGGTGCCCGATTTACACCCTTTGTGAGCTACGGCTCCCTTCGCGCGCCCAGGTCAGGGCGATCCGTCAACGCGGCGCGTCAGATTTGAGACAACCGAATGAATCATGGTCGCCGCTAGTGACAGCGCCGTGACCCACTGCCACATTGCCGTGCATGGATGCCTCCCTTTCCCCTGTCCACACCCCCCACCACCCCGTCTTCTGCACCGTCGTGCCCCCGTACCTGCTCCGCAAGGCCGCCCAGTCCGCGGACAGCGTGCGGGCCGAGGCCGCGCTGCGCACCCTCGAACACGACAGCGGCCTGCGCGAGCGCCGGCAGGTCAACGCCCTCCGGGGGATCGTCCCGTCCCTGGCCGACGCACCCGCCGAGGGGCCCGCCCGGACGATCTACGACGCCCAGCACCGCACCCGGCTGCCCGGGAAGAAGGTCCGGGCGGAGGGCTCCGAACCGGTCAAGGACGCCACCGTCAACCGCGCCTACGCCGGGCTCGGAGCGACCTACGAACTGTTCCTCAAGGCCTTCGGCCGGCACTCCATCGACGACTCCGGACTGCCGCTGGACGCGACCGTCCACTACGGCCAGGAGTACAACAACGCCTTCTGGGACGGCCGCCAGATGGTCTTCGGCGACGGCGACGGCGACCTGTTCCTCGACTTCACGGTGTCGGTGGACGTCATCGGGCACGAGCTGGCCCACGGCGTCACCCAGTACACGGCCAACCTCGACTACCACGGCCAGTCCGGGGCGCTCAACGAGTCCATGTCGGACGTCTTCGGCTCGCTGATCAAGCAGTACTCCCTCGGCCAGACCGCCGACCAGGCGGACTGGCTGATCGGCGCCGGGCTGCTCGGGCCGAACGTCACCGGGGTCGCGCTGCGGTCCATGAAGGCGCCCGGGACCGCGTACGACGACGACGAGCTCGGCAAGGACCCGCAGCCCGCGACCATGGACGACTACGTCGTGACCACCCGCGACAACGGCGGCGTCCACATCAACTCCGGGATCCCGAACCACGCCTTCTACGTCGCGGCCACCGAGCTGGGCGGCAAGGCCTGGGAGCGGGCCGGGCAGATCTGGTACGACACCCTGACCGGCGGACAGCTGGGCGAGAAGGCCTCCTTCAAGGACTTCGCCGGCCTGTCGACGGCCGCGGCCGCCACCCGGTACGGCGAGGGCGGCGCGGAACACCAGGCCCTCCAGAAGGCCTGGTCGGCCGTCGGCCTGGCCTAGGCCCGGCCGCCCTCCTGGGGTAGAAGGGGCACCATGCGGATCGAAGTGGTGCGGACGGGCGGTTTCGCGGGGATCGAGCGCCGGGCCGAGGTGGACACCTCGGGCCGGCCCGACGAGGAGGAGTGGCAGGCGCTGGCCCTGCTGGCACTGCGCCCGGACCCCCGGGGCGGCCAGGGGCCGGGCGGGGTCCGGGACGGGTTCTCGTACCGGATCACGGTGGACGGGCGGACGGTGTCCTGCCAGGACCCGCACCTCTCGGACGCCCAGCGCAGCCTGGTCTCCCGGGTGCTGAAGGAGGGTGCGTAGGGAAAGCGGGTGCCCGGGGCCCGGTGGTCCTGCTTGGATGGCGGGATGACTGAAACGATCTTGGATGCCCTGGAGCGCTACTACGACGCCGTCCCGCGCCGGGGCGGGGCGCGGGGCGAGGACTTCGGGCCGCTGACCCTGTTCGTCCAGGAGGGGCAGGGCTGGCAGTACTACGCGCGGCCCGCGCTCGGCGGCTCCGACGCGACCGCCGCCGACGTGCTCAAGGTGCTGGAGAGGCAGCGGGAGCTGGAGGTGCCGGAGTCCTTCGAGTGGGTGGCCGAAACCACTCCCTCGCTGCGGGCGGCGGTGGAGGCCGCCGGGCTGCACGTCCACGCCCACCCCCTCATGGCACTGGACGCCGGCGCCGAACCGCTCCCGCCGCATCCCGAGGTCCGGCTGCTCGGCGCCGACGACCCGCTGCTGGGGGCCGCCGTGACCGTACCGGCGCTGGCCTTCGGCGAGCCCGGCACGGCGCTGGGCACGGCGGGCCCGTCGGAGCTGGCGGCGGCGCTCGCGGACCCCGGCGCCGAGGAGCGCCGGGCCCGCGTGTCGGCGATGCTCGCGGACGGCCGCACCGCGATGGCCGCGGCCGTGCGCGACGGGCAGGTGCTGTGCTCCGGCCAGTACAACCCGGTCGGCGACGTCGTCGAGGTCGTCGGCGTCGGCACCCTCCCCACCGCCCGGCGCCAGGGGCTGGCCCTCGGGGTGACGGCGGCCCTGGTCGCCGAGGCCCGCGCCCGGGGCGCCCGTACGGTCTTCCTGTCGGCCGGGGACGAGGACGTGGCCCGGATCTACGCCCGCGCCGGCTTCCGCCGGGTGGGCACGGCCCTGATCGCGGAGCCGGCGGGAGCCTGACCCCGACGGGGTTTGCCGGTTCGGCAACGGAAGTTGCCCGGGCCGCGGCCGCGGCGCACCATCGGCCGCACCGGCAGACCCTCCCCCGGCCACCGCCGGGGGACCCCACGGAAGAGGCCCCCATGTCCCAGCACCGGCACCATCACCAGGAACAGCACCCCGAGGGCGCGAGCGAGCACTGGTGGGACGCCCGCTACCGCGAGAGCGACCGCATCTGGAGCGGCCGGGCCAACGAGGTCCTGGTCCGCGAGACCGCCGGACTCACCCCCGGCCGGGCCCTCGACCTCGGCTGCGGCGAGGGCGCCGACGCCGTGTGGCTGGCCCGGCAGGGCTGGCGGGTCACCGGCACCGACATCTCCGGGGTGGCCCTGGAGCGGGCGGCCGGGCACGCCGCCGAGGCGGGGCTCGGCGACCGCGTCGACCTCCAGCGGCACGACCTGGCCGAGTCCTTCCCCGACGGGAAGTTCGACCTGGTCTCCGCGTGCTTCCTGCACTCGTACGGAGACTTCCCGCGCGAGCGGATCCTGCGCACGGCCGCCTCCGCCGTGGCCCCCGGCGGCGTCCTGCTGATCGCGGGGCACGCGGGCGGGCCGTCCTGGGACCCGGACGCGCACGCCGACGTCCGCTTCCCGACCCCGGACGAGGTGCTCGCGGAGCTGGAGCTGCCGGAGGGCGCCTGGGAGGTCCTGCTGGCGGCGGAACACGAGCAGCCCCTGACGGCCCCCGACGGCCGGCCGGGAACCCGCAGGGACAACGCGCTGAAGCTGCGCCGGCTGGGCTCGTAGGGCTAGGCCGTCTCTTCCGGATCTAGCTCCCCCAGCTACCGCTGGGAGGTGCCCCCAGACCCGCGCCGCCCGGCACCGCACCTCGCTGCGTTGTCGAGGCACCCGAGTACGTCCAGTAATCGGGCGCCTCTCCGCCTTGCGATGCACGGCACCGGACGCCGCGGGCTTAACCGGCCAGATCCGAAAGAGACGGCCTAGAAGCCGAGCTTGCGGAGCTGCTTGGGGTCGCGCTGCCAGTCCTTGGCGACCTTCACGTGCAGGTCGAGGAAGACCGGCGTGCCGAGCAGCGCCTCGATGTGCTTGCGCGACTTCATGCCGACCTCCTTCAGGCGCGAGCCCTTCGGGCCGATGATGATGCCCTTCTGGCTGGGGCGCTCGATGTAGACGTTGGCGTGGATGTCCAGCAACGGCCGGTCCGCGGGCCGGTTCTCGCGCGGGATCATCTCCTCGACCACGACGGCGATGGAGTGCGGGAGCTCGTCGCGCACGCCCTCCAGGGCGGCCTCGCGGATCAGCTCCGCGACCATCACCATCTCGGGCTCGTCGGTGAGGTCGCCCTCCGGGTACAGCGGGGGGCTCTCGGGCAGCAGCGGCGCGATCAGGTCGGCCAGCAGCTGCACCTGGGTGTCGCCGACCGCCGAGACGGGCACGATCTCGGCCCACTCGAAGCCCAGCTCCTCGGCCAGCCGGTGGACGGCGATGAGCTGCTCACCCACCAGCTTGGAGTCGACCAGGTCGGTCTTGGTGATGATGGCGATCTTGGGGGTCTTCTTGATCCCCGCGAGCTCCTTGGCGATGAACTTGTCGCCGGGGCCGAGCTTCTGGTCGGCGGGCAGGCAGAAGCCGATCACGTCGACCTCGGCCCAGGTGGTGCGCACGACGTCGTTGAGGCGCTCGCCGAGCAGGGTGCGGGGCTTGTGCAGACCGGGGGTGTCGACCAGCACCAGCTGCGCGTCCGGGCGGTGCACGATGCCGCGGACGGTGTGGCGGGTGGTCTGCGGCCGGTTGGAGGTGATCGCGACCTTGGTGCCCACGAGCGCGTTGGTCAGGGTCGACTTGCCCGCGTTGGGGCGGCCGACGAAGCAGGCGAAGCCCGCGCGGTGCGGGGCGGTGGGCTCGGGGGAACGATCGCTCATACGGGCCATTCTCCCCGATGCGGCCCCCCGCGCCGACCAGACCGCCCCCACGGGCCCCCGGACCCGACCCGTCCGCCCGGACCACCACCCCACGGGGCAAGCCCCGCACACCCCCACCCACCCGGACCGAACCCGAGCCCACACGCCCCGCCGGCGCCCGGGCCCGGGCGCCTGCCGGCGGGCTCGGCCCGGAGGGCTTTTCTCCCCGCCCCGCCCTTCCACCGTTCCCCGGGCTGCGCCCGGACCCCTCCTGGGGGCTCCGCCCCCAGACCCCCGCGCCTCAAACGCCGGCGAGGCTGGATTCGGCCGGCCGGAGCCGGATGTGCCGGCCAGGGCTGGTCGCCTGGCGGGGCTGGAGTGCGCGGAGCGCACTTCCAGCCCCGCCGGCGCTTGAGGCGCGGGTCCGGGCAGGGCCCGGGGAACGGTGGAAGGGCGGGTAGGGGACCTCCGCCCCGCGCAGCGGCACACCACCGGCCCCCGCCACCCGAACCGGCCCCGCCCGGCAGGCCGCCGGACGGAGTCCGGCGCAGCGGCACGAAGCTGGGGAGGCGCCCCAGGCGCCGAGCCGCGCGAGCGGCACGTCGAGAAGGAGTGCGGCGCGTCAAGAAGGGGCTGGGCTCAGCGTCAGGGTGAGGACCGCGCGGTACGCCCCCGGCGGGGTGTACGCGGGGAGCGTGAGCGTCAGCACGGCGTCGACCGTGGCGGTGCCCGCGCCCGCCGCCCCCGTGGCCAGGACCGCCCCGTCCGCGCCCACCGTCCCCGCGGCGCCCGGCGCGCAGCCGCCCCGGCAGGACGGGGTCCAGGTCAGCACGGCCCCCGGGGCGGCGGCGTCGGGACCCGTGAACCCGGTGAGTTTCCCCGTCAGCTTCCACCCCCCGCCCCCGCGCCGGGTGTCGTCGACGGTGACCGTGCCGATCCGCCCGGGGGCCGCGCCGCCACCCCCGTACCCGACCGTCCCCAGGGTCACCGCCGCCCCCGCCTGGGTCATCGTCAGCGCGCCCGGGTCGGCGGCGACCGCGGGGACGAGCGTGTACGGCGCCGGCGCCGCGCCCAGCGGCGGCGACCAGGCCGGGCCCTCGTACGCCACCACCCCCGTCGTGGCCCGGTCCGTGACGGGCAGCTCCACGACGAGCGCCCCGCGCCCGTCCGCGGTGGCCCGCGCCCGGTCGGCCGTCCGGGTGGTGCCCGCGCGGCCCTCCACGGTCACGGCCGCGCCGGGGGTGAAGCCGGCCCCGGTGACGCGGACCCGGGCGCCCGGCCCGCCGTCGGCCGCGCCGAGGACGACCCGGCGCAGGTTCATGACCGGCAGCGGGGCGGCGGGCGGCACGCACGCCCCGTCCCCGGCCTCCGGCGGGGGCGAGGTCCCGCCGGGCCCCACGCCCGCCCCCGGCGCCGACGTACCACCCAGCGCAGGGCCCCCACCCGACGTGGCGGCACTACCCAGCGCAGGGCCCCCACCCGCCACGGGCGCGCCCGTCGACGTGCCCCCGCCCGGCGCCGGGGCCGGGGCCGGGGCCGGGGTGCCCGTGCTCGGTGCCGCGACGGAGCCGGGCACCCCGGCCGCCGCCGCGCCCTCGGCAGAGACCGGGCACCGCCCCGGCGGCGTCTCCTCCTCGGCCGCGGCCGGTGTGCCCAGCGCGGCCGCCGCGAGCACCGCCGTGCCGACGGCCGCCGACCATCTCCTGCTGCGCGCGCGTGTCCGCACCTGCCCGCCCCCTCCCCGACAGGGGGCCATTCACGAGCGGGCGGCGGGAGAAGTCAATGCACGGACCCCGCACCGACTGATGGCCCATCAGAAGATGGCGCGGTCCTGCGGAAGGTGCGCCGGTAGGCGGTCGGGCTGACCCCCAGCGCCGCCTGCACGTGCTTGCGCAGCGACTGCGCGGTCCCGAAGCCCGCCTCCCGCGCGATGGTCTCGACCGGCAGCTCCGTCCGCTCCAGCAGCTGGCGGGCCCGCTCCACCCGCTGCCCGGTGATCCACTCCCCCGGGCTCACCCCGCACTCGTCGCGGAACCGGCGCGTGAAGGTGCGTACCGACACGGCCTCCTGCCGGGCGAGGTCGCTCAGCCGCACGGGCTCGTGCAGCCGGGCCAGCACCCAGGCCCGCGCGGCCGCGGTGCCGGCCTGCTGCGGGTCGGGCACGGGCCGCTGGATGAACTGGGCCTGCCCGCCCTCGCGGTGGGGCGGCACGACGGTCCGCCGGGCGGTGTCGTTGGCGATCGCCGCACCGTGGTCGCGGCGCACGATGTGCAGGCACAGGTCGATCCCGGCGGCGACCCCGGCGGAGGTCAGCACGTCCCCGTCGTCGGTGTAGAGCACGTCGGCGTCCACCCGGACGGCCGGGAACATCCGCTGGAAGTGCTCGGCGTAGGCCCAGTGGGTGGTGGCCGGGCGGCCGTCCAGGTAGCCGGCGGCGGCCAGCACGTAGCCGCCCGTGCAGATGGACACCATCCGGGTGCCGGGCCGGACGTGGGCGAGGGCCGCCGCCAGCTCGTCGGTCAGCCGGCCCTCGGCGTGGACCGGGCCCAGCTCGTGCGATGCGGGCACCACCACGGTGTCGGCCGTCGCCAGCAGCTCGGGGCCGTGCTCGACGTGGACCGCGAAGTCGGCGTCGGTGGCCACCGGGCCGGGGGCGAGACCACAGGTGAGGATCTCGTAGAGGTGCCGCTCCCCGGCGTCCTTGGCCCGGCCGAAGATCCGGTGCGGGATGCCGAGCTCGAAGGGCAGCAGCCCGGTGAGGGCGAGGACGACGACCCGGTGCGGGTTCTCGACGGTGGCCATGGCCCGATCGTATCGAAGCATGACAGTCAGGCCACTGTCGTACGGGGCTCCGCGGGCCGGAAGCTGTCCGCGTGACACAGACAGCCCCTGCCTCCCCCACCGCCGCCCCGCGCACCCCGCGCCGGCCCGGCCGCGTCCACCGGGCCTGGTTCGCCGCCGCCGTGGCCTTCGTGACGATCATCGGCGCGGCCGCCTTCGCCTCCCTCCCCGGACTGCTCATCGAGCCGCTGCACGCCGAGTTCGACTGGTCGCGCGGCACGATCGGCTTCGCGATCTCGGTCAACCTGGCGCTCTACGGGCTCACCGCGCCCTTCGCCGCCGCGCTGATGGACCGCTTCGGCATCCGCAAGGTGGTCGCGGTCGCCCTGACCGTGATCGCGGGCGGCTCGCTGGCCACGGTGTGGATGACGGCCGCCTGGCAGCTGGTGCTGCTCTGGGGCGTGCTGGTGGGCCTGGGCAGCGGTTCCATGGCGCTGGCCTTCGCGGCGACGGTGACCAACCGCTGGTTCACCGCCCGGCGCGGGCTGGTCACCGGCATCCTGACCGCGGCCGGTGCCTCCGGACAGCTGGTCTTCCTGCCGCTGCTGTCCTGGCTGGTGGAGAACCACGGCTGGCGCCCGGCCTCGGTCACCGTCGCGCTGTCGGCCCTCGCCGTCGTCCCCTTCGTCTGGCTGCTGCTGCGCGACCACCCGGCCGACGTGGGCCTGGCCCCGTACGGCGGCGTGTACGAGCCCAAGCCCGCTCCCGTGCCGGGGGCGGCCCGCCGGGCCCTGACCGTGCTCTTCCGGGCGGCCCGCACCGGCCCGTTCTGGCTGCTGGCGGGCACCTTCGCGATCTGCGGGGCCTCGACCAACGGGCTGGTGCGCACCCACTTCACCCCGGCCGCCCACGACCACGGCATGCCGGTGACGGCCGCCGCCGGACTGCTCGCGGTGATCGGCGTGTTCGACGTGCTCGGCACCATCGCCTCCGGCTGGTTCACCGACCGCTTCGAGGCGCGCCGGCTGCTGGCCGTGTACTACGCGCTGCGCGGGGTGTCGCTGATGTTCCTGCCGGTGCTGCTGGCGCCGAGCGTGCATCCGCCGATGGTGTTCTTCATCGTCTTCTACGGCCTGGACTGGGTCGCCACCGTCCCGCCGACCATCGCCCTGTGCCGCGAGCACTACGGGCAGGACGGCGCGGTCGTCTTCGGCTGGGTGCTGGCCTCGCACCAGGTGGGCGCGGCCCTGGTGGCCTTCCTCGGCGGGGTGGCCCGCGACGCCCTCGGCTCGTACGACCTGGTCTGGTACGCGGCGGGCGGGCTGTGCGCGGTGGCGGCGCTGATGGCCATGGTCATCCGCCGCCGGGCGGCGGAGCCCGCTACAGCGGCGGCCGCGTGAGCAGTTCCCGCAGCCAGCGGGCCCGGTCGGCGTCCCCGGCGTCCCCGGTCTCCCCGCCGCCGTCCGCGTCCGGGGCGGCGACGGGGAAGAAGCGGCCCCAGGCGGAGACCCGGCCGATCGCCGCGAGCCGCCAGGCCAGCCGGGCCGCGCGGCGCAGCTCCCCGGGGGTGCGCCCGTCGCCGGTCCACGGCTCCAGGTAGGCGTCGCGCAGCCGGGGCAGCACCTCGGGCCCGTACCGCCGGGCGGCGGCCCGGGCCGGGACGAGCAGGCTGCAGAAGGGGTGGGTGACGGAGGCGTCGCCCCAGTCGAAGAAGGTGAACCGGCCGGGCCCCGGGGCGAAGACCTGCGCCTCGTGGAGGTCGGAGTGGTCGAGGGTGTCGCCGATCCCGGCCGCCGCGAGCTCCGCGCACCAGCCGGCGAAGCGGGGCCGCAGGGCGTGCAGGGCCCGCCGGTCGGTGTCGTCCAGGGCGGTGTTCTCCCCGAGCATCCGGTCGAGGATCCCGGGCAGTGCGGCGGTGGGGGCGCCGGGCACGCCGAGCGCCTCGATCTCCGGGGTGCGCGGGAGGAGGGAGCGCTGGAGTGCGGCGTACCGGCCGAGCACCGCCTCCCAGGCGCGCGGGCCGCCGTCCGCCCGGTCGTCGTCCAGGACCGTCCCGAAGAGCGGCCCGCCGTCGGGCAGCAGGGCCCAGCCCCGGGCGGGGTCGACGGCCAGGGGGCGCAGGGTGCTGCCGGGGGACCAGTCGGCCAGGGCGCGGGTCAGCCCGGCCTCGAAGGCGCTGGCGGGCGGGTTGGCCTTGAACCACACGGGGCCGCCGCCGCCGACGGAGAACCGCACCAGTACGGACCAGGGGCGCAGCCGGACCTCCCTGGGGCCGTGCTCGCCCAGCCCGTGCGCGGCGAGGGCGTCGGCGGCCCAGTCGAGCGCCTCCGCCCGCCAGCCGGGCCGGTCCCAGGGGGTCACGGGCCCGGGGAAGTCTCCGCGGTCCACGGTCTCGCGCGCGTCGGGCTGCATCGGCCCATCACACCACCGCGCCGGCGGGCGCCGCCATCGGATTCCGCCCTGTTCGGCGGGCGGCTCCGGCGCACCGCCGGAGGCCTCGGATCAGGCTCCGGCGGGGGTGGTGGACTTCAGGGTGCCGTCGGGGGCGGCGAGGAGGACCGGGGTGTCGGGGCCGCCCAGGTCGCGGACGGCGGCGCGGTCGGCGTCGGCGGGGGCGTCGGCCGCGCTGACGACGGCGGCGGCCTCCAGGGAGTTCGCGCCGCTGGCGACGGCCATGGCCACGGCCGTCTGGAGGGCGCTCAGCTTCAGGGAGTCGAGCTCCACGGTGCCGGCGACGTAGGTGCGGCCGGTCTCGTCGCGTACGGCCGCCCCTTCGGGGACTCCGTTGCGGGCCCGGGCGCTGCGCGCCAGCGTGATGATCTTGCTGTCCTCGGGGTCGATCCCGTTGCCCACGGCACTCTCGCTCATAGGCGAAAGCATAGGGAGCGCCCCGGCGCGGCCGTGCAACGACCCCGCCGGGGCGCCCTCCTCCGCTCCCCGACCCCCCCCGTTCCCCCGTGGAGCAGGACAAACCTAAGCGAAAGGTAAGGGGTTCCTGCGATCCAAAGGTCCCGTCCCCACATGACCTTCGACCCTCTTCGGGCCTGGCGTCACGGCCGGTCGAGCTTCAGCCGCTCCGCCCTCGGCAGCCCCGCCACGACCAGGTCGTACGAGTCCTCGACCAGCTCCCGCACCATCGCGTCCGGCAGCCCGCCCACGGTGACGGTGTTCCAGTGCCGCTTGTTCATGTGCCAGCCCGGCGCGACCGCCTCGTGCTCGGCCCGCAGCCGCACGGCCGCCTCCGGCTCGCACTTGAGGTTGACCTTCAGCGGTTCGGCGTCCAGCGCCGTCAGCGCGAACACCTTGCCGAGCACCTTGAACACCGAGGTCTCCGGGGTGAAGGGGAACTCCTCCACCGCCGCGTTGAAGCCCAGGCAGAACGCGCGCAGCTCCGCGGGGGTCATTCCCCCTCCTCCCCTTCGGCCGCCGCCGCGGCCACCGGCTCCACGAGCACCGTGACGATCTTGTTCCGGCGTCCCGCCGGGGACTCGGCCGTCAGCCGCAGCGGGCGCCCGTCGGGCAGCTCCACCACCGCCGAGGCGCCCGCGATCGGCACCCGGCCCAGCGCCTTGGCCAGCAGCCCGCCGACCGTCTCCACGTCCTCGTCGTCGAAGGCCTCCACCCCGAACAGCTCGCCGAGGTCGGTGATGTCGAGCCGCGCCGTGACCCGGTAGCGGTCCTCGCCCAGCTCCTCCACCGGCGCGATCTCCCGGTCGTACTCGTCGGTGATCTCACCGACGATCTCCTCCAGGATGTCCTCGATGGTGACGATGCCGGCCGTGCCGCCGTACTCGTCGATGACGACGGCCACGTGGTTGCGGACCGACTGCATCTCGCGCAGCAGGTCGCCGGCGTTCTTGGTGTCGGGCACGAACACCGCGGGCCTCATCACCGTCGAGACCAGGTCGGCCTCCGCCTCCCGGTTGATGTGCGTCCGGCGGACGAGGTCCTTCAGGTACACCATCCCGACGATGTCGTCCTCGTTCTCCCCGGTGACCGGGATCCGCGAGAAGCCGGACCGGAGCGCGAGCGTCGTCGCCTGCCGGATCGTCTTGTACCGCTCGATGCAGACCAGGTCGGTGCGCGGCACCATCACCTCGCGCACGAGGGTGTCCCCCAGCTCGAAGACCTGGTGCACCATCCGGCGCTCGTCGTCCTCGATCAGGGATTCCTTCTCGGCGAGGTCCACCATCGCGCGCAGCTCGGCCTCGGAGGCGAAGGGCCCCTTGCGGAAGCCCTTCCCGGGGGTGAGCGCGTTGCCGATCAGGATCAGCAGCTGCGGGATCGGCCCCATCACCCGCGCCAGCGGTACGAGGACGTACGCGGCCGCCGTCGCGGTGTTCAGCGGGTGCTGGCGGCCGATCGTGCGGGGGGACACGCCCACCGCCACGAAGGACACGAGCACCATCACCCCGATGGCGACGAGCAGCGCCGTCCAGTTCTCGCCGAACTCGTCGAGGCAGACGTACGTCACGAGCACGCCCGCCGCCATCTCGCAGGTCACCCGCACCAGCAGGGCCACGTTGACGTAGCGGGTGGGGTCGGCGGCGACCTGGGCGAGCTTCGCGCTGCCGCGCCTGCCCTCCCGTACGGCCTGCTCGGCACGGAAGCTGGAGACGCGGGCGATCCCGGACTCGGCGCAGGCCGCGAACCAGGCCACCACGGTCAGCAGTACCGCCCCGGTGATCAGCTGGGCGGCGCCGGTCACGAGACGGTCGGGGCCGGGGAGGGACCGGTCATGCCGCGCTCGGCGCGCCAGCCGTCGACGATGGCCGCCTGGAGGCCGAACATCTCGGCCTTCTCGTCCGGCTCCTCGTGGTCGTACCCGAGCAGGTGCAGCACCCCGTGGACGGTCAGGAGCTGGAGCTCCTCGTCCATGGAGTGCTGCGTCGGCGCCTCGTCGCCCTGCTTCTTGGCCACCTCGGGGCAGAGCACGATGTCACCGAGGAGCCCCTGCGGGGGCTCCTCGTCGTCCTTCGACGGCGGACGGAGCTCGTCCATCGGGAAGGACATGACGTCGGTCGGTCCGGGGAGGTCCATCCACTGGATGTGGAGCTGCTCCATGGCGTCCTCGTCGATGACGATGACGGAGAGCTCGGACAGCGGGTGGATCCTCATCCGGGTGAGCGCGTAGCGGGCGATGTCGAGGATCGCCTGCTCGTCGACCTCGGTTCCGGACTCGTTGTTGACGTCGATCGACATGGTGCGCTGGGTTCTACTTCCGCTGGTGGCCGTTCGGGGCCGGGTGGGCGTCGTCGTACTTCTCGTACGCGTCGACGATACGGCCGACCAGCTTGTGCCGGACGACATCCTCGGACGTGAGCCGCGAGAAGTGGATGTCCGGCACCCCGTCGAGGATCTCCTGGACCTGGCGCAGGCCGCTCCTGGCACCGCCCGGGAGGTCGACCTGGGTGATGTCACCGGTGATGACGATCTTCGAGTCGAAGCCGAGCCTCGTCAGGAACATCTTCATCTGCTCGACGGTCGTGTTCTGCGCCTCGTCCAGGACCACGAAGGCGTCATTGAGCGTGCGGCCGCGCATGTACGCCAGCGGCGCCACCTCGATCGTGCCCGCCGCCATCAGGCGCGGGATCGAGTCGGGGTCGAGCATGTCGTGCAGGGCGTCGTAGAGCGGCCGCAGGTACGGGTCGATCTTGTCGAAGAGGGTGCCCGGCAGGAAGCCGAGCCGCTCCCCCGCCTCGACGGCGGGGCGGGTCAGGATGATCCTGCTGACCTGCTTGGACTGCAGCGCCTGGACCGCCTTCGCCATGGCGAGGTAGGTCTTGCCGGTACCGGCGGGGCCGATGCCGAAGACGATCGTGTTCTTGTCGATCGCGTCGACGTACCGCTTCTGGTTGAGGGTCTTGGGGCGGATGGTGCGGCCGCGGCTGGAGAGGATGTTCTGGGTGAGCACCTCGGCCGGGGTCTCCGTGTCACCGCCACCGCTCCCGTTCGCCTTGAGCATGGCGATCGAGCGTTCCACTGCGTCCTCCGTCATCGGCTGCCCGGTGCGGAGCACCAGCATCATCTCGTCGAACAGGCGCTGGATCAGGGCGACTTCCGCCGCCGCTCCGATCGCGCTGACCTGATTGCCCCGAACATGGATGTCGGCCTTCGGGAAAGCCTTCTCGATCACGCGCAGCAGGGCGTCGCCCGAGCCGAGCACGGTCACCATCGGATGCGTCGCCGGGACCGTGAAATGGGCTCGCGCCTGGCCCGGCGCCGGGGTGTGGGCTGTCGGTGTCTGAGTCATGGGCCGGCACTGTGGCCTGCGCATACCTCCCACTGAGGGGCCGATCCGAGCGCCGGCCTCCGGAGTACCAAGGGTACGTCCACCCCGGGGCGTGCCCGAGGGGTTTTCCGGGCGCACCGGGGAGCCTCCTAGACGGGGTGCCGGAAGCCGATGGTCGGGACCGCGCGGCGGCGGGGGGAGGGGGTGGCGCCCGGCGGGACGAGGTCGTCCAGGAAGGCGTAGCGGCCCCGCAGGGCGGCGGGGGCCGTGCGCCACCAGTGGGCCACCTCGGGCCAGCCCGGGGCGGAGAGGGAGCCGCCGAACTCCTGCACCGACAGGGCGGCGGTCAGCCCGGCGAAGGCCAGCCGGTCGGCGAGCGGCCACCCCGCGAGGCTGCCGGTGACGAACCCGGCCACGAACACGTCCCCCGCACCGGTCGGGTCCAGGGCGTCCACCGTGATCGCGGGGACCTCCGCGGTCTCCCCCGTGCGGCCGTCCACCGCGTACGAGCCCTCCGAGCCCATGGTCACCACCGCGACCGGGACCTTCTCCGCGAGGGCCCGGGCCGCGGCGCGCGGACACTCGGTCCGGGTGTAGCGCATCGCCTCTCCTGCGTTGGGCAGGAACGCCTCGCAGTGCTGGAGGTCGGCCAGCGCGTCCAGGTCCCAGCGCCCGGTGTCGTCCCAGCCGACGTCCGCGAAGATCCGCGAGCCCCGGCGGGCCGCCTCGGAGATCCAGTCCTCGCCCTGCCCGGCGCCGAGCGAGGCCACCGCCGCCCGCGCCTTCGGGGGGCACCACGGGAAGGGTCCCGGGCCCGCCGGGGGCGGCGCCTCGTGGCCGTGGGAGACCATCGTGCGCTCGCCCTCGTAGGCCATGGAGACCGTGACGGGGCTGTGCCAGCCGGGGATGGTGCGCGACATGGACAGGTCGATGCCCTCGCCCTGCTCCAGGGCGTCCCAGCAGTACTCGCCGTAGTGGTCGTCGCCGAAGGCGGCGGCCAGCGAGGTGCGCAGGCCGAGGCGGGCGAGGGCGGTGGCCATGTTGGCGACGCCGCCGGGGCTGGAGCCCATGCCGCGCGCCCAGGACTCCGTACCGCGGACGGGGGCCGAGTCGAGGCCGGTGAAGATGATGTCGAGGAAGACCGTGCCGGTCAGGAAGACGTCGCAGCCCGGCTCTTGGGGATCGCGGACCGGTCCGAGCGGGTCGAGGGTGATGCGGCGGCTGTCCCGACTGGTCACGGCGTGCTCCCCGTTGAAGTGTCGTTTCTGCGAGTGGGCTGGAAAGGTGCCAGCCCTGCCCGGCCCCGGCCGGGACAAACCCCAGTGTGACGCACGTCACCGGGGCCCCGCCCCACTTCACCCCGGGCGTCACCCCCGCTTCGGCAGCGCCACCCGTCCCAGGTCCGCCGCCACCGTCAGCTCGCCCTCGAACCCCGCCGCACGGGCCTCGCGTTCGAACTCCGAGGGGTCCGCGTACCGCTGCGAGAAGTGCGTCAGCACCAGGTGCCGCACACCGGCGTCCCGCGCCACCCGCGCCGCCTGGCCGGCGGTGAGGTGTCCGTGGTCCTGCGCCAGCCGGACGTCCGCGTCGAGGAAGGTCGACTCGATGACCAGCATGTCGCAGCCCTCCGCCAGCGCGTCCACGCCCTCGCAGAGCCGGGTGTCCATGACGAAGGCGAACCGCTGGCCCGCCCGGTGCTCGCTGACGTCCTCCAGCGTGACGTCGCCCTCCGGCCGCTCCAGCCGCCCCTCGCGCTGGATCCGGCCCACGTCCGGCCCCTTGATCCCGTACCGCGCGAGCAGCCCGGGGACCATCCGGCGCCCGTCCGGCTCGGTCACCCGGTAGCCGAAGGACTCCACCGGGTGCGAGAGCCGCCGGGCCTCCAGGGCGTACGGGGGCCCGCCCGCGAGCACCCCGTCCGCGGCGACCGGCTCCTCCCGCAGCGACACGGTCTCCCGGTAGGCGGTGGCGTACCGCAGCCGGTCGAAGAACTTCTGCCCCGAGGCCGGGTAGTGCGCCGTCACCGGGTGCGGGACCTGGTCGAGGTTGATGCGCTGGATCACCCCGGCCAGGCCGAGGCTGTGGTCGCCGTGGAAGTGCGTGATGCAGATCCGGTTGATGTCGTGCGCGGCGACCCCGGCCCGCAGCATCTGCCGCTGCGTGCCCTCGCCCGGGTCGAAGAGGATGCCCTCACCGTCCCAGCGCAGCAGGTAGCCGTTGTGGTTGCGGTGCCGGGTGGGGACCTGGCTGGCGGTGCCGAGGACCACGAACTCGCGTACGGACACGACTTATCCGGGGGGCCACTGGAGGCCGCGGCCGCCCAGGACGTGCAGGTGGGCGTGGAAGACGGTCTGGCCCGCGCCGGCCCCGGTGTTGAAGACGACCCGGTAGCCCTGGTCGGCGATCTTCTCCTCCGCGGCGATCTCCCCGGCCTCGCGCAGTATGTCGGCGATCACGGCCGGCTCGGCGGCGGCGAGGGAGGCCGCGTCCGGGTAGTGCGCCTTGGGGATGACGAGCACGTGCGTCGGTGCCTGTGGGCTGATGTCCCGGAAGGCGATCGTGGTCTCGGTCTCCCGGACCACGGTCGCCGGCACCTTGCCGTCGACGATCTTGCAGAACAGGCAGTCCGCCTGCGGTTCCCCGGCCATTGCTGCGCCTCCCGTGACGTTGATCGTTCGCAGGGCATGCTACCGCCGCCCTGCCCGGGCGGGATCGGGTTCGCGCTGCCCGGTCCGGCCGGGACCCGGTACGGGACGCCGTGAGACGGCGCGGGCCCCTGTGCCGCTGCGCGGGGCGAGGTCCCCTACCCGCCCTTCCACCGTTCCCCGGGCTTCGCCCGGACCCCTACGGCGCTACCGCGCCCGCGCCTCAAACGCCGGCGGGGCTGAAATCAGCCCCGCCGGCGTTTGAG